>JBLNAA010000205.1:0-3694 GCA_050259135.1 Methylocystaceae bacterium | reverse complement strand
GTGGAGAGCTTCTCGGAGTAAACCCCCTCCACCTTGGTACCGACCGTGTTGTATTTGCGGGCGGTTGAGGTTACAGTATAGCCAAAATCTTTGTAAACCAGGGAGACAAAATTGGAGCAATCGATGTAACCGGTATCCCAGTACTTATGATGACCATATACCATGTAACCATATTCCATATACCAGATTGCCCTGCCCACTATCGCCTGAGCTAAGCTGCCATCATAATTCTGCCGATAGCTGTCCACGATTGGAACTTCATGAGATTGGTAATTGGGCAGGTACTTTTGGTAATTCTTTTCGGCAGTGGTCAGGGCCGTAGTTGACCCGGTACTGCCGGTGTTAGCAGTATCAGAACCATTAGTTGTGGTACTGCTGCCGCCGGTAGTGGATCCGGAGTTGGTGGTGCCTGAGGTAGAGCCGGAACCGCTGGTACTGCCAGAATTGCTGTTATCACTGCCCGAGGTGGTATTAGTATTACTCGGCTGGGTGCCGAATAACGCTGCCAGGACATCATACAAGCTCTGTTGATTACCGAAAAAGGACAGCTGACATCCATTGGTAGTCGTCGTCTGTGCCTGTGCCGGTTGGGCTGATCCTAACCAGGATGTTGTCATCAATAAAGTGCCAAGTAAAAATGCTGTGAATCTTTTCTTCATAACTTCCTCCTCTTTTTTAAAAACACTACCTCTCGGCTTGTAACAAAATTCGACGTTGTTTCATATTTATCCTGGTGGTAAATAACTCCATCCATAAAATGGAAAATGGTACCCCCTGGTCGGCTGACCGCCGTTAAGGAGTACCATCTTATATTATTGAACTATTAACCTATTGAATGGGGTTTTCGAGCGAAAAGTGCCAGGAGCGCGGCCGGTGCTCCAACAGTTCAGACCGAAGCAGCTTTTCCAGCTGTTCGCCGGTAAAATTACGCGATATCCGCCCGCCGTCGGCCACGGAAATCGTCCCGGTTTCTTCAGAAACAACGACTACCAGGGCATCAGAAACTTCAGATATACCCAGCGCTGCCCGGTGGCGGGTACCCAGCCGCCAGTCCAGTTGTTTGTTATCGGTGAGCGGAAGCACACAGCCAGCACTTTCAATGCGGCCGTGACGAATAATAATCGCTCCATCATGCAGGGGAGTGTTAGGAACAAAAAGATTGAGCAGCAGCTGCGAGGTTACCACCGCCTCCACCCGGGTTCCGGTCTCCATATATTCGTCCAGGCCGGTCTCCCGCTCCCAAACGATAAGCGCTCCGGTGCGGTCTGCCGCCATACGCTGACATGCTTCGACTGTTTCCGTAATGGCTTCGTTAATCTCCTCTTCAATAAGGCTGTAACGGTTGGACTGCAAAAAGGAGGTACGCCCTAACTGCTCCAAGGCTCGCCGCAGCTCGGGCTGAAATACTACCGGCAGGGCAATAAAGAGCATGGTCCAGATCTTATCCATCAGCCACTTCAGGGCATCTAATCCCAGATAGCGGGCACCCAGGGACAGCCCTAACAGGACTACCAGACCCTTTAGAAGCTGCTCGGCTCTGGTATCACGGATAAGCAGCAGCAGTCGATAAATTATGTAAGATATAATGGCAATATCCAGCAGGGTCCAGACAAAGTGCCCGGGCTGCTTGATAAGTTCCATCAGATTTGTAAAATCCATGTATCCAACCCCTCACCACGGTTATAAATACAGTATAACCTTGCTGCCAGATATTTTTCTGCTGCAAATAAAAAAGCCGCGCTTTGCGGCACGGCCTGTTAACTAACTTTATTTCTAACTCTTTATTTCATCCTTGAGCAATTTGTAATTCACCGAGTCTTCAAGTGCCTGCCAGGAGGCTTCAATAATGTTTTCTGAAACCCCGACCGTCGTCCACTGATCGTGCTGATCGGCAGAATCGATCATAACCCGGACGCGAGCGGCAGTACCATCGATACCATCAAGGACACGTACCTTGTAATCGGTAAGATGCATATCACCAATCGCCGGGAAAATCGAGCAAAGAGCCTTGCGCAGGGCGTTGTCGAGTGCATTTACCGGCCCGTCACCTTCGGATATGGTATGCACAAATTCATCGGCAATCCCTAATTTAACCATAGCTTCCGAATTAAAGCCATCCTCTTCCCGTTTTTCCACCAGGATCTTAAAATTAGCCAGCTTGAAATAGTCTTTATAAGCTGACAGGTGACGGCGTAAGAACAGCTCCAGGGAAGCATCAGCACCTTCAAATTGAAAGCCCATATGCTCCAGCTCTTTCAGCTGTTTGACTACCTCCCGGGCCGCCTCATCCTGTTCGTCAAATTCGATACCCAATTCCCTAGCTTTATACAGCAGGTTGGACATACCGGACAGTTCGGAGACTAATACCCGGCGGCTGTTACCTACCTCTTCGGGATTGAGATGCTCATAAGTTAAGGGATCCTTGGCCAGAGCGCTGACATGGATTCCCCCTTTGTGAGCAAAGGCACCATAACCGACAAAGGGCTGCCCATTGGCATGCGGCATATTGGCAATCTCAGCCACAAAGCGTGCGGTCTCAGTAAGCCGGGATAACAGCCCCATGGGCAGTGCTTCCCGTCCCATTTTCAGCTCCAGGTTAGGAATAATCGCACTTAAATCAGCATTGCCGCAGCGTTCTCCGTAACCATTGATGGTACCCTGTACCTGGGCAGCCCCTGCCTTTACCGCCGCTAGGGAGTTGGTTACGGCACATGCTGAATCATTATGAGCATGAATCCCCAGCAGGCCGCCAACTTCAGCATAGACCCGGGCCACTATCTCTTCAACCTCCCAGGGCAGACAGCCGCCATTGGTATCGCATAAAACCAACCACTGAGCACCGCCAGCCCGGGCAGCTTTTAATACCTGCAGGGCATAATCGGGATTATTTTTAAATCCATCAAAGAAGTGTTCCCCATCAAACATGACCTCGATACCACGAGCGGTCAGGTAGGCTACGGTTTCTTCCACCATCCGCAGATTCTCTTCCAGGGTGGTCTCCAGAGCTTTAAGGACATGAAAATCCCAGGTCTTGCCGAAGATAGCACAGTGACTAACCCCTGAAGCTGCCAGGGTTTGAATATTGGCATCCTGCTTAACGCCTGCTCCGGGACGACGGGTACTGGAAAAGGCAGTAATCTTAGCATGCTGCCAGTTCTGTTCAGCGGCCAGCCGAAAAAACTCCAGATCTTTAGGGTTGCTGCCCGGCCAGCCGCCTTCTATATAATCCACGCCCAACCAGTCTAGCTTATGCGCGATCCTGATTTTGTCTTCCACGGAAAAGGAGATGCCTTCCCCCTGCGAACCATCACGCAGCGTAGTATCATATATAACTATCTTATTTGCTAAATCCCCATGGACTTTAATCACTCTCCCAGTGTTATTAATGAAAAATGAGAATCGGTGCCTGGCACCTTTTCTCATTTTTAAGCGGTAATACGAGCTGCTACCAGGTCACCCATCAAAGCGGTACCTACCAGCTGCTTGCCTGGTTCCATCAGATCGGGGGTACGATAACCGGCGGCCAGTACCTCGCGGACTGCTTTTTCCACCGCCAGGGCTTCCGCCTCCAGATTGAAGGAGTAGCGAAGCAGCATGGCTGCTGACAAAATGGTAGCCAGCGGATTGGCTTTATTCTGCCCGGCAATATCAGGAGCCGAACCATGTGAGGGTTCATAAAGTGCTACCTTGCCGC
>JBLNAA010000204.1:0-13347 GCA_050259135.1 Methylocystaceae bacterium | reverse complement strand
GAATAGAAACAGCGGCCAGGGAGACAGTTTGGTAATTACCTGGCCTGATAAAGGCCGGGTTCAATCTCCTCAATTTCACCTTGCGACAGTAATCTTTCCAGATGTTTTTTCAGCATGTACTTTTCCCAGAAAACCACAAAGGGCGTCGGGTGCAGCCGGTAAATATAATGATGGTCAGTCAGGGTATCGATATCAGCAGGCTGCTGCTTCAGGTGCCGTAAGATCCGCTGCTCGCGTTTGCCGATACGATCCCGGTACTCTGTCAAAACGCCGGTAATATTCTCACTTACAATATGGTTGATATGCCCGGTGGTCAGCCGTCCCGGCTTTAATTCAATAATTCGATCAATTGAGGTCAGTAAACTATCAATATCCGCTTCCGGTCCTCCATACCAGGGACCTACCTTACTCAGGCAGATATCACCCAGGAAGACCAGGTCAGCATCGGGTACCCAGAACGCACAATGGCCGGTTGAATGTCCTGGAGTATGCAGTACCTGAAGTTGCATATGGCCGGTGTCAAATACCTGCTCGTCATTAAACACCCCATCAACTCGGTCACATATTTCAAAATGGGCATTCAATGCTGCCGGATCCATAATTATCTCTTCGCCCATCAACTCCTGCCAGCCATCAGTTGCCGTCAATTTGTTCAATGATTGCATGGACTCAACCTCTAATGGGTGAGTCATGATTTTGGCAGCGGTACATTGATCATTGCCCCGGATATGATCAATATGATGGTGGGTATTGAGCAATAAATCAATATGAGCAGGGTCGGCCTCCTGCAAAGCATCACCGGCGCCGCTGTCAATAAGCAGGCGAACATCATCTTCGATGAGCAAACAATTACTATAGGTAAATCCGGTTTCGTTCACCACCAGATGTACCCGGTCACTTATTGGTAATAACATTTTCTTTCACTCCCCCGTTAATAATATGCAATTCCCCATTAGGAGGCAATTTCCTTTTTGCACTTTTTACTTTCCCGGTAGGGCTAAACCTGAAGGATTGTAATGGGAAACGGGGAGGAATAGCGCCCTCCTTTACCGAATACGGTGCTTTAAGGAACTAAGACCGGGAGGGGTAAAACATGAGTAATTATATCGAGAGTTCAGGCAATCTTCGCGGCCAGGGTGATATCTCGCTGTTTTGGCACTCATGGGCGGTTACTAATCCGCGCGGGATAGTAGTTTTCGTACATGGTCTGGGTGAGCATGGCGGACGTTACGGCAATATAATCAATCGGTTGGCCGGAGAGGGCATATCCTTTTATACCATTGATCACCGGGGGCATGGTAAATCACAGGGCAAACGCGGCCATCTGGAAAGGTTTATCTACTATATCGAAGATCTTAAGCTGGTGGTGGATTTAGCCCACCGACAAAATCTCGGTCTGCCGCTGGTTATGCTGGGTCACAGCATGGGGGGAGCTATCGCCGGACGGTATGCTCTGGAACACCCGGATGATATAGATGGTTTGATCCTGTCGGCAGCGGGACTTATTCCAGGGACTGCGCCGCCGGGCTGGCAGGATAAGCTTTTACGCCTGCTTTCCCGGCTGGCACCAGCGACCACATTCCCCAATGGACTGAGTGCCGATGATCTTTCACAAGACCGGGAGGTGGTTAAAGCCTACCTGGATGATCCGCTGGTACATGATAAAATATCAGCCCGCTGGTATACCGAGATATTAGATAACACTCGTCAGATATTGAAGCGGGCAGCAGAATTGACCATGCCGCTCCTGGTTATCCATGGCAGCGGGGACAAGATAGTTAGTATTACCGGCAGCGAGCAGGTATTTGGTGCCGCCCGGTCAGTTGATAAAAAGTATCAGGCATTTCCTGGCCTGTATCATGAAACCATGAACGAAAAGCAGCCGGAACAGTCAGAGGTGCTTGATGTGGTTGCTGAATGGATTTTGGCTCATATAACATAAAGGTGGAAGAGAAAAGGGCTGTCCACAGTAAATGGACAGCTCTTTGTCGTCAGATCGGATCAATTTGTTGCGGATGCCATTAGCATCCCGACAGCGACGTCATCAAGTAGGCAGCTGCGCTGGAGCACGGCCTAGAGCAAAGGGATGCGTATGGGTCAGTCCGCATAATAATTGCCTCTACCAGTGTTCACGCATATTCTCGGCCGCCCATTCCGGTGATATCGGATTCATATACATACCGGTGGCCACTTCCACACCTGCCTGTACTATCAAGCGGGGAAAGATTTCAATATACCAGTGATAAGGCTCCCGATGGGGTACATTTACCGGCCCGTTATTAAAAACGATGTTATATGAAGGATTATTCAGAAGATCTACTAAAAGACCGCTCGTTTTCAGCATCAGGGAACCCAGATTGCGCAGCTGCTCGGTATCTAACCTGGATATATCCGGCTGATGCTCATCAGGCACAATCCAGGTTTCATAGGAGAAGCGCGATGCATAGGGGGCTAGTACGGTGTAGCCTTTTTCCCGGGCAATAATTCTCTCATTCAGCTGTTTTTCCCGTTCCAGCATATCGCACCACAGACAGCGGCCAGTGACGGCATAATACTTTTCCGCCCCCTGATATTGATTGGTGGCATAAGGCAGGGATATTAACTGCAGGTGACTGTGATGCAGGGAAGCTCCTGCAAACAGCCCCCGGTTTTTATAAATCTGTATATGTTTGATCCGCTGATCAGAAGTCAGATCGTTAAAGCGGGTCTGAACCACCTGCAGGACTGAGCTGACCCGGTCGAGGTTATGCTGATGAAACTCCACACCGTGTTCAGGGCTTTCGATAATAACTTCATGATCGCCGAAACCGGAACGATATTGATTAAGGCCGTCATCAGCTTCCGTAAATGCGGTTAATAGTGAAAAGGCGGTAAATTTATTGGGAATGGCCCGGATATCCCATCCGCTGCTGTTGGGAGGGCTTCCCTGCGGCCTGACCGCCAGCCATTCCGGCGGGGTAATCGCTTCATTACCTGGACAAAAAGGACAAAAGCCGCCGATAGCTTCAGATTTACCCAGCCGGGGAACCGGAAGATCACGTGGTTTAACTACGCGGTCCAGGTTAACAACTACCCATTGATCACGAACCATATCTTTTCTAATCTCACCCATAACCTTCTCCTTTTTGTTTACCCCATATTTATTCAAAGTCAAAGTGATACTGATTTAGACCTAGTTCATCACGCATTTGTATCATTTGCTGCTGCAGTACGCGTCCAACCGGCACCCCGGTAGTCTGCCGGGTTAACCAGGCCAAATGTTCTTTTTCCCCTGCCGTATAGATGCGCTCAGCTCCGGGGGCTTTCCGTGAGTTGCGCAGCTGCCGTAAAATTTCTCCAGCAGCAGCTTTGAATTCAGTCAGCGGGGTAAAAGCCTCAACATTAACCGCCAGGAAAAAATGCCCCAGATGATAGGGCTGCGGTTTCCCCTGACTGTCAAAACCAGTTAAAGCCTTGAGAAATGCTCCTCCCTGCAGGGCAGCTGATAATATTTCCACTACCGTGGCATAACCATAACCTTTGTAACCGCCCTGATCTTCACCTAATCCACCCAGAGGAGTAAGAGCTGCCTGACCAGTAACCAGATCCTTTAAAATCTGTTTAGTGTCAGTGCGGGTCTGACCATTGACATCAATGACCCAGCCGGGCGGAATATCCTTGTCCATACGATCATAGACCTCGATTTTACCGCGTTGGGATACCGAGGTGGCGCAGTCAATTACAAACGGAAAATCCTCATCAGTGGGGATTCCTATCGTCAGGGGATTGGTTCCCAGCATATTTTCTACTCCAAAAGTGGGGGCAATAGAAGGACGGGCATTAGTCCCGGTTACCCCAATCATACCATTTTTGGCGGCCATCAGCGCATAATAACCGGCTATGCCATAATGAGTGGAGTTGCGTACCGCAACCATACCCATTCCATAGGTACTGGCTTTGGCAATCGCCATTTCCATGGACCGATAAGCAATAACATGCCCCATACCATCGTGACCATTGACTACCGCAGTGGTAGGACTCTCCCTTACCACTTCAAAATTGGTTACAGCCTGTTGAATACCCATTTTAACCCGATCATAGTAGATTGGTTTCAGGCGCCCGATACCATGAGAATCTATACCCCGCTGATCCGAAGTGATCAGTACATTGGCACAAATCTGAGCATCAGGTGCTGGTACCCCCAGGCCGACAAATACATCCGTCATAAATTGCTCCAGGAAATCAAAGTCCAGGTAGTAGATCTTTTCTTCCAACGGTTTATGCCCCCTTGTTTAACGCTAATCAAGCTTCCACCCGAAAGCTGTGTGCACAATCCATGGCCCGCTGCCAGCCTTCTAAAAGTTTGCGGCGCGGTTCATTTTTCATCTGCGGTATAAATGACTGGTCAACCTTACGGGTAGCCCGTAATTCCTCAAAATCTTTCCAGTAACCAGTCGCCAGGCCAGCTAAAAATCCGGCCCCAATAGCGGTAGTTTCTGTAACCCGCGGCCGTTCTACGCAAACCCCCAGCATATCAGCCTGGAACTGCATAAGAAAGTTATTGACCGCCGCTCCGCCATCTACCTTAAGCGAGTCTAATGTAATATGGGCGTCCCGTGCCATTACCTGCAGTATGTCGTATGTTTGATAAGCGATCGCTTCCAGAGCCGCCCGGGTTAAATGGGCGCGGCCAGCACCACGGGTGAGGCCGACTACAGTACCACGGGTATACATATCCCAATGGGGAGCACCCAGACCCACAAAGGCTGGTACCAGATAAACACCGCCATTATCAGGGATCGACAGGGCCAGACTCTCTGATTCCGCTGCGGTTGATAGTATTTTCATCTCATCACGGAGCCACTGAATAGCAGCCCCGCCGATAAAAATACTGCCTTCAAGCGCATATTCGACTTTATCACCAATACCCCAGGCAATAGTGGTTAAGAGCCCGTGCGGAGAGCTAATGGCCTGATCTCCGGTATTCATCAATAAAAAACATCCTGTTCCATACGTGTTTTTGGCGCTGCCGGGTACAAAGCAAGTCTGACCAAAAAGGGCGGCCTGCTGATCTCCGGCAATTCCGGCTACGGGAATGGGGGCATCAAATAATTCGGGATCAGTATAACCGTAAATTGTACTGGAGGCCTTTACCTGGGGCATCATGATCCGGGGAATATCAAAGTAGTCTAACAATTCCTGATCCCACTCCAGGGTGTGAATGTTGTAAAGCATGGTACGGGAAGCATTGGAATAATCGGTTATGTGGACCTTGCCGCCGGTTAGTTTCCAGACCAGGTAGGAATCCACGGTGCCAAACAATAAATCTCCCCGTTCGGCCCTTTCACGGGCCCTGGGGATCGAATTCAGAATCCATGCCAATTTAGTAGCCGAAAAGTAGGCATCTATCACCAGACCAGTCTTGTTTCTGATCATTTCATCCAAATGGGCAGCTTTCATTTGTTCACAAATGGGAGCAGTGCGTCGGCACTGCCAGACGATAGCATTACTGATCGGGCGGCCGGTATCCCGCTCCCACACAATAGTGGTTTCACGCTGGTTGGTAATACCAATACCGCTGAGATTTTGAGCAGTTATATTAACCTGTTTCATAGCCTGTATTGCCGTCTGGTAAGTTACCTCCCAGATTTCCTGCGGGTCATGTTCTACCCAACCCGGCTGTGGATATATCTGAGAAAATTCTCTATAAGCACGTGATACAATGTTGCCGGTATGGTCGATAATCAATACCGTACTGCCGGTTGTGCCTTGATCAATCGCCAGAATATAAGTCTTGGGCATCAGGATACCTCCCCTTGATTCAAGTCGCCGATCAATTTATGGTTACCTGCTGATAAAGATCCTTATAGTACTCAGCCATGATGGGGCTGTCCAGATTACGCTCTCCCTGAGGTATATCAATGTAGAGACGACTCCTAATTTGGGCTGGGCGCTGCGTTAACACCAGGATGTCATCACCAAGCAGCAGGGCTTCATTAATGTCATGGGTGACGAAAAAAACCGTCCGGCGGTCATTGGTCCACAAACGAATAAAGGCATTAATCAAGTTTCGTTTCAGCCCGAGATCGAGTCCGGAAAATGGTTCATCCATTAAGAGTAAAGTTGATGGATAAGCGAAGGCACGTGCGATTGCTACTCGCTGCCGCATTCCTCCACTCAACTGATACGGATAATAGTCTTCAAAGCCAGTTAATTCAACCAGCTTCAGGTAATGCCGGATTATATCACGCCGCTGGGCCGGGGGAAACCCATCTTTTAAAACAAAATCAAGATTGCCGGCAACTGTCTTCCAATTTAATAAACGCGGATCTTGAAATATATAGCTGATGGTTTGCTCAGCGAACCCTTCCAGGCTCCCGTCATCCAGCTTAACTAAACCCGCGACGATCTGCAGCAAAGTGGTTTTGCCGCAGCCAGATGGCCCTAAGATACAGGTTAACCGATTAACTTTAGGTTCCAGTGTCATCTGATTGAATACCGGTAAATCAGAAAAACGCTTGCTAATATTATTTATTCGCAGATGCACTATATCATCTCCATAGCTTAAAGCGCTGTTCCAGTGAACGCATGGCAAACTCAAACAAATAGCTGACGGTAACCAGAACCACCGTCCAGGCTAATACCCGGGGGGTATCCAGGTTCATTTTTGCCCACATCATTTGGGTTCCTACCGCCTGCAGCGGCTGGCACAGCACTTCAGCAGCGATGATGACCTTCCAGGTAATACCCATGGCATTGGATGCTCCAGCTACCATAAACGGCACCATTGATGGCAGATATAATTCAAAAAATAACCGCCGCCGCCGCACTTTATATACTGAGGCCATTTGAACCAGCTGATTATCCACATTTCGGATACCTTCCACCACATTACCGTAGAGAATGGGGAAGGCAATTAACAGACAAACCATTACCGGGACCAGATCACTGTTGGTCCAGATTATAGCCAGAATTACCACAGACATTACCGGGGTTGAGCGAATAACCGCCATGATCGGCTGCAGCAACAAAAAAACGGTGCGGTTTATTCCACCCGCTAATCCCAGAGCCAGGCCCAGCAGACAGGAAATTATAAAGCCAGCTAATCCCCGCAGCACAGTGGTGCTGATTGCCGGCCAAAACTCTGCCTGACCCAGCAGGTAAAACAGTTCCCGCAGCGTAGTTACAGGCCCGGGAAAAATAAACGGTGACCCGGCAGCCAGGGCGATGACCTGCCAAACCACAAGTAAAAAGCCGACCGAAGCTAAAAATGCGAGCTTATTTTTGGTAGTAGAAGCCATCGTCCGGTAGCCTACCTCCCGTACTGGTGGGATCAGCCTGATTAATTATCTTAAAAAAACTTTGTATAGCCGGGCGGCTGGCAGCTGCATTTTCAAAGCGCAGGTTGAGACGAGGTATGGCTTTGGCTATTACCGCGGCTTTCATGCCAATATTATTTCTCTCCACCAAAGCCCCTGCTTCCTGGGGATGAGCATTCACCCATTCAATGGCCTGGTTAATTTCTTTCACCAGTGAAGCCACGACCTCCGGATGCTCGGCGATCAGACTCTTTTTAACCACCAGGCAGGTTTGGGGCAGGGGTTGGTTGTCAGTGGCTGCCTGCCATTCCTTTTGTATATCAATAATGGTATTTACCTTGGGATTACCTGAAGTAACCACGGTCAGCCAGGGTTCAACCAATAATCCGGCATTAACCCTGCCAGCTGCCATGTTCTGAGCTAATTCAGTCTGGCCGAGAGAATAATCCAACTTAACATCATTAGCTGACATATTGTTTTTGGCCAACAGATATTTTAAAACCAGATCCGGGGTGGCCCCTTTATCAGTAATAAACAACTGCTGCCCTTTCAACTGCTTGATGCTGGTCAGTTCAGGGTTATTACTGGCCAGGTACATAACTCCCCAGCAGGTTACCCCAACCAGCTGATAGTCGGCTCCCTTATTATATAGTTTGGCGGCCAGGTTGGGAGGCAGCAGGGCAGCATCAACCTGTCCCTTAATCAAATCAGGAGCTAAGATATCAGGGGAGTTGTACAGCTGATATTCGGCTTTAACCTTTTCAGAAAGGCTGGTCTTAGCATCGATCATCGGGATTATGCTAACCGCTGATGGCCCCCGTAGAGTTGCAACCTTGGCCGTATATTCCGCTTTGGTCTGGGGAGCGGAGCTTTTTTCCTGTGGTTTGGCAAAGCAGCCGCCCACAATTAAAACCATGCTGATCAAAATCGCGATAATTAAGAATTTCTTCATTTATAGTCACTCCTATAGCTATCCTGCAAAGCATAAGACAATCTAACTAGCTATTAGACAATTAGCTGCCAATCCCTGCTTAAGCAGCACCAATTAAAACTGAATTGTAATACCCTGGGGACCAAATATTTATGATGAAAGCGAACCTGGAAAAACTAGATTAAATAAACCAGCTGATGCAGTAAGAATGGCATTGATAATGTGCTAATAAAGAGGAGTAATCCCTTAAATTTGGGTATTCTAAGTACGAGTATAACTTGACAAAGTATAATTTTGAGGCTATTTTTTTAGTAGACTTCATTAGCACTCAAAGCAAGAGAGTGCTAACAGGGGGGTGGTGGGATGCAGCTTGATGAACGGAAGAAAAAGATCCTGGAAGCAGTAATCAGAGAATATGTGAAAACTGCTGAACCGGTGGGTTCGCGTTCTATAGCCCGCCAATCTGATCTGGGAGTCAGTGCGGCCACTGTGCGCAACGAAATGTCGGATCTGGAGGAAATGGGGTACCTGGAACAGCCACATACTTCGGCTGGGCGCATCCCTTCGGAAAAAGGATTCCGTTATTTTGTGGACTGCATGATGGAACCGGAGGAGCTGACCGATCGTGACCAGGACTTTTTAAGACGTATACTGCGGGAAAAAGTCAATGGCATGGAGGATCTGGTACAGCAGACCAGCAATGTTCTCTCAAACTTTTCTAATTATGCCTCCCTGGTGGTCAGTACCGTTCCCCAGGGGAGTGAGGGATTTCGCAAATTAGAGTTAATTCCCCTGGAAGCAGGGCGGGCCTTATTGGTGTTAATCACCGACAAGGGTATGATCATGCACCGGAAGCTGGATATAGCCGAAAGCCTCACTGCCAGGGATTTGGAACAGGTTACTGAGTTGTTCAACCGGCAATTGGTAGGAACCCGTATAAAGAATATGCGTGGTACCGTATTGCAAAGCTTACGTCAGGAATTGGCACATCGGCGGCAGGTTATTGATACTGCACTGGAGGCCATAGATGATCTTTTGATCGATTCCCAGGAGGAGAAAACCAGGGTAGCTGGAGCTCTCAACATTTTAAATGAACCGGAATTTAAAGATCTGGATAAACTGAAGCGTATTTTGGGTGTTTTGGAAGAAGACCAGTATATTAAAAAACTTCTGGAAGACAAAGACTTAAAGGAAGTAAAAATAAAAATCGGTCAGGAAAATGAAGTCGTAAAAGAGTTGAGTATTGTGTTTACCGCCTATGACTTGGGGGATGGCACGGTGGGGAGAATAGGATTGATCGGCCCCGTGCGTATGCAGTACTGGCGAGCCTCAGCCACGGTGGAAACGGTACGCAACATAATTCAGGATATGGTTGATAAGTTTAAATAATGGGGGGCGAAAAGGTGCCCGAACAACCAGTTACAACTCCACAGGAAGTGGATGAAAAATTTCAAGCCCTTTTGACTAATGCCAACGCTGCCCGGGTAGTGGCCAAGACGGTAGAAGGTACGATTGGTCCCAAAGGATTGGATACCATGATGGTTGATCGCTTTGGTGATGTAGTCATCACCAATGACGGGGTTACCATCTTAAAACTTATGGAAGTATCACATCCGGCAGCTCGAATGATTATCAATGCGGCTAAGAACCAGCAGGATAAAGTCGGAGACGGTACGACAACTACAACCATCATCGCCAGCAATCTGGTGGCTGAAGGAACTTCCCAGGTATTAAAAGGAGTACCGGTTACCAAAGTAATTGAAGGTATTGCCCTGGGGATAAAGGAAGCTGAAAAGCAGGTACTGGAAATAGCCCGGCCAGTGACTTCCCTGCATGATCCCTTGCTGTATCGGATAGCATTGATTTCAGCGCGTGAAAACCAGCATTTAGCTGATCAGGTGATGGAGGCCGCCCGGCTGACTGGTACCGAGAAACTGATGCAGGATGACTACAATTTTGCTGATGCAGTTGTGGCTCGAGCGGGTGCGGCCAGCAGTGTTTTCATGGGAGTATTGTTGAATAAGGAACCGCTTAATCGAGATATGCCCGGTGCGGTGGATTACCCCCGCATCCTGGTAATAGATGATGCCCTGGAGCCGGAACAGCTCCCGGAAGAAGCATTATCCACCGACACTGGTGCCCGTTACCAGATGGAACTGGATACCCAGTTTGAGGTCCATATTCGGCGCTTGGTGGAAATGGGCGTCAAGGTGGTAATGGTTGACCGGGGAGTAGATGACCGGGCGGAAGAAATATTAACTGAGGCTGGTGTTATGGTTCTGGAGCGGGTTTCCCACCGCGAACTGCTCAGGGTATGTGAACATACCGGTGCTCGAATGGTTAAACGTATAGCCTTAAAGCGCGATCCTGGTGATCTGGCGCGTTGTTTGGGGCAGGCACGAAGGGTGGAAGTTAACCGGCGCCATGGTTACACGGTAGTAATGGGGGGCGAAGGAAAGCCTCTGGCTACGGTGCTGGTAGGGGCTGCTACTGATGAGGTGGTAGATGAGGAAGAACGCATGGCCCGTGACGCGGCTGCCGCTCTGCAGGCAGCCCTAAAGGGAGGAATGGTCCCTGGCGGCGGGGCATGTGAATTATATCTGACCCTGGCGATGGAGAACTTGTCCCGCCAGGTACACGGCATGGCATCCTATGGGGTGCTTTGTGTCCGTGAAGCCCTGACCCGTCCATTCGCCTGTTTGGTGGCCAATGCTGGCTTTAACCCCCTGGAGAAACTGGGTGATGTGCTGGCGGCTCAGAGTGAGACTGGAAATCACGCTCTGGCTCTGGATTGTGACCGGGGTCAGGTGGCTGATATGTGGGAGATTGGGGTGGTGGATCCAGTACCGGTGAAGATCAATGGATTGAAAGCTGCTGGGGAGGTGGCAAGAGCGATACTGCGCATCAACACCATTGTCAAAAAGAAAGAGGTGGCCGGGGAAGAATTTGATTTTGCTTAAAGGAAAAATCGAGGTGAGGGATTGATGAATGATTTGACTAATCAGGAGAAGCAGGAACCGATTGCAAGGGAAAATAATGTTAATCTTGAAGATGAAGTCAGCCGTTTAACCCGGCTGCTGGAAGAAAAAACGACTGAAGCGGCCAGTAATTATGAATTGTTTTTACGAACCCGGGCTGATCTGGATAATGCCCGTAAGCGCTGGCTTAAGGAACGTGAGGAATTGACTCGTTACAGTTCACTGCCGTTAATTAAAAGGTTATTGCCAATTGTAGATGATTTTGATCGTGCACTGGAGGCAGCCCACGAAAGCTCAGATTTTCCGTCTCTGGTTAAAGGAGTGGAGATGGTAGAACGCAAACTGCATGATCTGCTCAGCGAGGAAGGTCTGGTAGCCATTGAAGCTCTGAATTGTGAGTATAATCCTGAAAAGCACGAGGCTCTGATGGTAGAATATACTGATGAAGTCGAGGACAATATCATTATTGAAGTAATGCAAAAGGGATACATGCTTCATGATAGAGTTATAAAGCCAAGTCTAGTTAAAGTAGCAAAAAAGACTAGCGGGCAACCGCAATAAACCTGGGAGGTGCTTGTTAAATGAGTAAAGTAGTCGGAATTGATCTGGGAACCACCAACTCCTGTATTGCGGTGATGGAAAGTGGTGAAATCACTGTTATCCCCAATGCGGAGGGTGAGCGTATTACGCCATCGGTGGTGGCTTTTTCTAAAACTGGAGAGCGTATGGTCGGCAGAGTAGCCAAGCGCCAGGCGATCACTAACCCTGATCGCACCGTGGCCTCCATTAAAAGACATATGGGGACTAATCACAAGGTAAAGATTGACAGCAAGGAATATACTCCGCAGGAAATCTCGGCAATGGTCCTGCAGAAAATGAAAACTGATGCCGAGGCATATC
Source organism: Methylocystaceae bacterium (assembly GCA_050259135.1). Lineage (GTDB taxonomy): Bacteria > Bacillota > Syntrophomonadia > Syntrophomonadales > JBLNAA01 > JBLNAA01. The sequence continues at coordinate 1,240 of JBLNAA010000204.1, read as the reverse complement.
TGGGAGAAACAATTACTCAGGCAGTCATAACGGTGCCGGCTTATTTTACTGACGCTCAGCGCCAGGCAACTAAGGATGCAGGCAAGATCGCCGGTCTGGAAGTTTTACGTATTATAAATGAACCTACGGCAGCTGCTCTGGCTTATGGGTTGGATAAGGAAGGTACCCAAACCATTCTGGTTTTTGACTTGGGCGGCGGTACTTTTGATGTGTCCATCCTGGAGATTGGTGACGGGGTCTTTGAGGTCAAGGCTACCAGCGGCAACAACCGTTTGGGCGGTGATGACTTTGATGAAAGAATTATCAATTTCCTGGCTGATGATTTTAAAAAGAGCAACGGGGTAGATCTGCGCAATGACAAAATGGCAGCCCAGCGACTGAAGGAAGCAGCAGAAAAAGCTAAACACGAGCTGTCCAGTTTACAGATTGTTGATATTAATATACCGTTTATTACGGCCACTCCTGAGGGACCGCTGCATTTGGAGAAACAGCTCACCCGGGCCAAATTTGATGAACTGACTGCCGATCTGGTGGAAAAGACCATGGGACCCACCCGGCAGGCTTTAAAAGACGCCGGATTTAAACCGAGTGATATTGACAAGGTGATAATGGTCGGCGGATCGACCAGGGTACCGGCAGTTCAAAAGGCAGTAAAAGATTATTTGAACAAAGAGCCCTTTAAAGGTATTAACCCGGACGAGGTAGTAGCAATCGGAGCAGCCATCCAGGGTGCCGTGCTGGCAGGTGAGGTAAAAGACGTGGTGCTGTTGGATGTAACCCCGCTGTCCCTGGGTATTGAAACCCTGGGCAGTGTGTTCACCAGAATTATTGACCGCAATACCACGATCCCGACCTCCAAGAGCCAGATTTTTACCACCGCGGCCGACAATCAAACATCGGTTGAGATTCATGTACTGCAGGGTGAACGGGCTATGGCGGGCGATAATGTGACTTTGGGCCGCTTTAACCTGGTTGGTTTGCCGTCTGCTCCGCGGGGGATACCTCAGATCGAGGTTAAGTTTGATATCGACTCCAATGGTATAGTCCATGTATCAGCCAAGGATCTGGCTTCCGGCAAGGAACAGAAAATTGCCATTACCTCCAATTCCGGGATATCAGATAGTGATATCGATAAAATGGTTCGGGATGCCGAAAAGTTTGCTGAAGAGGATCAGCGGCGCCGTGAAGAGGCGGAAACTCGTAACCAGGCTGACAATATGATTTATCAGGCTGATAAGAC
>JBLNAA010000203.1:0-6574 GCA_050259135.1 Methylocystaceae bacterium | reverse complement strand
AAAATTGGCAGTGAGTTTAAAGGAGTTGATGGCGATCACTTTTATGCGGCAATCGAGGATGGGCACGTATCTTACATCCTGGAGTACAGCTTAAAAGAGCAATTTGATCGTAAATTGGTATATCAAGTATCAAAAGTAATTGAGGGTGCTACCTGGCCATCGGGCAATGGTGAGGTCTATGTAAGGAATGGGCAGGAGTTTAAGAAACAATAAGAATGAGAAAAAGTAAGGAGCCCGGGCTTTTAAAGCCCGGGTTTTTGTTATTGATTGACAACTGATGGATAATCAATTGTATCGGAGGGACTGCTCTGCGGGGAAGGGGTAGTTTCCCCCGGAGGTGTTTGCTCACCGGTATTGCCAGGTGGTACTTCAGTTGTCGGCGGCTGAGTCGGAGTTTCCACCGGGTTATTCGGAGTCTCTGCTGGTGTTTGTTCAGTTGGTGTTGGCGCGGTTACATTTTCCTGAGGGGGGGCCTCCTGCTGGCTTTCATCAGAGGGAGTAGTCTCCAAAATACCTTCAGCTAATAACTGATTGTAGTAATTGCGCCAGACTGGAGCACAGGCACGCCCGCCATATGCCACTCCGGCTCCGGTGGATTTGTTATTGCTGTTACCGACCCAAACGGCGGTAGATAGCCTGGAAGTGTAACCAACAAACCAAAGATCACGCCGGCCCGAGGTAGTACCGGTTTTACCGGCACTGGGGATATAGATCTGGGCGTTAGTACCAGTTCCATAGCTGACAACTGACCGCAGCATGGAGGTTATCATACGAGAGGCATCACTGCTGATGACCTGGCGAGAGTTCAAAGAGTGTTCAAATAATATAGTACCATTGGCTTCCTCAATACGTTCAATAGTGTATGGTTCAGCCCAAATACCTTGATCATCCAGTGCAGCGTAAGCGGCTGCCATCTCCAGCGGTGATATACCCCTGGTCAGGCCGCCCAGGCCCATGGCCAGATTGTTATCCTGATCTGTCAGCGTGGTCACCCCAAACTGCTCCAAATACCTTCTGGCGTTCCGGACACCAAGCAAATTCAGAACTTCAACTGAGGCTACGTTTTCCGACCTGACCAGAGCCATCCGAGCAGTTACCTGATCAGGCGGGTTTTTGGAATCATTTCTGGGGGTATAGCCTCCGCCAAAATTGCGGGGGATATTATTTAAGACCGTATTGTCATCAATTAAGGAACTATCAAGGGCACCTGCATAAATCATAGGTTTTATTGCTGATCCTGGCTGCCGAGGGGCAACCGCCATGTTAATCTGATTAGTATTGAAGTCGGTCCCCCCCACCATGGCTCTTACTGCTCCGGTGCCTGGCTCCACCGAAACCAGGGCCGCGTCGTTAGCGTTGGCGACCGCTTTCCAGGACTGTTTATCTATCGCTTGTTCGGCAGCCCCCTGCATACGTTCGTTTACCGTAGTATATACTTTTAAACCGCCCCGGTAGACAGCATCTTCCCCATATTCGGACTTAAGATAGTTTAAAATATAAACTGTGATATAAGGATGCTGCATCCTGCGGCCTACGTCTTTAGTAAATCTGACTGTTTTTGATCCGCTGCCGGGATACAGAGTTACTTCCCGGTCGTTTTTATCGATAATGGTAACCGGCTCATTTTTGGCAGCGGCGGTTTGTTCCGCAGTGATCAGGTTATCCTTTTCCATAACCTCCAGTACGGTTTCCTGACGCTTTTTCAGGGCAGCAAAATCGTGATCGGGCGAGAAATGTTCCGGAGAGGCGATCATTGCGATTAAATAAGCGATTTCACTGACGTTTAACTCGTCGACTCTTTTATCAAAGTACTTGCGGGCAGCCGCACCGACCCCGGATACCCCGCGCCCCATATAGATTTCATTTAGATACATGGTCAGGATCTCATCTTTGCTGTACTTTTTCTCCAGCGCGGTAGCTATGACAATCTCCCTGGTTTTTCGCATCATAGTCTTTTCATTAGTAAGGAAAAGGGTACGAGCTAACTGTTGGGTGATGGTACTGGCTCCCTGAGCCTTTTTCCCAATTTTGATATCCACCCATAGGGCTCTTAGCATACCCTGAGGATCAATACCGCCATGCGAATAAAAACGGCGATCTTCCATGGCGACTACCGATTTTCTTATTAATTCAGGATAACTATCGAGCTGCAGACGCTCATAGCCGAACTGCATCAGCACTTCATTGTCAGCGGTATACAGGGCAGTCTGTGCTGGTGGCTGATAACTATACTGCTTAAGGCCTCCGTGCAGCAGGTATTGGGATAAGCCAACCTGCAGTCCAGCTCCCAGAATAAAAAAGCCAGCAAAAATTAACACCGCAGTGAACATAGCTTTTAGCCAGATGATCCCTTTGTTCATGACCAATCACCCCCGAGTAACACTAGATTAGAAAAAGGCTTGGCCCATATTGCCAATTATACACTATATACGATATACTCCAGCCAAAGCTGACGGAGAGAGCTACATTTTTCCATTTACAGGCAATGGATTGATATCCGTGATAAGTTTATATAAAGGTAAATGATATCATGAATAATTTATATTTTTGGCTGTTAACATTGGGCCATTTTCTGGTTGATTTTTACGGTAACTTTTTGCCAGCTCTACTGCCGGTGATGGCCAAAAAATTGGATATCAGCATGGTGATGGCTGGGTTTGTAATTACCGCAACCTCACTGGCAGCCAATCTGGTACAGGTTCCAGCCGGATACCTTTTTGACCGGCATCCCTGGCGGTTTTGGCTGCCTGTAACCGTACTGATCAGCGCAACCTTTGTCTGTGTGTCAGGATTTATGCCCAGTTATTTACTCTTTCTATTATGCCCTGTACTTTCGGGCTTAGGCATCGGGTTATACCATCCTGCGGGTTCATCATATGCCTATAGCCTGGCTGAGAATAACCGCGGCTTTATGGTGTCAGTTTTTGCATCTTTTGGTTCATTGGGTTTTGCCCTGGCTCCGATGGTGGCTGGCTTTGTTCTTCATCATGGGGATTTACCAGCCCTTCTCTGGCTGGTAATTCCGGGTCTGATCCTGGCCGCTGGTTTTCATTCTATAGATTTTAACCAGGTGGCAGCAATACAACCCCAAAATGAACATCCCCGACCAACAGGAAAAGCAATGTTAAGCTCAGGCCTTCTGCTGTTAATGCTGGTAATGACCCTGCGAGCCTGGGGTATAATGGCTATCACTACTTATCTGCCTTTCTTATTGGAAACCCGAGGTTATTCCTATACGCTGGCGGAAAGCCTGTTAACCGTATTCCTGGTAGTTGGAGCGGTAGGGGGGATTGGCGGCGCCTGGCTTTCTGACCATATCGGCCGTAAACCGGTCATCTTTTCTACCCTGCTGGCAGCTGCAATCGGCGGGGGGCTGTTTATCTGTACCAGAGGCCTTTGGTCGCTGGCTTTTTTAGCTGTATGCGGCTTGACTGTGCAAATGGGACAGCCGGTTATGGTGGTATTATCACAGGAACTGATGCCGGATAATGTTGCCCTGGCTTCCGGAGTATCTATGGGTCTGGTGTGGGGAATCGGGGCTCTGGGGGTAACGATAAACGGTTGGGTCGCTGACTGGATAGGTTTTAACTGGAGTTTTGGGCTGGCAATTGCAGTTATATTTATCGCGGCTGCGGTTACCCTGTTAGCACCGGTGCAAAGAGTACATTTCAACCAAAATGCAGCGGCGTAAACAGACTGCGGCTGATAAAAGCCCTTTGTCTATGGTTGTTAAGCTGCAATATGATTAGATGCCGTTAGAAAATGGAAAGTAATGATAATTAAACCTGCTCTATACAATTTTTTAACTATGAAATTTACTGTAGCAGCAGGAAAAAAATGAATTAAACCGTATTTATTTAGAGTGAACACTTTGTTTATAAGGGGTGGGGGATTTGTCGCTTGACTACGTAATCCTAGGCATTTTGGAAAGAAGGCCCTCCACCGGCTACGACCTTTCGAAAATCATGGATCGTACCACCAACTTCTACTGGCAGGCAACACATGCACAGATACATCAACGCTTAAAGAGGCTGCAGAAGGATGGTATGGTCAAAGAGGAACCGGTCTGGGAAAAAGGTCGGCCGGCACGAATTATATACCATCTGACCTCCAAGGGGCGCCGGGCGCTTGTCGAATGGGAAAAAACACCTCCTGAGGATCTTGCGGTACGCCATGGGTTCTTAAGTCAGTTTAATTCTTCCTATGTTCTGGAGTGTCCGGAGATAATTAGAAAGATTGATATTCATCAGGGAAGAAGTCAGGAGCGGCTCGAACTGCACCAGCAAGCTCTGGAAATTATTAAGAAGAAAAATCTAAACGAACGAAAAGTACAGATTGATTATCTTATGGCATTGTATGGAGTTATGTTTGAGCAAACCTGTCAGGACTGGTGCCAGGAAGCTATACGTTTCCTGGAAGAACGCAACAATGACGCAGTAGAAAAATGATATTTATTGTTGTTTTTTTGCGCGGTGAGGAAGGATTTTAGCCCTCGGCTGTGGAAAGTAAATAACTTTCTATCTGCAAAATGCAGAAGGCAAAAGAGGAGGAAGAGGATGAAAAGCAAAAAGAAAATTGCATTAGCGGTGCTTATGGTTTTCCTCATGTCCGTGATGATAACCGGATGCGGAAAATCAAAACCGGCCGCTACCAAGGACGCGGGTAAGGAAAAGCTTAAGGTGGGATTTGTGTACATAGGGTCACCCGGTGATGCTGGCTGGACATATGCTCATGACCAGGGCCGCAAATACCTGATCGAAAAGCTGGGCGACAAAGTTGATGCCAGTTATGTGGTTGAAAATGTACCTGAGGGTGCTGACGCCGAACGCGTCTTTACCGAACTGGCTGAAAAAGGCTGCAAGGTCATTTTTGGCTGCACCTTTGGTTACATGGATTATATGGTTAATGTAGCCGCCAAGTACCCCGATGTTGTGTTTATGCATTGTTCCGGTTACAAGACTGCTGCCAATATGGGTACCTATTTTGGCCGCGATTATCAGGCTCGTTATCTGTCTGGTATCGTAGCTGGCAAGATGTCCAAAACCGGAAAGATTGGTTATGTAGCTGCTATGCCGATTCCGGAATGCATCCGCGGTATCAATGGTTTTACTCAGGGTGTGCGTTCGGTTAACCCCAATGCTACCGTTCAGGTAGTATGGACCAACACCTGGTATGATCCTGCAGCTGAGAAAGATGCAGCCATGAGCCTTATCGCCAAGGGCGTTGATGTTATGGCTCAGCATCAGGATACCCCGGCAGCTTTGCAGGCCGCCCAGGAAAAGGGTATTTATGGGCTTGGCTATAACAGTGATATGAAAAAGTTCGCCCCCAAGGCCTATTTGACTTCTCCGGTTTGGAACTGGGGCCCCTACTATGTGCAAACCGTACAGTCAGTACTGGATGGCACCTGGAAGAGCGGCCAGTACTGGGGTGGTTTAAATGACGGTATTATCGGGCTTGGGCCCTATGGTGACGCGGTTCCCCAGGACGTCAAGGACCTGGTAGCAGCCAAGGAAAAAGAAATCAAGGCTGGAACCTGGGATGTATTTACCGGCCCGATCAAAGATCAGACAGGAGCGGTTAAGGTTCCGGAAGGCCAGAAGATGAGTGATCAGGATATGCTCAACTTTAACTGGTTTGTTCAGGGCGTTGAAGGTACCATTCCCAAGAGCTGAGACTAATTTTAAATAGTTGTTGGACTTGTCAAAGGCGGCCCCAACTGAGGTCGCCTTTGTTTTAATGTAAGGAATGAGAATATGAAGCGAAGACCACTTGCAGAAATGAAAGATATCTACAAGTCCTTCCCCGGAGTTGTTGCTAATCGGGGTGTTAATTTCCGTGTCTATCCAGGGGAAATACACGCTTTACTTGGTGAGAACGGCGCTGGTAAGTCTACTCTTATGAGTATTTTGGCCGGCCTCTATAGCCCGGACCGGGGGAGCATCAGGCGCAATGACAGGGAAATAAACATTGGTTCACCGCATGAGGCATTGGCCAATGGAATTGGTATGGTGCATCAGCACTTCAAATTAGTATCCAGCTTTACGGTGGCAGAAAATGTAATCCTGGGGGCGGAAGGCAGTTTGTTATTGCGCCCGCACGAGGTTGATTCCAGGGTATCGGCCGTATGTGAAGAGTATGGCCTCAAGGTTCCGGTTAAAAGTCTGACTTCAAAGCTTAACTTGGCAGAACAACAACGGGTCGAGATTCTTAAGCTGCTGTACCGTCAGTCAGAAATATTGATTTTGGATGAACCGACTACGGTACTTACTCCCGAGGAAACCCGACAGTTGTTTAATATATTGCGTTTGATGGCCGAACATGGCAAGGGCATTATTATTATCACCCATAAACTGGGGGAGGCTTTACAGCTGGCTGATTATGTAACGGTTATGCGGCGGGGCGAAGTCGTGGGTGAAGGTTCCAGCACCGATATGACCGAAGCCAGCCTGGCACGGATGATGGTGGGCCGTGATGTCCTGCTTGATGTCGAGAAAAAGAGCATGGAGACTGGTCTCAATTTAGTCGAGCTAACCGGGGTTAAGGCCTATAGTGATTTGGGCTACCTGGCAGT
>JBLNAA010000202.1:0-9218 GCA_050259135.1 Methylocystaceae bacterium | reverse complement strand
CTTGTCGCCTGGATTATGGAAAGATTCTTATTTATGAATTCCTAAATATTCACCCCTGAATCACCAACCCCACCTATTCTAATCAACCCTTTGCGCGTCGTATTCATCATCGTCCCTAACCATCTCATCCGCACTAATACATGTTAACAGCTGTTTTACAGCCTGGCAGGCATTATCAGCATACTCCAACCTGTTATCGTGCCGGTGATCGAGGTAACAACCATCAAAAGTGATCATCCTGATCCGTTCCGCCCAGCCCCCGGAGGATTCGATGATTACCACCGGTTTATGATTAAGACAGGCTATGGACAGCTCTCCCAGGGTACCATTGCCTCCGCCCACCATAATTAATCCGTCGCAGGTATGGACCAGGATTAAACTGCGATAATCACCAGCCATTCCGGTAGTTACTGGTATATCAATATAGGGATTGCCCGCTTTAGGGCTATCGCCTGGAAGAATTCCTACTACCAACCCACCTGCACTCTTAGCTCCTTTCGAAGCAGCTTCCATTACCCCGCTGGTACCGCCGGTAAATAAAATTGCTCCCTGACCAGCAATCTCCCGCCCTAACTCTTCAGCCAACTCATACATTACATCCGGAATACTCCCAGATTGGCCGATAACACCAATCCGCATCATCCCAAAACACCTCCCCCCATCTTAGCGATTCAGGCTCAGCCAGTGCTCCCTGGCCTCCATCGCTGAGGTCACAGCCCCGGCCTGATTTTCTGTTTTAATATACGCCTGCAGCCGGATTAAGGCCATATCAATTTGCTTCATTTCATCCCGCTCCATACTGAACTGGATACGAGGAACAGCCGAGTGATAAATTTTTTGCGCTGACTTTGATTCCGACATGGCAGCTTCCCACTGTTTATCAGTGACCTGCTTTTCTATTTTCTGCATGTGTCCGGTAAACTGACGGGTTTGCTTTTTACTCGGCTCTAAAGTCATTGACCAGATAGAGGCTGCCAGTATCAGGATTGGGATAGCATAAGCAATTGCAACTCGTAACCATGATGATTTCATAATAAAGACTCCTTTTTAATAAGGTCCAGGGTAATCACTGATATTAACCGGGTTAACCAGATGGTCACGATAGGTGTCAATAAACAGGGTACCAAAGTCATCAACCGTAGCCAAAAATACCTCAGAAGGGGACGATATATTTTGCTTTTTAAGCTCCTGTTCCAACCAGTAGCGGCTTAAATTGCGGTCAGCCAGGTTTTGATCGATAACTACTCCATCGTAAATCAGCTCACTGGCTATACTGGTACCTTTAACCGCCAGGTTTAAATCCCGGGGAGTTGCCGGCTGAGCTATCGGTGTCTTTAATACCGACAGTTTGCCATTAGTCTCCAAGATTGCATATTGAACCTCATCAATATTAAAGGCTCCCGCTTCCCTGAGCTGCTGCTGCAGGTCAAAAATCCGATAACGTATCTTTTTCATGGCCTTTTCCATGATCTTGCCGTTCAAAATCAGGATTATGGGTTCGCCATCAATATACTTGGCCGCATAACGCCATTTCATGCCCCCCCATTGAATAACCAGAACGGCTCCCGTCCAGGTGACCAGTCCGATGAAATGCGGCCAGGCACGGCTAGTCAGGTCGGTAGTCAGGCTTCCCGCGATTGAACCAATAGTAATTCCCAGAACATAATCAAAAAAGGTTAATTGGCTCACCTGCTGCTTACCCAGTAAGCGGGCAAATATCAAAAGTGAAATAAAGCCAATTAATCCCCGTACAAAAACAACCAGAGCTTCGTTCATTACCAATCTCTCCAAAACGATATTTGCTAATAGATTTCCCTAACTCGTGCGGCAGCGGAAAAAAAGTTCAGGTTTGACTTCAGGAAATATAATCCTTTATTGACAGTTAAATGGTTAACACGAACATGTTTGCCATCATATGGTATATAAAAGTTGGCTGAAGGAGGACCCTCCATGCCTATTGCTCATAAACGGCCTCATACTGGTAACTTTGGTCGCCGACCTGCCCTGGTCCCGACTGCCGCCACAGCATCCCGGTATCGTCACGGACAATTAATAACTAATAACAGTTTTGAAGCTGCTGTTCCCTGGCAGGGCTGGCAGAGAAATAAGGGAGTAGACCTGGTATTTTCACCTGAATATAACGTTCACTCGGGACTGGCTGCCGCCAGCCTCGGAGAGTTGAATCCTGAAGCTCAATTATCACAAATCATAAACGGTGTTATCCCCGGTCGCTATTACCAATTGAGTTTCTTTTTACTGTCTCTTTATAATGGAGAAAATGCTCCCATTAAGGTTTCTTTACACTTTTTGGACATTAGCCAATACCCGATTGGGAAACCGGCGCTGGAGGTAACAATAGGGGCATCATGCCTATGTGCTTCTACCTATACCGGTTACCTGGAGTTTACCAGGCAGCCTGCTCCCACCAACGCCCGCTATGCCAAACTGCTGATCGAGATGGACGCCGCCAATTATGGGCAGGGTGCGGTGTTACTTGATGACCTGACCCTGATCGCCATTAAATAGTTTTAGGCATGAAAGAAGCCCCTGATTTCTATCAGGGGCTTTAACAGGATATTCGCTAACCCTGCGGGCGCCATTAGTATCCCGACAGCGACGTCAAGCAAGGCGTGGAGCCAAGGGATGCTAATGGGTTAGTCCGCAGTATATTTGCGGCAACTCATATAATTCGTGGTTTCTCCTAGAACTTGCGGTTATCAATAACCCTTTTTGCTTTTCCTTCACTGCGCGGCATCGAGCCAGGCTCTTTCAGTCTCACTTTTACATTGACCCCCAGCGCGCTCTCCAATTCTTTTTTAAGCAGCCGGTTAAGGTCTTCCAATTTCCTTACTTCATCACTGAATACACTCTCGGATACTTCCACCTGAACCTCCAGTTCATCAAGGTTGCCGACCCGATCCACCACCAGCATATAATGAGGTTCAACTCCTGGTACGGTAAGCAAAACGCTCTCCACCATCGAGGGGAAGACATTTACTCCACGAATTATTATCATGTCATCTGATCTGGCGAGAATCTTGAACATACGCATATGAGTACGTCCACAGGCACATGGTTCAACTTCAATACGGGTAAGATCACGGGTTCGGTAACGGATCATCGGCAATGCTTCCTTAGTCAGGGTGGTGATAACCAATTCCCCTTCCTGTCCGGGCGGCAGCGGCTGCAGGGTCTCCGGATCGATAATTTCAATCAGGAAATGATCCTCCCAGACGTGCAATCCATTCTTTTCATCACATTCAATACCTACACCGGGGCCGATGATCTCGGAAAGGCCATAGATATCATAAGCACTTATCTGCAGTTTTTTCTCGATTTCCCGCCGCATATTTTCTGACCAGGGTTCAGCACCAAAGATACCGGACTTGAGCTTTAGCTGATCAGGGCTAATTCCTTCCTTTTTCATCACCTCAGCCATAAACAGGGCATAGGACGGAGTACAGGCCAATAAAGTGGTGCCGAAATCCTGCATCAGCATAACCTGCCGCTGGGTATTGCCTCCCGACGATGGAATAACTGAAGCACCGATTCGCTCCGCGCCATAGTGAATACCCAATCCGCCAGTAAATAGCCCATAACCAAAAGAAACCTGGATCACAGAATGGCGGGTGCCCCCGGCCGAAGTCAGTGCCCGTGCTATCAGATCGGACCAGGTCTCCAGGTCATGCCGGGTGTAGCCAACCACGGTCGGCTTACCAGTAGTACCCGATGATGAATGAATTCGTACTACCTCGGACATGGGAACGGCAAAAAGACCAAACGGGTAATTATCCCGCAGATCCTTTTTATTAGTCAGCGGTAATTTACTTACATCTTCGAGAGTTTTAATATCCTGCGGAGTTACTCCCGCAGCATCCATTTTCTTACGGTAGGATTCCACAAAAGTATAAGCTCGGCATACTGTCTCCTGCAGCCTGCGTAGTTTAAGTTTATCCAGCTCCCGCCGTGGCATAGTTTCCAATTCGGTATCCCAATAATTCATGACCAGCCCTCCTGTATTTTTATAAACAAAAAATCTCCTCCCCCATTAGGGACGAGGAGACCGTGGTACCACCCTACTTGGCGCTGACAGCGCCCACTTAATCCGGGATAATTGCAGCAGCCCCTTAGAAACAAAAAAACTTTTCACCGTAGGGGCGAAACATCCGCGGTACCACCCTACTTAGCAAAAAGCCCTCGTTTCAGGATACGCTTTCATATCCCCTTCCTCATAACGGCGGAAGCAACCGGCTCAGCCTACTTTTCCACTGTTTAAGTGATTTTCAGCCTGCAACTCCGGAGTGAACTTGGGCGAAGCGTATTCTAAAAGCGCTTACAGTCTATGGCGCTTTCTCCCTGAAAAACCGTTTCCCGCTTACTTTTCTCCTTCATTGTCGATGTAATCTATTATTGCGATAAATAATATCATGAGGACAAGGACTTAGTCAATCCTAAACTTTAAACCACGAAAGGGTAACATTTCCAATTTATTCTCCATAATATGGAATTGTAAGTATTCATTGGATCATTCCTTTACCAGTTGTACCGTTCCCCCTTTGGGAACTCATCCTAAATCCCCCTTTTCTATATAAAAGAGGTGTTTTATGCACCTCTTTCTTGCTTTTAATCCGTATTATTTTCATTATCCTCTTCGGTAACTGAAATAGCCGCCAGTACCTGTCGGGCTTCCTCGTACTGCTCAACGCGAACATACAGCTTTATCTCAGCTAACGGTCCAATTGAAACCTCGATCGGACTAATACCCCTTTTCTGAATGAAAACGTCTATTCCCGCCTCGGTAAGCCAATCATAGATCAGTTGATCTTCCGGGGAGTATACGGTGGTTAAGAGTCTGGTTTCAATAGTCATCATTATCGCCCCCTAAATTTCTAAATTAACCATTTTCTTAGAAATTAACGTATTCCTTACGAAAGTAGTTTATAATTGTAATACTGACAATTAGTACTTTTAGAAGGCAGGTGGCATTAATGGTTCAAGAACGTCATTACAATCTTATTTTCCCCCTGTTTATCACCATTTTCCTTCCTCCATTTATTATCATACCACTGGTCGGTAATCTATTAATTGATGCCACCATATATTATTTATTTTTACGGCAAATGAATACCCTGCCGCCTTTTCCGAAATTGATAAAAATGGTACTCCCAGCCTGGGTCTTAGGATTTATTGCCGATATCATGGGAGCGGCATTGCTAATTGCGGCATCAGAAATACTGCCTCTGAAGCTTGACTTAATCGGTATATGGACTAACCCCATCACGGTATTATTAGTCCTGTTAGTTATAGCTCTAGTCGGCTGGCTGATCTACCGTCTTAACCTCTGGCTGCTCGGCCGTTATCAGGTTAATCACGAGGTAAGTGCCCTGGTGGCCCTGGCCATGAGCTTTATTACCGCACCCTGGTTTTTCCTGGTTCCCACCACCTGGTTTAAAGCCTTCATGGGAACTTAAAAGAAAATATCTGACGATCCTTGTTACCTCGCCATAAATGCCGGTATATTCTGGCTGAAGATGGTCATGCTGTTAGAATGAACAAGGTAACAAGGAGCGTGGATAACTTGAAAGCACTCGTTTTATTTGGCCACCCTAATCCCAATAGTTATAACGGAGCAGTGAGAGATGCTGTAGTCACCGAATTGCAAAATACCGGGGCTGAGGTAAAAGTAAAGGATCTATATCAAATGAACTTCAATCCTTTGCTGACCGTCAATGATTTTCAGCAGCTGCACGCCGGATCGCCCCCCGAAGATGTCAAAAGTGAACAGGATGCTATATCCTGGGCAGATATGATCATCATGGTAAGTCCAGTTTGGTGGATGTCGGTTACCTCCATGCTGCGGGGCTATATTGATCGGGTTTTCAGCTATGGATTCGCTTATCAGTATACTGCCACCGGTCCCCAGGGACTTTTAACCGGCAAAAGGGGACTGTTAATCACAACCTCCGGGTCTAACCAGCAGGCCGATCAGCATACCAGGATGACTGACACCATCCGCTATACCTTTACCGGCGGCTTCTTTGGTTTCTGCGGTATTACTGAAGCTGATTATCTAAATCTCTATGATGTGGTTAATGTCAGCGATGATGAGAGAAAACAGATGTTGGAAGAGGCAAAGAACTTTGTTCGCAGCAAAATAAAATAAATATGCCTTAGCAATGAAACAGCCCGCATCGTTATGGTGCGGGCTGTTTATCATTCCCGTTAACGTCTAGACAATCTTATCAGATTGCTGATTAAGTTTAGCTGCTATTTCCTGAAAAGCCGCTGCCATGCTTTCCTGCGCTTTGGCCTGCTTCCATACTGAAATTATCAGAACTGTAAACCCCAATACTACCCCCAGCAGGACTAATAGATTTAGAATTTGCCACCATAGTCCAAACATGGGGCCGCCTCCTATATCCATGACTTACACCTCCCCAGCAATAAAATTTAATGGAGGTTCCCATCTAGAAGCCCTCCATTAAAACCCATCTTTTTATTTGGCGACCTTAAGCTTTTTAATACTGGCATCCAGGCCTTCTACCGTCAGTTCATACATAGGGAAAATTTCTTTTATCTTATTGATACTCCACCAGCCATCAGTATAATCCCAGTGTCGCTGCGGTATGGGATTCAGCCATACCACATGTGAGTAACGGTTGCTCAGGGAGCGCAGCCACCAAAGGCCCGGCTTTTCATTGTAGACTCCATATTCAATACATCCGCCGGGCTGGGTTAGTTCATAGGACCCCATACTGGCGTCACCGACAATGATGACCCGGTATTCAGGGTCCAGATTGTTCATTACAAATTGAGTATCCGCCGAGCGGCTGGTTAAGCAGGCCGGATCTTCATAAAGATAATCGTAAAAACAATTATGAAAATAATAAGTTTTTAAGTCCTTGAAGTGGTTTGAATTATGTGCGGCCTGGAATAACTGACTGCATATCCGGCTGTAAGGACGCATGGAGCCGCCCGAATCCATCAGCAATAAAACTTTGAGGGTATTAGTACGGGGGCGATCCCAAACCAGCTTTAAGAATCCTGCATTATCGCAGGTTTCTTTAACCGTTTCGTCCAAATCCAGCTCAGTTTTGGCTCCCTCTATCCGGCTGGAGAACTGTCTGAGCTTGCGAAAAGCCATCTGAAACTGCCGGATATCAAGGGTTTCATCGGTTCGAAAATCACGAAAGCGGCGCTCTTCGGCCACTTTAACCGCAGATAAATTCCGTGATTCTCCGCCAATCCGAATCCCACCCGGATGATAGCCTGAGTGCCCAAAAGGTGAAGTTCCTCCGGTACCCACCCAGTAATTTCCGCCGTGATGCTCTTCGGTCTGTTCTTTCAGGCGTTCTTCCAGCATCTTTTTTAACTCTTCCAGTTCTAATTGACGCTGGTTTTTAAACAGCTCTTTATCAAACTCCCGCAGGGGAAGTTCTTTGTCCAGCCACTCCCAAATCTGCTCCGGCAGTCCTTCGGGGGTTTCGATACCATAAAAATATTGGGCAAACGCCATATCAAATTTATCATAATCAGCCTCGGTTTTTACCAGGATTGCGCGGCACAAATGATAGAACTCAGTCAAACTGGCTCCGCATAACCCCTGATCCAATGCATCAATCAGGCTCATCCATTCATTAAGTGAGACCTTCAGCCCCATGATTCGCATTAGATAAAAGAAATCGGTAAACACAAAAAGCCCCCTTTTAGTAATTACCGATAGATGTTAGTCCTCGGTCCGGAAGCAGAGGTGCCGGGATTTACCCGTTTATTGCGGGCATTCCACAGCAGATTATCAATATCCTGATTCTTCTTTAACAATACACCGAGAAAGGGAACCTCCTCACCAATCTTACCGGGCTGTACGCCGCCGATAACCAGTGCCTGCAGCCAGTCAAGCAATTCGGAGGTGCTGGGCTTTTTCTGTAAATCATCAAAGCTGCGGATCCAGTAAAAAGTCTCCATCGCTTTTTCCAGCAGTTTCTTCTCCAAATCAGGATAATGAACCTTAACAATCTCAGCCATAAAGTCAGCCTTGGGGAATTCGATATAGTGGAAGATACAGCGGCGCAAAAATGCATCCGGCAGCTCTTTTTCAGCATTACTGGTGATAATCACGATAGGCGGTTGTTTGGCATCAATAGTTTTCTTGGTTTCAGGGATATAAAAACTCATCTGATCAAGTTCCCACAGCAGATCATTGGGGAACTCCAGGTCAGCCTTATCTATCTCATCAATCAGCAGAACCACCTGCTGGTCAGCCGTAAAAGCTTCACCCAGTTTACCCATTTTGATGTATTGACTAATGTCACTGACATCATTGTCACCAAACTGGCTGTCATAGAGCCGCTGCACCGTATCGTAAACATACAGGCCTTCCTGAGCTTTCGTGGTAGACTTAATATTCCAGATCAGAAGCTCTTTTGCCAATGAATCGGCAATAGCCTGGGCCAGCATCGTTTTACCGGTTCCCGGTTCACCCTTGATCAACAGCGGTTTACCCAGAGCTATCGCAATATTTACTGCATGACGCAATTCATTGGAAACCAGATAATCATTACTGCCGTAAAAAATCTCGAACTCCTTGTTCTTCGACATTACTAGCCCTCCTCTATTTGTTCCCCGGATATATATTATGGCTTAAGTTGCCCAATCATCTAATGCGCATCATAACAAATGACACCCTTTAAATCAATTAATTGTATATTTCAACAATGTTAATCGTTGATCATCGGGACCACAATTAATGTTAACATCTTCCTGCTGCTGAGAAGCGAAATTTTCTGCACTTATTGTCGTATTATAAGATGAGGAAAGTGTTTATCCGACTTTGGAAAGCGAGGGCTTATGATGCACAAACGTTCCTGGTTTTACGGTTTACTGGCAGTCAGCTTACTGGTTATGCTGCTGCCAATCGGCTGTAACAAGAAGGCTGAAGAGGATAAAGTCACGCCGCCACAGCAGCAGGCGGTTAAGCCATCAACTTCCGTGCCTGAGCCATCTGCCCGGCCGTCAACCACGGATCCGAGTTCAACTCCATCAACGGAAGTACCTGCCAGCAATCAGCCGGTTTTATCAACGGCGCGTATCGGCTGGGGTATTGCCCGTAATAAAAATCATACCAGTCCTGGGGTTCCGGCAGCCTGGACTAACCTGCTCAGCCGCTATCAGGGTTACTATCTTGGTGATACCAGTAAAAAAGTCGTATATTTAACTTT
>JBLNAA010000201.1:0-22832 GCA_050259135.1 Methylocystaceae bacterium | reverse complement strand
TTACCAGGCCCGAAAAGATAGTTTATATCCGGGTAGCGCTTCTGAATTACTGTACCGAATGGAATCTTGTCAGTATTCTTAATCAATTCAGCCAACTCGCTCAGATTGTACTCAAGTTCGTAATCACTTTCTTTATCTGCCAAATAACAAATAAGGGTTGGTTTTAGAGTCAAAAATTATTACCTCCGGTTATGCTTTAAAGTACATGCCAACCACCGATTCTATCTCTGTCACTGCGAACGCCAGGCATTGCAAAGTACTGGACATGCCCCCTGGGGAAAGAGTAAAGCGACAAGGTGCCGACCCCCGTAAAGGCAAACGCCGCGAAGCACATACTCTTGGGGTATGCCTGTATACAGTCCGTTCCCCTTTACATCGCCATGATCAGGTTTAATAACAGCCGTGCTCCCCAACCGCTGGCTCCCTTGCTATAATACGAGAACTCCTCTTTATAATTATCGGTTCCCGCCATATCAATATGTGCCCACTTGATACCAGCGGCCACAAACTCCTGCAGGAACATCGCCGCAGTAATTGCTCCACCATAACGGCCGCCCGAATTGAGGAGATCGGCAGCCCCCGACTTGATCCTTTTACGCAGCCTTTCATCATCTAATGGGAGCGCCCAGACTCTTTCCCCGCTGTTCTTGGCGGCAGCCTCTATCTGAATCTTGAAACCTTCATCATTACTGAATAAGCCAGCAGTGTTATCACCCAGAGCTACTACACAGGCTCCGGTCAGGGTTGCCAAATCCACAATAATATCCGGCTTTAATTCACCGGCATAATCGAGCGCATCAGCCAGAGTAAGCCTGCCTTCTGCATCCGTGCTTACCACTTCTACCGTTTTGCCGCTGCGGGTTTTAATAATATCATCTGGACGATAAGCACCGCCGCCGGGCATATTCTCGGCGGCAGCCACCAGGCCGTGTACTTCAACATTCGGTTGTAATTCAGCCAGGGCTTTCATTGCTGCCAGTACCGCACAGGCGCCTGATTTATCACCCTTCATGCCTCGCATCGATTCTCCCGGTTTAATATCCAGCCCGCCGCTGTCAAAGGTGATCCCTTTGCCCACCAGGACTACCTTGCTGGTTGGCTCTGCCGGGCGATAAACAGCATGAATAAACCGAGGCTTATTAATCGAACCCTTGCCTACCTGCCACAGGGTTTCCATTTGCATGCTCTGTAATTCATTTTCATCATATACCTGACAAGTTAAGTTATTGCCGGTCAGATTATTCGCAGCCCATTCGGCCAGGACTGCCGGGGTTACTACATTGCCCGGCTCATTGGCTAAATTGCGTGCTTCGACCTGGGCTCGGGCAATAGCTGCTCCCTGCCTGACCCCAGAGGTATTGCCATTAACCAGCATAACCTGATTCACTGCAATATTTTCATCCTTATCCGGACGCCGATAACAGTCAAAAACATAACTGCCTAATATCAATCCCTCGGTTATCGCCTGTGAAGTTTCTTTATCTTCCATATCAACCCCGGCTATCGCCAGCGTTGTCAAATAATCGCGTTTTACCTGTCTCACCAATTTAGCCGCTGCCTGGCGATAAACCTCGGCAGTAATTTTATTATCAGTTCCTAACCCCACCAGATATATCATCCGCCGCTCCCCGTCGGCCAGCGGCAATTTAAACATACTGTCCTTTTTGCCGGTAAACCTGGCTAATCGTGCATGTTCTGCCAGCTCGGCGGTCAGTTTCGGTTCAACCCAACCATCAAAAACCGGCTCACCTTCTTTAAAAAGCAAAGCCAATGCTTCCGCCGGTTTGCCATCTGGTGTAACAAAAATCTCTGGTACCATAAAATAAGTTCCTCCTAAAAATGAATATATCGGCTTTCCACCTTTGACCACACTTAAAGCATATGCTATAATAACTGTTGCTACTCAAGCGCCCATAGCTCAGGGGATAGAGCACTGGCCTCCGGAGCCAGGTGCGCAGGTTCGATTCCTGCTGGGCGCGCCATCTATTAAAAATATAGGGCTTCTTCCGACCAGGGAGAAGCCCTTTTATAATTTAATCAAGTCGTATTCGTCTAAGTTGGGGTCTTTGCTGATGTAAAATAAACAGAATCGGGTTTTCATTCCATTCCCAGGTCATCCACATCTTGATCTCGAAGCCAATCCTGTAATAACTGTACCTCCTCCCGGCTTAAGGTTACTCCCTTGCCCATACGTTCATGATCCGGACCCCATTCACGAATGTCCAGCTTCGGTTTACGATCATTCCAGCTGATAATATTGATCTCTTTTTTCCATCCCCGGGAGCTTTCTGAGAGCACCAATAAGTTTTTAATAATTTCATATTTTATCTCCGCCATAGCTTGCACCTCCGATTTATCGGTAAGGGTTTTCTCATTACCGTATTCTTTTTTCATATTGGATGTCCTGCCTGACAGGGATAATTAACCCGTACACGTCATTGCGAGCCTGTAAAAAAGGCGCGGCAATCCGGAATCCTATTTCTTCAGTTGTTAACTATCACGTAATAGTTCGGACTTCCGCAGTCGGCTAAGCCTCTCCCCCAAGGGGACTTGTCGGGGCCTGCAGTGACGGTAAACTGAAATCGGACTGCCGTATTGAGGCATAAAAATGACGGCTTCTCCAAGCCGCCCTGCTACTGGTTAGAATCATTTGGTTTAGTATCATCTGGCTTTCTTTTAAATATCTTTAACCGATCGCGGTAATAGCTGATACCCGCAAAACTGATTACCAGTATCCCCATAATTATTACTATGGTTTCAGTCAGGTTTCTTGATTGATATAAGCGGCTCCCCAGAGCTGAATACACCAGGGCAGTCGGTATTTTCCCAATGGCAGAAGAAAGAGTAAAGGTCCAAAATGATACCCCGGCCATTCCGGCTCCGACATTGATAACCAGGGTGGGAACCACCGGAAATACCCGGGCAATAATTATACTGACAAACCAGACCCGATTGTCAACCTGGTCAAGAGAAATATCATAGCGCTGGTACATACGTCCCAAAAACCAATCTTTACCCCAGCGTTTAGAAAGGACAAAGACTAGCACAGCGCCCCATAAGGCTGCCTGCCAGGCCAGAATAAACCCCCACCAGGTGCCAAAAACCATTCCGGCGGCTCCCGCCAGTATTAGATAAGGAAATACTGGTATGACTGCCTGTACAAAAAATAACCCGAATGCAACCATGGGACCAAGACTGCCCCATGCTTTGAAGAAGTTTACTGCGCTTTCCATATCATGAAAGTTCATTAATTACCTCCGGGTAAACAGATAATTCAGCCAGGCTACGGTTAGATTTTCTCTTAATTCCCAGCCACTAATAAATTTATGGTCAGCACCCGGTACTGTAATCAGTTGAGCAGATGGTACTGCTTTCTTGACGATCATAGCATTATTTAAACTAACTATTTCATCCGCTTCACCGTGAATAACCAGTAAAGGATTGGCACCCGACTGCTGCAGGCAACGTTCAAAATTGTGGTTATCCAAGTCCATCCAAAAACCTGAACCCAATTGGTAAGTTGAGTAATCATCCTGGATGGTTATTGTTTTTCCCGCAGCCATTTCATCAGCCAACGGCCCCAGTATCGCAGCAAAGGTTTCACGTACCTTGATGGGGGTAGACCATAATACCATTGCTGCCAATCTCTCATCGTTACTGGCCGCAGTTAATGCTGTACTTCCACCCAGACTGCGACCTAATACAATAGGGGGCACTTTATATGTATATTCCACCCAGCTTATAACTTGTTGCAAATCAGCGGCCTGCGCCGAAACCGTCATATCGGTAAAACTCCCGCTGCTCTCCCCGGTTCCTCGGAAGTCAAAAGCAAGCAGGCCAAAACCATGGGCAGTAAGTTTGCCGCCCAGACTGCCAATCCGCCCCCCGTTCTCTTTACCGCCGCGAAAGCCGTGGCAGGCAATAACCATTGCTTTTATGGCATCACCAGGTAAAGTACCTGACAGTATGTTATCAGATAACTTGTCCGGTAAGAAAATAAGGCAAGCCAATCGGCCGCCCTCAATTTCAATTTTATATTTTATGGTCTGCATCAGAGAATCATTCACCCGCCTTACATCGGCCGTGATGGTTTGGTCAGCTCCTGAGCCTCGTAACGAACCCGCCCTTTACATATGTCACAAATGAAGGTGGGTTCACTCCGTTTAATTTTTTTCTGCAGCTTCAGCCATTCCGTATGGTCCTCTTTAACTTCAATCTTTTTGCCGCAGAGCAAGCATCTGGCTACAATTCCCATGCGCATTCGCTCCTCCCTATTACCCTCCGGCGAACACTACCTACGAATCATAATCATTGCAGCTGCTAAATCATCAAACGGTCTATATACCTTTCACCAAACCAGCCGGAATTATCGCTCTCTCTAAATACCTGATACGGAAGCCATCCTTCCGGTTAAACACTTTACCGATATAACCCTGTAACAGCAATCACAAAAAAGTAACCGCATATCCTCTATGTACAAATTTGGTTATTTTAGCAGTTTTGTCAATTGTCACAATTAACTGACAACTGTTCGCTACTACTAATATATCACGGTCTGTCAGATTCCAGTTAATCAAAAATTGATTGCGCTTATTTAGGAGCTGGGGCCAGTACTTTCATGTAATGCACCCGATTATAATTAAAGTTGCCTACCAGGTTCCCACTGGCATCATACATACTGCTATCGGAAATACCGCCGGCATATATTGTGCTATCCTTACCAACCCCTAATTCTTTTACATAAGTATTAAGTTTTTCCCCGTTATCAAAAACAATCTCAACATACAACAAATCAGCACCCGCAACATCAGATTTAGCTTTCCAGCCAATCTTGTCACATCCGGCAACCAGAACCAGCATTCCCATCAATAGAAAAATCGCGGTCAAGCGTTTCATATCTTCCGCCCCCCTAATAATTCTTACTTTTTGGCTGATCCCTTTTTCGTGTATCGGTTTGACGCTATCTCTTTCTTATGTCCGCGTTCACGCCGCTGAGCCCACTCCTTCAGCTTTTTCGCTACCTGACAATAAATGGTCCCCGGCGGGTATTCCCCCCGTTCGTCAGCTTCACCGGCGGTCAGGCCAGTAAGTAATTCCAGCCCTTGATCGATACTGGCAATCGCCCAGATATGAAAACTCTTGCTCTTTACGGCTTCTACCACTTCATCGTTGAGCATCAAATTGACCACGTTTTGTATGGGAATAATTACTCCCTGTGACCCATTTAAGCCCTTTTGCTGGCATATTTTAAAGAAGCCTTCAATCTTTTCATTAATACCGCCCACCGGTTGGATATCCCCGTTCTGGTTAACTGAGCCGGTAACGGCAATATACTGTTTTAGTGGAATCCCCGCTAAACTGGACAATAAGGCATACAGTTCCGTGCTGGAAGCACTATCACCTTCAATACCGGAATAATTTTGTTCAAAGGTAAAGCTGGCAGATAAAGATAAGGGATACTTCTGGGCAAACTTCCCCCCCAGGTAGCCGCTCAGTATCAGTACTCCCTTGCTGTGAATATTGCCGGACATTTTTATCTCCCGCTCAATATTCACTACCCCGCGTTCACCCATAAAGGTTTTCGCTGTGATGCGGCTGGGCAGACCAAAAGCATAATCCCCCAGATTATAAACCGCCAGACCGTTTAGCTGCCCGACTTTTTCTCCTTCCACATCTATAAGAATGGTCCCCCGGCGAATATAATCCTGCATCCGCTCTTCAACCAGTGATACCCGATACACTTTTTCCTGAATGGCAGTCTTTACATGCTCAGCCTCGACCACAGTTTGCTTGGCCTCACGGGCCCCGACTTCAGCTTCATAGACAATTTCCGCCAGGCGGTTAAAATGGGTGGAAAGCCGGCCCTGGTCGTCTGCCATCCGGGTTCCATAATCAACTACAGCCGCGACGGCAGTACGCGAAAAAGGCAGCAGTCCTTTTTCCTGGCAGATAGAGGCGACAAAATGGGCATACTTACGCAAGTGGGTCCGATCTCGCTCCATATCAGATGAAAAATCGCATCTTACCTTAAACAGTTTTTGGAAGTCTTCATCATAGTGATATAAGGCATGATAGATTTCTTGGTCGCCAATTAGAATTACCTTAATATTAATGGGAATCGATTCCGGTTCCAAAGCATCATTACTGGCAAAGCCGTAGTTTTTATACACACTTTCTACTACCGCTTCCCCGGTTTTCAATACCCGTTTTAATGTGTCATAAACCACAAAAAATCGCAGTAAGTCACGAACCTGCAGAACCAGATACCCGCCATTGGCCCGATGGATAGACCCACCTTTTATTTTAGTAAAATCGGTCGATAGAATCCCGAATTCGCCCTCATATTCGACTGAACCAAAGATATTGCTGTAGGTAGCATTGTTCTCAAATATCACCGGAGCATGCTGCATCTGTGAGTTATCAACCAAAAGGTTTACCCGGTACTTTTTTAGTCCGGTTCTTTTATCAAGACGTTTAAAAAATGCGACCTGGGTCTGACCTTCTTCGGTTTCCGTAAAAAGGTCAACATTATTCATAATGTCGGCCTGCACTTTTTCCAGGTAAGATATCACTTTTTCATAGGGTCGGTAGGTTTTGTACAATTCTTCCATCAGCGGACTTAAAACCATCCGGGCTGTTTCCTGTTCCAGCAGACTCACCTGATGACGGATACTCTTTTCTAAGCCCCGGTATTCACGCAGGCCCTCATTAATGATTTCCTGAACCTTTTGTCCAGTAGTCAGGATGCTGTTTTTCTCAATCTCCGGCAAAGCATCAAACTGTTCCTGAGTAATCGGCTGACCATCTTTTAGCGGAACACTGCCGATACCCTGAGAGGTGCGATTAAGGGTATAACTAAGTTCCTTGGCTTTCTTCTCTGCCTGCGAGTACATACGGTTGGTTTCAGTAATAAAGCTGTTCAAAGCCTCATTCTTCTGGGTTTCGAAACTTTCACTTTCAAAAGCACGCGGAATTTCCTGGCGCAGGGTGGTGATCAGGTGTTCCATATCCTTTTGCAGGTGTTTGCCCTTTCCCGCCGGCAGGTCAATAGCCAGCGGACGGTTGGGAGTGTCAAAATTATGCACATAACACCAATCGTCAGGAACCGTTTCTTGGGCTGCTCGTTTTTCGATCAGCAGTTGAGCCAGGCTGGTTTTACCGGTTCCGGTAGGGCCAGCCAGATAAATATTGTAGCCCGGCTGCTTAACCTTAAGCCCAAACTCCAGTGCCCGTTGAGCGCGGTCCTGTCCTATTACTTCACCGCGGGCAGTGATCTCCGCGGTGTCTTGAAATCGAAATATCTTGGGGTCACACTGAGCGCGCAACTGCTTATATGTTAATTCCAATACTTTCCCTCCTAGTTGGCATGATGCTGATAAATGGTTTAGTTCCTAACATATTATATCGCTTTGCGTGTCCTTTATTGCGCGAGCCGAATTGGCAGTCCGGTTAGAGATAATTTTTCTACAGTTCGGCCAGACTTCCTGCTTCACCGTAATACCAGTAAACTTAATAATATAAATGGGAGCTGTTTAAAGCTCCCCCTCACAATTTATCGGCCAAAGAATTTCCATAACCAATTTCGCGGAGATCTCGGGTTATTATTGGGATTGTTCTTATTTGGCTGTTGCCCCGGCAGTAACTGCCAGAACCCAGGAGAATGGATCCAACAGGGCACGGTTGGTTCCGTATTTCGTATAAACGACATATTAGCCACCCGTTCACAATATTCGGTGGCCAGCCCCCCGCTATCCAGGCATATCTCAGCCTGATCCACCTCACTGGGCACTTTAAAGCCGGGTGCCCCAATCTTTTTAGCAGACTTCTGCATGAACTCAGCCCAAATTGGTCCAGCTATCCTGCCTCCCGCCACATTCACTGAACGGTTCGGCTGATCATAGCCGATCCAAACCGCGCAGGATAGATTCGGAGTAAAGCCCGCAAACCAAGCATCCCTGACTTCCTGGGTGGTACCGGTCTTTCCGGCAGCGGTAAAACTGATCTGACTGGCTAAATGAGAGGCGGTGCCGCCAGGCTTAAAAACTGCAGTCATCATGTCGGTCATTAAATAGGCATAAGCTGGCCGTACGACCTTTTCCGGCTCAACCTCTGCCTGAAATATAATGCGGCCGGTGCGGTCCTCAATTTTTTCAATATAATATGGTGACGTATACTCACCTTGGGCAGCAAAAACTGCGTAAGCCGCTGCCAATTCCAGTGGTGAAACTTCAGAGCTTCCCAGAGCCAGAGAATAATAGGGCCGGAGCGGACCTTTGAAGCCGAAGCTTTTTGCATACTGGGCTACCCGTTCCGGTTTAGTCTGTGCCATCAGGCGTACGGCCACCACATTATCTGAGGTGGCGAGAGCCTCCCAGAGGGTAAAAGCCCGATTATGATAGGGCACATCTCCATAATCTACCGGCCGGTATTCACTGCCGTCGTCCTGAGGGTAGGAAATCTCTTCGCAGACCAGGGTGGTGGCTTCGGTATTATTATCCTGTAAGGCCAGACTGTATAAAAATGGTTTAAAGGCGCTGCCCGGCTGACGTCTGCTCTTAACCGCCCGGTTAAATGGGTATTTGCGATAATCACGGCCGCCAATCAAAGCCCTTATTTTACCGCTGCCTGGTTCTACTGCAATCAAAGCACCCTGCAGGTCATCAGGATAGTTCCTGAGTCCTCGTTCATAAGCAGCCTGAGCCGCTTTCTGCAAATCCAAATCAAGGGTGGTATATACATGCAGCCCGCCCTGATAGACCATTCTTTCACCGTAGGTTTTGGTAACATAATCAGCTACCATAGCAGCAAAATAAGGAGCATTACTGGATGCCGACTTACCGCGCTCCAGCTTAATTTTTACTTTGGCTGCCTGGGCTGCCTCGCTGATCGAGATGGCACCAGTGGCAACCATGCGTTTCAGAACATAATCCTGGCGTTTAAAAGCCGCTGTTTCGTTTTTGTAGGGGTTGTAGGCACTAGGACGCTGGATAATCCCGGCCAACAGTGCAGATTCACTTAAATTAAGATCGGCAGCATTCTTGTTGAAATAAGTTCGGGCTGCTGATTCCACTCCATAGGCACCTTCACCAAAGTAAATAGTGTTGAGATAGAGCTCCAAAATCTCATTCTTACTGTAGTGGCGCTCCAACAAGATAGCATAATATAGTTCCCGGAGCTTGCGGGTCCAGGTCCGTTCCTGCCCAACATAAAGGTTTTTAGCCGCTTGCTGGGTGATGGTGCTGCCTCCCTCGACTATCCTTCTTGATTGAATATTCCGGTATGCTGCCCGGCCAATACCAACTATATCGATACCGTGATGTTTATAAAAATGCTGATCTTCGGCAGCAACTACCGCTTTGCTCATATAGGGGGATATATCTTTTAATTTGATATCCAGGCGGTTTTCCTGGTGTATTCCGGTTATAGCCCGTCCATCAGTATCGTATATAACCGACATTTCTGGCGGGGTGAAGCTATTACAGCCTGACACGAAAAACCCAGTCATGATCATACATATAATCAGTAAGAATCTTTTCACTTTACACCTGCACTCTATAAATAATTTCCAATATTATACTATACTTTTGTTTGCAAATCATGCTTGATACCAGTAAAGAAGCCAGTTTAAATTGACATGCCGCTCCGGTGCAGGTATAGTAGTAATGTCTTAAGCTGGCAATTTGTCTTAAAGGGCGGTGGTAGAATGGATCCTTTACCTGATAACCGATGTAACCAAAATAGGAATTATTATCCGGTAAGAGGTGATTTCATGCTGCCGCTTAGCCGGGTGGCTTAGGCATGAATCCCTCTCAACTGCATCGGGGAGGGATGTCTATTGATCAAGACCTATTTTTACAACCACAACGAAAACCTCATGTACCATGATGTTGATCTTACAGAAAAAGACATCATGGTCGCCGACCCGGAAAACCTGTTATGGATCGACCTGTACGACTGCTCGGTTGACGAGTTGATGTATGTAGGCGAAATCTTCGATTTTCACCCCCTGGCTCTGGAAGACTGCTTGCAAAAGAGTCCACGAGCCAAGGTTGATCACTATGACGATGGGTACTCTTTCTTTGTTTTCCATGCTCTGCGTTACCACGAGGATGCCGAGGATGATGAAATTAAGAGTATCGAATTGGATGTTTTTTTGGGGGCTAACTACCTGGTAACCATTCACCCGGTAGCTCTGTCGGCGGTCGGCAAATGTGCCCGCATGTGTCTGCGGGGTCCTGAGATTATGGAGCGGGGAACTGACTACCTGCTTTATAATATCATTGATAATATTGTTGATGACTATTTTCCGATTATGGAAGCTCTGGGTGGTCGTATTGATGACCTGGAAGATGAGATTTTTACCGACCCGGCCCAAGAAATAACCGAAGAGATCTTAGTGTTGAAGCGTACTCTGCTGCTTTTGCGCAAAGTTATACTGCCGCAGCGGCGGATATTTGCCAATGTCAACGGGCGTTACTCTTTTCCGATCAGCGAAGAGAACCGCCCTTATTATCTCGATCTGGTGGATCATCTGGATGTCATCCTGGATACCAATGACACTTATCGTGATCTGGTTAACAGTGCCATGGATACCCATTATTCCATTGTGTCGAGCCGTACCAATGAAGTGATGCGCGTACTGACTATTATATCCACCATTATATTGCCGTTGACCTTTATCACCAGTCTCTACGGGATGAATGTAAAAATTCCCGCTGGCGGGGAGCACCTATACTTCTGGTTTATCCTCGGGGGGATGGGCTTGTTAGCTGGCAGTATGATGTCCTTTTTCCGAAAAAAACACTGGATTTAAGGTTTGATGTATGATTGTGAATATTAAGCCCTATAAATAAAACCGCCGAAAGGCGGTTTTACTTATAATACTGATTATTAATCTCCAATTTACATCAAAGGTGTTTCTGGCTGCCAGCTTTCAACGCCACACGTTCCCTGATTTTGTTGGCTAGCCCAACTGACAGCGCAAATATCAATGCCCAATAAAGTTCGTTGGCGGGAGTTAATGCAAGCATGCTGCTGACGCCAACCATGGGCAGATAACCCCAGATTAACACCATTAGAACGAATACTATGATAAAGCCGAGTATATACCATTTGATTAAGCGCCGACGAATCTGGTTAAAGGAGGTACGGTTGACTATACCCACCAGCGTCCATAAACCCAAGGGAGCCAGGGCGGTTAAAACCAATACTTCCCAACCAATCCCATGTATACCCAGGTCGCCTCTGATAATATAAAACATAGCACTTAAGGCCAAATAAGCGGCTGCAAAACCGGCTAATACCTCCCAGATAAAATACTCGCGGACCGTGGGAAGATCATCCTCAGCTTTTACCTGTTCTACCAGATAAGAAGCCAGTTCTTCGGGTGTTGGTAATCCTTCCGGCGATTTCCGTTTTTTATCCAGTTTGCGCAGGCGGAAGAAGATTTCCTCCAAAATCTCCTCCCTTACCTCTTCTTTGAACAGGCTGTCCTGCAAATAGCTGTCCGCCCGGTTATAATAAGCTACGAATGGCGGAGCCAGTTTACGCACTTCGGCGTAAATCTCCTCCAATTTGGTCGTCTTGCTGCTCAGCAAGTACCCGCCTCCTCTCGCTTATCTAAACCTGATAATCCCATCCTCCAACTGGTCAATAATAGCTAAGGAACAAACATCAATTCCTCGTGCTCGTAATTCTCTTCCACCCGGTTGAAATCCTTTTTCAATAACTATGCCAACCCCTACCAGTTCAGCCCTGGACGCCCGTACAATCTCACACAAGCCCTCAACTGCACTGCCCATAGCCATAAAGTCATCAATTATCAATACTTTATCGTCTGGACTCAGATAGCGGGAAGAAACTCTGATGTTGCAATCCATCCCGCGCGTGTATGAATAAACAGGAGCCTGGTAATTGTCTTCATCCATATTGCCAGCAGCGGTTTTTTTAGCAAACAGTAATGGTACTCCCAACTGCAAAGCCACAAAAGCTGCTACGGTTATACCGGATGCTTCCACCGTAAGAACTTTGGTAATCGGCCGATCGACAAAATAATTTTTTAACTCGGTAGCAATCTCCTCTAAAAAGAGAACATCCACCTGATGGTTCAAAAAAGAGTCCACCCGGAGGATGCCACCAGCTGCTACATTTCCTTCTTCGAGTATACGCTGCTTCAATTTGTCCATTATTAAGTTCACTCCGGTCCAAAATTTTTACTTGAGATATCCCAGGTAATAAGCTGCGGTAACTCCGGTTACGGCAATGGCACCAGCCCAAGCCAGTACACAGCTCGATTGCCGTCCGGCAGTTCCGTATAACCATCCGGATAGTCCCAGCATGATCGCTACTACAGCTGCACCAACCGCTATCATCGGAAATGCCGGCAACGGGCCTATCCCCACATAGCCCACATAAAGAAACAGAGTTGCATCTGCTGTCAGATGCAGCATCCGTCTCCAATCACCCCGTATAGCCATGTAAAACGCTAATATTAACAAAAGCGCTGACAAAGCAAACAGGGTGTTTTGTATTAACTGCATATCCCCCACCACTTTACCTCTATATTGTTATAACTTGTTATTACTGTTCTAGCTAGCAGATTTCGCCATCTATTTACAAAATCCTGCCACCAATAAGTTTTTCCAAGGGGAAATATATAGTTATTTAGAAATCATTATAGCAGATATTGACGGGGAGGAAATGTCCATTTCTCGCCATTTTGCTGTTATATTCGTGGTTCCATGTAATAACTGAGATAGCTTTAGCTAACCAATTGTCGATTTTTCTTATCGGTAGCAACATTAAATATTAGATTATTTCAACATGACGGTCCATTCAGCAGTGGTTAATACCTGACTAAAGCGCATAGCCTGGGTTACCAATATGGCACGATGTAATTCTTCAGCCGTTACCCGACCGGCGTAATTGTTAAGACCCATCGTCCCGGTAGCATCGGAAATAAATTCTACCCGATAACCGAGATGAAGTGCCTGCCGGGCAGTAGTGTCGCAGCACATCTGCGTCATATAACCACAGATAACTGTCGTATCAATTTCCCACTTTTTTAAACAATCTGCGAGGTCAGTACCAGTAAAACTTCCGGGCAGAGACTTTTCTATTATACAGTCATAGGGATAAGCCAGAATGTCAGGATGCAGCTTCCAGCTCTCCGTACCCCTGACAAAGGTAACAGAATCGGGTTGAGGAGCGGTATGCTGGATCAATATAACCGGTATCTGGTGGTCATGTGCTGACTGGATCATAAGTTTAATATTATCCAGACTATTAGCTGGATAGCTTACCGGCAGTTTCCCACTGAAATACTCATTTTGGACATCGATAACTAATAAAGCCCGTTTAAATTCAGCAACCATATTTCCCATATTCTCCTCTCGTTTCAAATCAACCATAAAAGAGAAAAAGGTGTTGCCGGCACTTTTCTCTTTTAGCAGATTTTATCTGCCCGATTGAGTTTTATATGGCCAGGAGTTAATACCACCCAGATTAAATATTTCGTTGTAACCTAATTTGGATAATTGGTCAGCCGCGCGTGAACTGCGGCCACCACTCTGGCAATATACAATTATCGCAGTATTAGGGTCGGGGATTTTTGATTTAACTCTCTGCCCCAATTCATCTAGTGGTATAAGGATACTACCCGGGATATGGTTCCGGGCATATTCTTCCGGCATTCTTACATCTAATAGAATGGTATTCGGCTGCTTCAATTTTTCCTGTGCCTCAGATGGTTTTATATTTTGATACCTTCTAAAAGAACCAAAAAACATTCTAGTCGCAACCTCCTGATATATCATTTGTCGGGCTTATTATTCCTTCAAAGTTTTAACAATATCAAGGATTTCAGAAGGTTGACTGACAATATAGTCCGGTTTTCCGCGTTTGATTAAGGCGAGGGAATCAAAGCCCCAGGTTACCGCAATCACTTTAACCCCTAACCGTTTGCAGGCTTCTATATCTCTTAACTCATCGCCAATATATACGATCTCATCGGCGTGCAGTCGGTACTGTTTAAGATATTTCTTAATCGACACATGTTTACCAAACAGGTTTTTAACCGAAGCTACGTGATCGAAATACTGAAGGTTATTTTTTTGGAGAAATATCCGAATGTTTTCCAAAGCATTACTGGAGATAATGGATAGAGTAAACCCTTCTAGACGCAGGTCAGCCAGCAACTCCTGTATTCCGTCAAAGGTTTTCACTGAATGAATCAGGTGCCTGAATATATTCAGGCATTCCAATGATAACTTGGGAATACGATAGAAAGGTACTCCAGTTAATTTTAGACGTTCTTGCAAGGGGTATTCATTAAGGTTATTAAACTCCTCCGCCGTAAAACGGGTATAATTATGCCGATCAGCCAATTCATTAATGATCAACAAACCCAACTCTTTATCGTCCGCTATAGTACCATCAAAATCGAAAACAATATGCTTTATCAATTCTTTTACCTCTGATTGCTTGATCCGATACATCTTTTAATATCTACTATATCATCCCCGGGTTTAGGAGTTGACTCTAATTCTATATCCATAACTTCTCCCCCTTAGGTTTCCCGTACCCGGTTTGAAAAACCACTAATCAAGGTATAAAAAACCCGACCCAGCCCGCATGTTTTCCGGGTCAGATGGTAATATTATGTAATATCTAGTTTAAGCTGCATTTGGAAAGGGGTATTGACTGAATGTTTATGGGTTTTCGGCCTTTGCAGGGCGGTTATGAAGTACCTATGCGCGTAGTAGGGGCAAATATTCATTATGAATGGCTAATTTATATCATCATGCTCATCCCGATTGGGTTATTTCTTTATGGCTGCTATAAACATATAAGAGTTTGGAAGACAGCCAAAGGAACCATTAACCGGTCGGACCGCCTGGGCGACCGCATCAGCTCTTTTCTGGGTTTTACCCTGGGCCAAGGCAAAGTGCTTCGCAAACCCTTTCCCGGAAGCATGCACTTTTTACTTTTCTGGGGGTTTATTGTTCTCCTCATTGCTACCGCCAGTTTTGCTGCCTGGGACCACATCGGTTTTCCGCCCCTGACCGGGAACTTCTATATATATTTCTCTATGTTCGTTGATATTATGGGTCTGCTGGCCTTGATCGGAATTGTAGTCCTGGCAGGCATCCGTTATCTGCAAAGGCCTGACCGCCTGTGGGATACTAAAGCCCTTGATGGCTGGGTTCTCTTACTGATTTTCGCAATTCTATTTACTGGATATATTATTGAGGCCCTGCGGATCACCGCCCAAATAAAACTGGCTGGCAGTACTACACCAGTCGGCTATGAACACCTGGCTTCACCAATTGGCTGGTGGATGGCCGGGTGGTTTAATAAGCTCACATTAAGCCAGGCCTTGATGTGGCATCGCTTTCTCTGGTGGTTCCATATGACAATTTCCTTTATTTTTATCGGTATGGTTCCCTTTACCAAGTTATGGCACATTTTTACTGGTATGATTGAGTACTTTTCCCGCAATCTGCAGCCGACAACAGTCAGGATGGTATATGACATTGAAAATGCTGAAACCTTCGGGGTAGAAAAGCTTGAGGACCTTACCTGGAAGGACTTACTGGACCTTGATGCCTGTATCCGCTGCGGCCGCTGCCAGGAAGCCTGTCCGGCTTATAACACCGGCAAGGCACTTAATCCGAAAATCACTATAATTCAGGTTATGAAAAAGCATCTTGATGCCAAGACACCCCTGCTGCTTAAGCATAATGCGGATGAAGCCTCATCCGAAATCAGCATGACCACTGCGACTAATGTATATGATAACGTTGGCCCGGAAGCCCACCTCATTTATGATGTGGTTACTCCTACTGTTTTATGGGAATGTACCAACTGTGCCGGGTGCGTTCATCATTGCCCGATGTTTATCGAGCATATTGCCAAAATCGTGGATATGCGTCGTAACCTGGTAATGTGGCAGGGGGATATGCCTTCCGAAGCCCAGGCGGCCTTTGTTAATATGGAACGCAACTATAACCCCTGGGGTGTCGGCTGGGCTCAGCGCTCGGCCTGGCTGGAAGAGCGTCATGTTCGGGATAAAGTTATCCTGCTGCCGGAAGAACAGGCTGATTTCGATTATTTGCTCTTTGCCGGATGTGCAGCTGCTTTTGATGACCGCTATAAAAAGGTGGGTGAAGCCCTGCTCCGTCTGCTTGATAATGCTGGCATCAAGGTCGCTTACCTTGGTACTGAAGAACAATGCTGCGGAGATCCGGCACGCCGTTTGGGAAATGAATATCTCTACCAAACCCTGGCAGTGCAGAATATTGAGAGTTTTAACAAATACGGGGTAAAAAAGATAATCTGCCTCTGTCCACATGGTTTTAACACCATCAAAAATGAGTACCCCGATTTGGGCGGCAACTATGAGGTGGTCCATTCCACCGAACTGCTGGCACGGCTGCTGGCCGAAGGCAAGCTTAAGCCCAAATCAGGAAGCCGCCGGATTGGCTACCATGACTCCTGCTTCCTGGGCAGGCATAACGGCATTTATGGTGCACCCCGCGATGTAATTAAAGCGACTGGCGGTAATATTATAGAAATGCCTAAGTCAGAGCATAACGGCTTCTGCTGCGGAGCCGGCGGAGGACGGATGTGGATGGAGGAAACCCCTATTCCCGGGCATATGCGTATTAATGAGGCCCGGTCCACACAGCTTAAAGAAACTAATCCTGATGAAGTGGTAGTCAACTGTCCCTTCTGTATGACGATGATCACCGATGGAATGACGGTTCTGTCAAGTGAAGATCCGATTAAGGTATATGATGTCTGCGAGGTTCTCTGGCACAGTGTGGAATGATCAACTGATAAAAGGTGGGCGGCTTCCGTTTAAGGAGGCCGCCCACCTTATATTTTCAGGCTGATCGAATTACCACTGTCAGAATCCCTGACCGGAGAACGTAACCATTAATTATTAGACTACATCGGTCACTTATGATAACTGGCTATATTTGTTATCCCTTCTTTAACAGCTTTGCATTATAATGAAAGTTGTATGCTTGGGTTTAATTTGCCTAACTAAATCTAAAGTGTTTTATAAATCCATTGATCGTTCTTTATACAGGGGAGAGAATGAAGTAATGCACAAAAAATATACCCGGTTTATTGCCTTATTCACCGTTATGATTCTGCTACTCGGAACCGGAATTGCCGCCGGTTTAGGCTGGTATAAACATCAGGCCGCAGATAAAGCAGAACAAGCTAGGGCTGAATTATTAAATCAGGGAATTATTAATGTACTGCTGTTAGGAATTGATGCCCGCCCCGGGGAGACCAAGGCACGCAGTGACACGATGATCCTGGCCTCAATCGATACCACCAACAAAAAGGTGGGGTTGATTTCAATTCCCCGTGATACTCGGATTAAAAATGGCGACCATTATCAAAAGATTAATGCTTTTAATTTTATCGGTGGGCCGGAGTTGGCTAAACAGAAGGTAGAAGAACTGGTTGGGGTACCGGTAAATTACTATGTCTTGACCAATTTCTCCGGCTTTAAAGAAATTATAGATATTCTCGGTGGGGTTACCATTGATGTAGATAAGCGGATGTACAAACCCAGTGAGGATATTGATCTTCAGCCCGGGGTTCAGCGGCTCAATGGAACCCAGGCCCTGGCTTACTGCCGTTTTCGCACCGATGCGTTGGGCGATATAGCCCGTATTCAGCGCCAGCAGAATTTTATAAAAGCAGTAAGCACTGAAATGATGCAGTCTTCTACTCTGACGAAACTGCCCCGGCTGGTTCCTAAGCTCAACAAATATGTCAGTACGGATATACCAATGTCCAAACTGCTGAAAATTGCCCAGGCCGCGGAACAGTTCCAGCAAGGACAAAGTCAAATGGTGGCCCAATCCCTGCCCGGCTGGTTCTATAATGACCCGGATACGGGTGCTTCCTACTGGGTGGTTGACGAGCAGAAACTTCCGGGTATGGTGGATAATGTACTAAACGGTAAAACCGTTGATTTTATCGAAGGGACCCTGGCTGCTGAAAAGCCCAAGCAGGTTAAGACAAGAAAAACCGAAACTCCGGCAGCACAACCGGAAGAACCCTCCCAGGGTGACACTTCCGTTGATAATAGCCCGCCAACAAATGTTGATAATGGTACTGGCAGCGATACCACCAACCCAACCGATCCCAATGATTCTGGTTCTGCTGCCAACAACGGCACCGATCAAAATAATAACAATACTACATCTGAACCCAGTCAACAATCTTAAAGCAAAGGAGGCTATCCCTATAACCGGGATAGCCTCTTATTTCTTGGCCGTTGATCGGCTTTTAAGGTTTTTTCGATAAAGGTATCTGATCGCCAGAAGCGGATGCCTGGTCAGCATCCGCGGGCCCGAATACCGCATTATACTTTTAATTTTTTCCCTCATTTCGGGCTTATAACAGTGAACCTGGCAGCGAGAGCATACCGGTTTCTGATCACCAAAGGGGCATTTATCGATCCTGGTCAGCGCATACTGCTCAACTTTCTGACATGATGGGCAAAGCATTTGACCACTGTTGTTATGTATATCCCGACAATACAACTTGATCATTTTGTCTACGGTTTCTGCTTCCAGCTTACGTGAAAGTGCCATGTTTATTCCCCTATTTATAAAATAAGTCACTATTTTAGTTTTAATATTGTCACCCCTGGATAAAAACCAAATAGTGCCTAAAGGTTAATAGCCGCTAATTAAGCCTTGTCCACCGACTTTCCATCTCAGCCGCCAATTCCCAACCACCACTTAGGTATTATTATCCAGGTATGGTTACTCCTCTAACTCGGTAAACCGGTCTACCAATGCTCCATTTACTTCTTTTTGGTCCAAAAACATGGACAGGGGACGTACCCAGATCAGGCGATCCCCATACAGTGCCTGGTATACTACCATATCTTCCTCGGTTTCCGAGTGTTTGGCCAGGAACAGCACCCGATATTCGTTACCTTTAAAATGCCGGTACTTACCGCCTATATTAAGACTGCGCTCAATCATCCACAGTGGCCTCCTTTGCTGACCGGATTTCGCATGGAACAGGGTATCCCCACCACACATTTGCCGCAGACATCAGCTTTCCCCAAATCAGTGTATAAATCTTGATTATGCAAACACATTTGATAACAACGGTGCCGGTCAAAGCTATCGGCCTTAATGGCATCATTAACGCACCTTTTAACACATTTCTGACAGGTACCATCGTTTTTGTAAAGACAGCTGCCCGGCTTAGCATCAATGGTTGGCTCTATTTTCAGATTGGTGACCAAACTGCCAATTCGCCCGCAGCATCCCTTTTTAGTAATCAGCATATTGTTAAGGCCCAGAGTGCCCAGACCAGCAATAACAGCCACGTGACGATGTGACCAGTCACTGATCAGTTTCACTTTATCAAAATTATGAGTCGGCGGAATCCGGCTGCAGGAATACCCAGTTTTTGATAATTGTTCATAGATATATTGATTTAAGTCCACGATTAATTGATTGGTCTCGATGTAGGCCAAAGCCCATTCTTTAGAGGCATCTCGTCCGTTAATATTGCTTTTTACTACTTCTTTGGCAAACGGTACAAAATAAGCAATCACCGTTTGGGCATCTTCCAGCAGATCATGAGGTAAAGCATGATTGGGGCCCACTGCTTCCTTAAGCTGTGTAAACCGCGGGTCATCAGCATCGGCGTAAGCTGCTAATGGTGTTAGCCATTGAGTGGCCGTCTGATGTTCTTCATGGTAAACAGCTATATATTGCTGAATAAGCTTACCAATAGACAAATTCATGATTGTCTCCATATAATTATTCTATTTGGCCGTGAACCATTCGGAAGTAGATTCACCATCCAGTACGCCATTAGCAATGACCTGCACGTGAATCCTGGTTTTAACCAGGTGCGGGTAGCGGAGCTTAACAGTAAATGTCGCTTTGCCGCCGGGAGGTATTGATACCGTACCGCTGGTATTCTGCGAGTAAACCTTACTGCCGCCGGCATCAAACATGGCCTGGACTTTAGTATTTGCCGCCGGAGCCGTCCCCTGATTGAACACGGTCACGGTCACCTGATAGTTCAGAATGCTGCCTTTGCTCTGCCACTGATGAGTTAAGACCGCCTTGGGAATCAGCGGACGGATACGGACTTTACTATTGAGCATTTTTGAAGGGGCATCACCTATCTGCCAGTTCTTTTCAGTTGTCTCCAAATAGTAGTACCGGCTGCCCTGGTAGGTTATATAATCACCCGGCAATGATTTTTCCCCTTTTACCCCTACCGCCATATGGTCAGGCAGTTCCAGCAAAACCACTCCATATCCCAGCTTATCAAGCAAAGAGGCCATCAGTATACTTTTATCCTCACAATCCCCTTGTTGGTCATAGAGGGTTTCCAGAGGATATCGGGGGTACTCATCCTGACCGGTACTCACCTTATCCTCAACATACGGAATACTCTGGACAAAAGATACTACCATGGCTACCATTTCGTGCTCGCTTAAGCCTGATTGAGTCCTGGCCTGACGAAACTTTTGAATCAATTCGTTTAAATACTCATCATCATCAGGGTTGGTAACATACACCGAATAATCATCAGTCTGAATACGCGGCAGCCCTTTAAAATACTCGCAAGCGGACTGACTAAGGGTAATCTGCCATGACCAGCGCTTACCAACGGCCTGCCAGTTAAAATGGCGTTGTATTAAGTGGTCCGGTTTGGTGGTTTGAGCCTGAACGGCTGGTGTTACAATCTCAGTCGGCTGTACATTTGATATCAGTCCCTCCAGAAAGGGTAACACCTGGGGCTGATAGTGAATAATCAATGCGGTTATGATTAGCAAGAGAACGATTGTCCTCCCCAGTTTACCAAACATAAAACCTGGTTACCTCCCTGTGCTGGTGCAAGTTAATATAAAATGAGTTGTGTTAAGTACTTCTGGTTTGGTAATTACCTAACTATGATTATAAAGGTTAAACCAAGCTTTAAATAGCCATCCCCAGGATAAGGAAAAGCGGCCTGTCAGCGGCCGCTTTATTATAAAATTATTAGTGCTTCCTACTTTCCTTTATATTGGGGACGCCGTTTTTCCAGGAATGCCTTCATTCCCTCGGTTTGGTCCTCACTGCAGAAAAGGAACGACCAGGCTTTCTGTTCATACAATAGACCGGTTGACAGATCGGTATTCTCGCTCAAAGCCAGGCATTTCTTGGCCGCACTTACGGCTCCGGGGCTCTTATAACCCAGTGATTTGGCCATCTTGTGTGCAGTTTCCAATAATTCTTCTGCCGCTACCACCTTGGTTACCAGGCCGATTTTGAACGCTGTCTGCACATCAATCATTTCACCGGTCAAGATCAAATGCCGTGCCCAGCCGGAACCTACTACCCGTTGTAACCTCTGGGTACCTCCTGCCCCGGGGATTATACCCAGGTTTATTTCCGGCTGGCCCAGGATGGCATTTTCGGCAGCTATACGAATGTCGCAGGCCAGGGCAAGTTCACAGCCGCCGCCTAAAGCCAGACCACCAATAGCAGCTATATAGACCTTTGATGATGCCGCAATACGATCATGCATGGCATGAGCTTTGGCAATAAAGCGCTCCATTTCCTGCGGGTCGGCTTCAGACATAAATTTAATATCACCGCCGGCCGCAAATATGTTGGTGCCGCCGGTAAACACTGCAGCCCGTACTTCATCATCATTTTCAATCGTATCCACCGCCCGTGATAGGTCAGCTACCGAATTGGCATTCGATGAATTCATGGCCTCGGGCCGATTGAAAGTGATTGTAACAACACCGTCTTTTTTTTCGTAGATTATGGTTTTAAATTCCATATTCCGCTCCTCCTTTAAATTGTCTCTCCTTTAACTTCTCAGCTAATTTATTCATTACCTGCTATATATTGGTATTTCTATTATTGGAAGAGTATTCCTGCCAATAATGCGTCAAACTTTTGTCGTATTGAGCCAAGATGGTTATGCTAATAAGGACCATAATTTACAAAAAGGATGAATGTTTATGGAATTAACCATTGTTACCTTCAATCTGAAATCCGCCACTTCTAGAAAGTCAAAACACCCCTGGTATGACCGACTTGGGGCTGTCAAGCTGTTCATGGAAAAATATAAGCCGGATGTAATCGGAACTCAGGAGCTAACTATAACTGCCATCAACGATTTGATGCGGCTGCTTCCTGATTATAGATGGATTGGGCTCGGTCGGGGCGGTGGCCACTGCGGTGAATTTTCAGCTGTTATTTATAATGCCAGCAAACTAATCTGTCGGGCCCAAGACACTTTTTGGCTGGGGAAACGCCCAGCCGTAGAAGGTAGTCGTATCTGGCATGCGGCGTATCCAAGAGTCTGCACCTGGGGAATATTTAGAGAAGTTAATGGCAATGCCAATCTGGCAGTCTATAATACTCACCTCGACCACTTCAGTCCCTGGGCACGGCTCAGCGGGCTAAAGCAAATCGGCAGATTTATCAGAAAAATGAATACCGGCTATCCAACCATCTTAATGGGTGATTTCAACGCTCGTCCTAATAGTATGGCGTTAAGGGCCTTAAGGACAATAAATACCCGTCATCACCTGTTTGGCCGGCAGAACTTCAAAACCTTTCTCAGCGGCGATGATACCATCGGACGCACTTACCACCGCTTTACCGGCAGTATCATCGGCAAACCGATTGACTATATTTTCACCTCTCCGGATATAACCGTAAAAAAGGTTAAGGTAGATCATAATCGCTATGATAATCGTTACCCATCGGACCATTTCCCCATTGTGATGCGGGTCAACACTGAGGAGATGCAAGGACAATGAA
>JBLNAA010000200.1:0-31877 GCA_050259135.1 Methylocystaceae bacterium | reverse complement strand
ATTGGTTAAAAGCAGATCCAGCATTTCCAGTATAACCGCTACGCCTGCTTTATCGTCGGCTGCTAATATGGTGTCACCTGATGCCGTTATCCGCCCGTCTTTGAGCTGGGGTTTAATACCTTTTCCCGGTTCCACGGTATCCATATGTACTCCCAGCAAAATTATCGGGGAATTTTGACGTCGGCCCGGTAAAAACGCAATTAAATTGTTGGAATTGCTGCCGGTAACATCCGCCGAATTATCCTCTTTAACCAGTAGTCCCCGCGCTTGCAGATGGGATCTTAGATATTCCTTATACGCCGCTTCTTGAAATGAGACAGAATCAATTTGTACCATCTCCATGAAAAGATTAACCAGCCGTTCGTTGTTGATCATCCATCTTCATCTCCCTTCCAAGGTGATCGATATATCTTAACCAGCCCACTTTCTCGATTATGGCTGAAAGTGATACCTTCTCCGCTAATAAATTGATACCTATTAGAAAAATCAGAGTCCCGATCTTAAAACCAAAACCAGGTACGCTGGCGGCCAAGTAACCCAGAACAAAACCCAGTATGTTGGAGCCGGAATCACCCATCATGGCCCGAGCCCGCAGATCAAAGGGAAAATACGCTGTTACTGCCCCCAGTACCGGCAGCAGAAGCCACCGTTCTATATTCGGAGCCAGGATCATAACTGGCAGCAGGAAAATAAAGAACCCTTTGATAGCTCTTCCTGGCCGCAGGTCCAATAGATTCAACAAATTGGTGGACAGGGCAATAATTAGTCCATTAAGCAGCCACCAGTACCACGCAGCGGAAAAAAAGGCGGCGGTATATAATGCTACCACACCACCCATCAGCATTTTTAACCCGCCCGTAGTCAAGGTACCATGCAGCAAGCTTTTAATATGACCTCTAAAGCCCATAGTATCACGGTTACCCAGCAGATCATCAATTAATCCCAGGAAAGCCATGAGGATAATCCCAATTAAAATAGCAGAACTGTCAATCTGAAAGTAACGATAGGGGAAATAACAGATCAGCAATACCAGCGGCAAGGAAATCCCGGCGGCAACCGGTATCAACTGCCCACGGTAGTTGTTTCTCTCGGCACCGCCGCGTTGTAGCAGCGGCAGTAAAAAATAAAGGGCGGCCAACTCTAATACCCCGGAAACAAAAAAAGCCAGCACTGCCCACCAAATCTGTCCGGCGATCATCTGCTGCCCTCCTTTAAAGCTACCCGAGCCACCTGCATAAACTGTTTCCCCCGGTGCCAGAAACCCGCCAAGTCACGTCCGGTCTCATTATTACGCATCCTGGTTGGGACTTCCTCTACCTGGTAGCCCTTGCGCAAAGCCCTCAGAGTCATCCCCATCTCGATGCCATAGCCAGAAGCAAAAGGCATTAAAGCTTGCATTACCTCAATTTTCATAGCCCGCTGTCCGCTCAACGGTGATTCCATATAGGGGCCGCCCGCCCTCTTAATAGCACTCCGCGCCAGGTTTTTAACCAGGCCGAAGCCTCCCTTTTTAATGGCGGGCGGAAAGCGGGCAATTGTTAGATCCGCCCGTCCAGTCATAATTGGTTCTAACAATAAAGCTGCCTCTCCGGCAGTATCCCCCAGATCAGCATCAAGGAAGATTACCACCGGGGTATCAACCAGGGTAGCAGCATAATTTAAAGCCCCGCCTTTACCGCGATTAGGGTGCAAAGTTATCACCTCGACACTCTCGCTGGCTGCCAATTCTGCAGTCCGGTCAGCAGAACCATCATCAATAACCAGAATCCTATGGGCAAAACCAGCTGCCTTGACTGACCGGAGCGTACTGGTGATTAATTTCTCTTCATTATAAGCCGGTAATACAACTGTTACCTTCATCATGGGGTGGTGCCTCCCAGGTATTCCACCGGCAAAGCCGGCATAAACTTCTGAGCTGTACTCTTGACCCCAAAATTTCCAGGTTCTCCATCCATCGACAGTATCAGGGCTAATTGGCCCACCATCAGATCGATATCATCAATGGTATTAATGTGAAGTTTTTGATATAAATCCATATAGCTTTTAGTTACTTGGGCGTTTTCTACTCCGTAAACTGTCTTTTTTACCTCGTTAAAATATTCGATTAAAGGCTGGTCAATAGTTTCCGGGAAGTAATACTGAAGATCATTGGCTCCGCCGACCACAATCACCGCTTTAACCGGTACCCCAAACTGCCCATTCATCTTGACCAGATTAAGCTGCTTCAGCAAGGCTATTTCCTTATCAGCACCGTCAGCACTGACAATCCGGGCTACTGTTTTAGCTACCAGACTTTGCATTTCTTCAGGAGAACTGGTGTCCGGCAGGTTGTAATACTGTGATAATTTAGTCCTGACTCCCGGATCCTCCATACTGGCATTAGGTAAAAATATGCTGGTTGATGCTACTTTAACACCCGCCAGACTCAGAGTATTAAACAATCCGGGCGGTATCTGCTCACCCCCGGTCAGAACTACAGCCACCTGTTCACCCGCCAGGCGGTTTTTGATCAGAGCCGGCATCATCTCCCGGTTAAACTCATCATGATATTTAATCATCCGGCTTAAATAGTCGTTCTGGGCCGTAAGTTCCACCTTTTGCCCGCGCAGATCCTCGAATTCCACCTTGAGTTGATCAATAATTTTGGCCTGTTGATCACTAATCACATTGCTGTTAACCAGACCACTGCCGATAAGAATTCCGAGGCCCAGAGCGAGAAAAACTGCAACCAGGGTGGCTATATGATATCTGATATCAATCATTTCTATTCTCCTCCGGCCAATTTAAATACTGGTCATCAATTTTAACTGTAACCAAACTAATTCTAAAATTGGTTTGGTTGAGGGGGAAACCCATAAGAGAATGAATATTGGTATTAAAGCCGCTACTAAGAGCTGCAAGAGATATTTACCCTGCAAACCTTGGCGATACAGCTGACTAACCCCTTTGGCATCAACCAAAATAGAGCCCACTTTTAATCTGACCAGGAAGGTACTGGCCATACCCCGCCGTCCCTTCTCCAGAAAATCAACGATATTAGAGTGGGTCCCAACCGCTACAATCAGGCTGCATCCTGCCTCGTAAGCCATTAACATGGCCACATCCTCACTGGTTCCCGTCAAGGGCAGCACATGGCAGGGTAATTGCATTTCCTCAACCCGGCTTAGACCCGGAGCTTTTCCATTACGATAAGCATGCACAACCAATTCTGCTCCCGAGCAGAGTGCCCGATCGGAAACACTATCCATGTCCCCAACAATAACATGAGGAGTAAATCCACACTCCAATAAGGCATCAGCGCCGCCATCTACCCCGATCAATACCGGCTTTTCTTCCTTGATATAAGACGATAGAACCTTCAGGTCTTCCTTATAATTCTTACCTCTAACCACTATCAGAACTGGACGTTTAAAGAAGCGTACCTTTAAGTCGGGAAGCGGCATGTCCTGCAGGAGGATATTTTTTTCCCGTCGGGCATAGTCCAGAGTATTTTCTACAAAGTCAGCCAATACAACCTGAAAATTAGCTTCAGCTTCTCTTAGCTTATCCTCTATCATCTCGCGGGTTAATACCTGACCTTGAGCAATTAACTCATCGTGGAGATAAATGTCACCGTCATGGATTTCCACCAGGGCACCGTCCCGGATACAGTCAAATATCTCCGGTCCGACTTGATCAATTACCGGGATACCGCCATGAATTAATTTTAATACTCCCCGGGTAGGGTATGAGCCAGTAATGGATTCCCGGGCATTAATAATCGCCAGCGGTTTAATTTCCAGCAAGGACTCGGCTGCTACCTCATCAATATCATCATGATCGATTACTGCTATTTCACCCCGTCGGAGGCGTTTGGTCAAATCTTTAGTACGATGATCCGCTTTGGCTTTACCTTGTAATTTCATAAACCAGGCTCCCGTTCCCTGACTTCCTTATAAGTAATTGGAAGTTAACTAAAAATTATATTAACACAATCCTTCTTAATAGGCTAAATCAGTGATGATAAATCATAAACAACACTTATCGGTTGAATAAAATTAAACAAATAAAGTAGAACACTCAAATTATTGAGATAAACAACGCCATAGAGATACGTCAGCAAAAATAAAAGGATGCTGTTAGACTCAAGCATCCTTTAAAGTAGCATATATAAGGTTGTACGACAATAAATACTCTAGGAAACCTTGGTTTCAAGCCGCAGCTTATCGGCAATTATGGCTATAAACTCAGAGTTGGTGGGTTTGCCGCGTTCGCCATTAACCGTATAACCGAAAAATTTATTAATCTTCTCAATATCACCACGATCCCAGGCCAATTCAATGGCGTGGCGAATGGCTCTTTCCACTCGGGAGGGCGTGGTATCATACTTATCAGCGATTGCCGGATAGAGTTCCTTGGTAACCGCCCCTAGATAATTAACCTCTTCCACCACCAGCATAATAGCATCACGCAGGTATTGATATCCTTTGACATGGGCAGGTACCCCGATTTCATGGATTATCCGGGTAACCTCCATTTCCAGATCCCGTTTGGTAACGGGCATCGGACGCGGCGGAGCCTCGGTTTTTTCCTTTACTACTTGTTTCACCCGGTCGCCGAGAATTTGAAGGTTAAAGGGCTTGAGAATATAGTAAT
Source organism: Methylocystaceae bacterium (assembly GCA_050259135.1). GTDB lineage: Bacteria > Bacillota > Syntrophomonadia > Syntrophomonadales > JBLNAA01 > JBLNAA01. Next base: position 27,242 of record JBLNAA010000200.1, on the reverse strand, counting down.
CTGCACCTAACTGGACTGCCTTCTGCGTAATATTTTCCTGACCGAAGGCGGTTAGGATAATAACCTTGGGTCGCTTGTCCAGTTTCATATCAGACATTTTCTCCAAAACCCCGATCCCATCCATATAAGGCATAATCAGATCAAGAATGAGAACGTCGACATCCTTTTTCCCCAACACATCCAAAACTTCCAGGCCATTGGCGCATACTTCAATCAATTCAAAATCGGGGTTGCCGGAAAAGTATTCCCGTAAAATTCTGCAGAACTCTCGGTTATCGTCGGCTATCAATACCCGAATGGGTTCACCAAAACTAACCATGACTACCCCCCTCATTTAACGAAAACTAGCTTGTTAGCTATTTTAGGTTTTTCGACGCTTCCAAACGAATTCCTTCTCACCCCGTGCAATAAAAAGACCTAATATCTTACAGATATAAACACTTTACGGATAGACTGGTGAGATTTGCCGACTATGTTGCAACAAATAGATACCATTTTTTGGTTATTCTGTGTTCCTGCCTCCTCTTAAGCAGCCACGCTTTTTGACAGTTTTTGGTAATTAATACTATTTAACTTAACTTGATTTATTTCATTGAGCATATTATCCATAAACACCCCATACCCACGCTGCGGATCATGTAAAAAGACATGAGTGACAGCACCGATAATACGGCTATTCTGAATTATTGGACTGCCGCTCATTCCCTGGACTATGCCCCCGGTTACTGCCAACAGACGCGGGTCAACTATCTTGATTACCATTGATTTACCCGTATGTCGGTAAGGATAAACCTTTTCAATAACTACATCAAATTGTTGAATCTCATCACCGCCCAAAACAGTTAAAATTTGTGCTGCCCCGGTTTGTACCTGGTGTCCATAAGCAACTTCAACCGGCTGTGGATATAATGGATTAACTATTCCCCGGCTTAAATGGCCGTAAACACCAAAAAACGTATTTGACTTCACATCACCGGTCAGGGAACTTCCCATTTTAAAGATACCGATCTTTTCCCCCGGTCTCCCCGGCCGGCCGGGCTGCACCGATTGTACCAGTGCCTCCACCAGTTGCCCGTTTCCCACTTCAATCTGCTGCCTGGTATCGGCATCGAGAATTACATGTCCCAGGGCTGCATAATTACCTGTTTCTGGATCAACAAATGACATGGTCCCCACCCCGGCTACCCCATCACGGACATAGAGACCTATGCGGTAACGGGCAGTTTCCGGGCAATAAACCGGATTAATCAATATATCCCGACTGCTGCCCTGACGTTTGATAGTTAAGGTAATCGGTTTTTGCTGTCTTCCCAATTGGTCAATCAAAATCGCCAGCTCATTTTCATTCTTAACCTTTTGTCCATTAACCTGGTTAATCACGTCCCCCGGCTCCAGCCCGGCCAATTTGGCTGGTGACACGAGGTTACCAGCATTATTAATGTTGGCGAAACCCACTACCATAATTCCGCGCGACTGCAGTATGATACCGACAGATTGGCCGCCGATAACTACCCGACGCCGGGGGGCCGTGACTACGTTGATTTTTTTAATTGGTATATAACCGAAAGCAGATAACTGCACACTCGCTGAGCCAGGGTTTAAAGCCCGGATGGTAATGCCCTGACGTCCAGGCTGGACCACCACGGCTGGTTCGGATTGGTTTGACATGGCATTAACCCGTACCTGCATATTAGGCCATCGGGTCATAGGTAAACCGGTGATGAGCTGTTCCTCTCCTACCACCAGGCTTTGATTTTCCTGTAAACTGATTATCTGTCTTACTGGAGGGTAAACGGCGATGGCCAGGATGGCCATTGATATGATGATACCTAACCAGAAACGCCAGCGAGCCATGTGATTGAACCTCCTACCTTAATCGGTAGGATTAATTTAACCAAGTAGCCCCCGTTTCTATCCGGTTAAAGATCTGCCATTGGATAATTGGGTCCTTAAGCTTAACTAATTTTTTGGCGGGCAATCAGAGCCGCTACCCGCAGTTCCTGGGCATACTTAAGTGCTGAAGCCGGGGCATGACCTTCACCCATCATTTGCATCAGCTGTCCAACTATCTGATCTTGGTTCAACTCCTTTACGGTGGTATAAGTTGCATTTTCATGGCTTTCTTTACTGATAACAAAGTGGTTATCGGCGTAAGCCGCGACCACCGGAGCATGGGTAACCAGCAGCACCTGCCGTTCACCGGCTAAGGCAGCTATCCGGGCAGCAATTTGTTCCAGGGCATACCCGGACATCCCGGCATCAATCTCATCAAAAATAAAAACCTGGGCTGGTATCTGTGCCACCAGTACAACTTTTAAAGCTAAGGCCAGGCGGGATAACTCTCCTCCGGAAGCTATCTTATGAACTGGACGCAGTTCCTGACCGGGATTATCTGAAAATAGAAAAGTAACCTTGTCCAAGCCCTGCGATCCGGGCTCAGTTAATCTATCAATCCGAACCACAAATTGAGCATTGGGCATTGCTACTCTGCCTAACTCCTTTTGGACGGCTGCTTCTAATCCGCTGGCTAACTGCTTTCGCAAATTACTTACCTGTTCGGCCTGCTGCAGGTATTCGTTCTGTGCTTGCTGGCAGGCCTGCTCTAGTTGCTCTTCCTGTTCTCCCCAGCGTTGCATTTGCTTCAGGCGTTCACGCAGCTGCTGCCCTGTTCCCAAAACCTCACTACTGGAAGCACCATATTTTTTAAACAACCGGTTTAGCTGATGTAACCGATCCTCCACTGCTTCCAAATCAGCCGGTACAAAATCTAATTCATCACTAATCAAATTGAATTGAGATTTGAGATCCTCCAGCAGGTCCAGTATTTCATCCAGGGTACCCAATACTTTGGCAAATGTCGGCTCTGCCGTATATCGCATTACCAGGCGGCGAACCTGACTGATCATTTCTTCAGCCGCCACTCCATTATGGGCATGAAATAATAGCTGCTCGCTTTCCTGACAAACCTGCTGCATTTGCCCGGCATTACGCATCAGCCGGCGCCGTGACTCCAGTTCGTCCTCTTCCCCGGGCTTTAATCCGGCTGCCTCAATCTCCTGACATTGATATTCTAAAAAATCACGTTCCCGAAGCCAGTTCTGGTGCTCCTGCCGACAGGCCGCCAATTCCTGATCCAGATGGTGATACTCCTCATATTTCCGTTGTAATTGTAATACCTGCGCCGCTAACTGCGGATCATATTGATCGAGATAGGTTAAATAATGAACACTCGAAAGGAGCTCGTGGGTATCATCCTGGGCATGAATATTGAGCAGCCATGGTGCCAGGGTCCGTAAAGCTGACAGCGGATAATTACGGCCGTTGATCCGGGTTATATTCCTGCCATTAAGAGCTATTTCACGGCTAACAATTATAGCGTCATCGTCAGCTGTCAATCCTAATTCCGTAGCCAGCTCATTAAAGTCAGCTGTCGGTGGCCAGTCAAAGATCCCTTCCACCAGCAAACGTTCGGTGCCGAGCCGGATAAGTTCTGAACGGCCGCGTTCACCGTTCAATAAAGCCAGGGCATCGATTATCATGGATTTACCGCTTCCCGTTTCCCCGGTAAATACATTCATTCCGCATTGCGGGATGATACGGAGATGATCGATTAGAACCATATTTTCTATACAAAGCTCGCGCAGCACTGGCTATCCCCTCCACCTAACACCCAACCTGACAGTATCTATTTAATCAAATCCTTTAAATATTCACTGACCAATTGCCCTCGTTCCCGGTCACGAGCTACGACTAAAATGGTATCATCGCCAGCAATAGTACCGAGAATATCACTATTATCAGCAGCGTCAATTGTCGATGCCACGGCATTGGCGGTGCCTGGCAGAGTCTTAATAACCACCAGATTCTCACTGCGGTCAATCGAAACTACGGTTTCCCGGAAATTACGCCGCAGCCTATCCTGGGATATCCGCGGGCTGGCAGTATCCGGCATCGCATAATGGTATCCCAATTCATCAGGGAGCTTGATCAGCTTTAGTTCCTTAATATCCCGCGAAACCGTAGCCTGAGTTACATCATAACCCCGGTCGCGCAGTATTTCACACAGTTCTTCCTGAGTACTTACATTCTTGCTAGCAATAACTTCCATAATAGCAAAATGACGTCGAGTTTTCATCGGCATTTCCTCCTAAAAACAAGTTATCCTAGCCCATATCCCAACCGAGCCGCCCGGTTTTTGCCTGCAGTATATTGAAAAACCTCCCCGGCTTAAACCGAATTAACTGGGTCGGCATCATGGCTCGGGTGATAGTAACTAGATCACCTTTATGTAGTTCTCGGGTATGAACACCATCCAATAATAAAGACATTTGTTTAAGATTTATCGGAATTAGTTTTATCGTCCGCTGGCTGCCAACCACCAGTGGCCGGCAATGTTGAAACATGGAGTTCACCGGAGTTATAACCATGGCTTCTAAGGGTGGTTCCAGCAATGGTCCACCCGCCGACAGAGAATAGGCCGTGGAACCGCTGGCCGTACAGCAGATTACTCCATCCCCCCGGCAATAAGCATAATTTAACTCATCGACAAAGATAGCGACGGTGGCTACGTAATCGATGGATCTGATCAAGGCTTCATTCAGAACATAATCCTCCAGGATTACTTCACCATCACGCAGCAGCCTGACCTGCAGCATCATGCGTTCTTCAACCCAAAAGTCGCGGCTAACCAGACGGTCCAAATAGTGATCCAGTTCCTCAACTTCCAGTTCGGTTAGAAAGCCTACTTTTCCGAAATTAACCCCTAGAATTGGTATACCCTGGCGGCTGAAATAACGGGCCGCGTGTAAAAGAGTTCCATCCCCTCCCATTACCACCAGCAGGTCAATATCAGTTTTTATGGGGCTGTCCTCGGTAAAGTTGTCCTTATAGACTGTAGTCTCAACCCCGAGCGTCTTCAGCCTTTTTTCTACGATTGCTGCCATATCCCGGGCTTGGCCTTTACGTGAATTCACCCTGAGACCAATCTTCAACTCATGCTCACCCCAAATCAAAAATCGCCTGGTTTATGGTCTGTTTGACTTCATTCTCACCAATTAGGCCTTTTGGTTCAGTATAAAGCAGGTATAACAGATACTCTATATTACCTTCTGGACCCTTAATCGGTGAATATGACAGCCCCTGTGCTGACAAGCCCTGTTCGGCAGCACCTGCCAACACCTTATTTATTACTTCGAAATGTACTTCCGGGTCCTTGACTACTCCTCGTTTACCAACCCGCTCCTTGCCGGCTTCAAATTGCGGCTTAATCAGCAGTACTGCCTCGCCTCCCGGTTTTAGCAGGCCAGGAATTACCGGCAGCACCAACGATAATGAGATAAACGAAACATCACAGGTAATTATATCAACCAGTTCCGGTAATTGCTCCCGGTTAAAGTACCGAATGTTGGTTCTCTCAATTACTCGAACCCGCGGATCATTACGCAATTTCCAGGCTAGTTGACCATAACCAACATCTAAAGCGATTACGTGAGCCGCGCCATTCTGCAGGGCACAATCGGTAAAGCCTCCAGTAGAAGCCCCAATGTCCAGAACTTTTTTATCCTGCAATTTAAGGTTAAATATCTGCACGGCTTTTTCCAATTTGAGGCCACCGCGGCTGACATAAGGCAGGTCATTGCCCAAACACCTGATTACTACATCCGGGCTGAACTTGGTTCCTGGCTTATCACAGTGTTTTTCATTAACTAGGATCTTGCCTGCCAAAATAATGCCCCGGGCCCGCTCCCGGCTCTCGGTTATACCGCGGTTTACCAGAATGTTATCCAGCCTATCCTTTTCCGCCACTAAAGGCACCTCCTGTTAGGTACCGCCTTTAGTTCCGGCCAATGTACGAATATCGCCTCGGCTACCTGGGCTGGCTGCAGCTCTAAAGCAGAGTACAGGGTATTAATATTTCCATGCTCAACAAAATGATCAGGTATTCCAATCCGCCACAGCTTTACAGCTTCCTCCCGATCACTCAACCACTCAGCTATGGCTGAACCAAGACCGCCAGCCAGAGCATTCTCTTCCATTACTACCCAGTAGGGATGGCCGGTAATTAACGAATTAAGCAGCTTACCATCCAGAGGTTTGACAAAACGAATATCAACAACTGTAGGGTTAAGTCCCTGCTCAGCCAGTAACCGTGCCGTAGTTAAAGCCTGGGAAACCATTCTTCCCTCAGCGATAATTAATAATTCACTGCCTGATTTTAATTCGGCAGCCTGTCCCCATACCAGCGGCGGAGCATTTTCCACCGTTTGTTTTGGTGCCTGGCCACGCGGATATCTGATTGCTACCGGCCCATTGGCCGCTAAAGCCATTTCCAGAGCCGACTCAAGTTCTTGGGCAGAAGCAGGGCTTATTATCGTCAAATTAGGCATATGTCGCAAATAGGATATATCAAAAACCCCGTGATGGGTAGCTCCATCCTCACCAACCAATCCAGCGCGGTCCACGGCCAAGACCACCGGCAAACATTGTAGGCAGACATCATGCAACACCTGGTCATAAGCCCGCTGCAGAAATGTGGAATAGATCGCCACCACCGGTTTAAGTCCTGAAGCAGCCATTCCTGCTGCCAGAGTTACCGCATGCTGCTCACAGATACCCACGTCATGAAAACGCTGCGGAAAGCGTTTGGCAAATTCGGTCAGCCCGGTACCACTGGCCATTGCTGCAGTGATAGCAACAATCCGGTCATCTTGGGATGCTATATCCACTAATTTATGGCCAAACACCTGAGTATAACTGGTTTTTTTGCTGCCATTGGTTAACCCGGTTTCAATATCGAAAGGTCCAATACCATGAAATTCCACCGGGCGTATCAAAGCCGGTTCATATCCATAACCTTTTTCAGTATGAACATGTAGAAGTATTGGACCTTTACTGCGGCGTGATTCTTTCAGAACATCGATCAAATTGTTGATATTATGTCCGTCAATCGGCCCCAGATAGGTAAAACCCATTTCCTCAAAAATAATACCGGGTACCAGCATATATTTTATCGTATCTTTAAATTTTGACGCTGCCCGAGCCATCGAATCGCCGATCATGGGAATCGATTTTAACATTCCTTCCAGTCCCCGTTTACGCTTGTGGTAACCAGGTGCCGTCCGCAGGCGGGATAAATGTCGGGATAAAGCCCCCACATTACGTGATATGGACATGCCATTATCGTTGAGGACAACAATCAGGTCAGTCTCCTTATGACCAACATGATTCATGGCTTCAAAGGCCATACCACCTGTCAAAGCTCCGTCACCAATAACGGCTACTACTTCATAATCCAATCCTTGCAGGTCACGGGTAAGCGCCATACCCAAAGCCGCCGATACCGAAGTTGATGCATGTCCGGTAGCAAAGGCATCGCAGTCACTTTCCTCCGGGCGAGGAAAACCACAGAGGCCGCTGAATTGCCTCAGTGTCCCCATTTGTTCCCGCCGTCCGGTCAATATTTTATGTACATAACTCTGGTGCCCCACGTCCCAGACCAGCTTATCCTCAGGCAGGTCAAAAACATAGTGTAAAGCCAGCGTGAGTTCTACCACACCCAGATTAGATGCTAGATGGCCGCCGGTTTGAGACACGGTTTGAATCATATACTCGCGTATTTCCTGTGCCAAAACCGGCAACTGGTCGCGCGGCACCTTTTTGATATCACCAGGGTTATTTATCTTTTCCAACCACGCCAATTGCAGGTCACCTTCTCTTTTCTAGTATGGCCCATCCGGTAGTTTCCTCCCACCAGGCCAAAACGCGGGCTACCCAAAATAATATTTCATTGGCATCCGCCAGGGCTATAGTTTTACCCAGTGCTTTGCCGCCAATTATAATGGCAGCTATCAAACTGGTCATGCCCGCTCCAATCAGCAGAGTCTGAGCCGCTGTTGGATTAAGCAGCTTGTTGATCGACAATACGATAGAGGCACCAATCGCTCCCGATACGGTACCTGACACATCTCCTATTATATCACCGCAAAACACCGCTACCTTATCAGCATTTTGACTTAGTTTAACCGCTTGCTTGGCTCCAAACACTCTTGAAGCTGCTTTAGCATTAAAAGGTGCCGTTTGTGAGCCCATGGCGGCAGTACCCACCATATCGCCTAAAACTCCAATTAAAATAACAAAAAATAAAAAAAGAAATGATAACCACAGACTGGAAACAGCCTTGACCACCACTTCTGACCCGAGCGATACCACTGTAGCTACCACAAAAGAAAAGGCAGCTACAGCTAATGCTGCTGATATGTTTTTGCGGTTAACCGCGTTTTTCACCTTTTATAACCCTCGCTATTATGTAGGGAATGGAAGGTTGCTTGCTGAATAAATGCTGTGACTTCAGGTCCAGCAGGGTTTCCCAGCAGGACACCCACTTGTTGCCAAATGGGCGGTTTCCCTTTACGCCTGCTCCGGAGCGTTACCGCATCCGGGGCTGGATTACCACTTAGTGCACACTTCAATCCCCAGCAAGCTATGCCCGATAGGCACTCAGTCTAGGAGTTTTCCTCGACAACCCACGCTCATATCTAGCCTCTTTTGCAGTAATGGTTTCAGGAAGAGAACCCGACCCCGGCCAGGGTCGTGATCCTCCCTTGGATCCATCCGCCACCACCACTCAAGGCAGGCTACACTGCACCCAGCATTTACCAGATGCAGGTTTTCTTCAGGGATTTAATCCCTGAAGCCTCCACAGATGAGGGGTCAGATCCCGCATGCCATTGCGGGTTGCCCCACCATCCTAACCTCCCAGCACCGACCCCAGGCTGGGCGCCTCAAGCCGACACCAGAAGTTTCATCGCTGTGCCCTTAACGGATTTTTAGGCCCGTTTTCGATATGAACAGGATTGACTAGAATACTGCAACCTTCCATCATCTCATGATTTCTGGAGATACATTATAACATACAACCTTGGCTATCGTACAATAGTAACCTATTTCCAAGGCAGAATAAGGAAACTTTTTTCTATTATCAATTTTTTCACATCAAAATTGGCGGTTAAGCTGCGCTTCAGCCAATTGACGCAAAAAGTCTGCTTCAGGTCCAAAATCGGCCAGTGCTGAGATCGCCTGGCTGGTTTGCTGCCTGGCCAGGTTTTTTGCTTTTTCCAGACCATACACTGTGACGTAGGTCGGTTTATGATTTTTAATATCACTGCCAACCGGTTTCCCCAGCACCGTCTCGCTGCCAGCCACATCCAATACATCGTCCATAATTTGAAAAGCCAATCCCAATGCTTCGCCATAAGCTGTCAGTGCTTGCAGCTCTTTATCTGACGCTGCTGTTAGTATTCCCCCAATTTGTAAAGATGCTTTAATTAAAGCCCCCGTTTTTTTTAAATGCATTTGATTAAGTTCTGAACTGGTAAGCTCTTTATTTTCAGCCCGAAGATCCAGCACCTGACCGCCCACCATTCCCTGCCATCCAGCCGCCCAGGTCAGGCATTTAACCGCTTTTACTAATCGGTCAGCAGTAACTGGTACCGTGGCTATGGCCTCAAAAGCCAGGGTTAAAAGGGCATCTCCAGCTAAAATCGCGATATCTTCACCAAAAACTTTATGACAGGTAGGTTTACCCCGCCGCAAATCATCATCATCCATAGCCGGCAGGTCATCATGAACTAAAGAATAACAATGTATGTATTCAAGCGCGCAGGCAGCCGGCAGTAACTCCTGCCCCGCATTATTAAGAGCTGCTGCTTCCATCATTAAAATCGGGCGCAGCCGTTTACCGCCATTTAATACTGCGTAACGCATAGCTTCAGCTATCAACCTGGATTCATCAGTATCCTGCGGCAAATAGGCAGCCAGAGTATTTTCAATAATTAACTTTTTTTCTTGATAAGCGCTGGCAAAATCAATAATCTATAAAACCACCTTTCCGGAAGGCGCTGTTGGTGCGGTACCCGGTGCGCCCTAAAGGTGCGTTAGCACCGAGGAAGTCCGCTTGGGGGAAGGCAGGAGACAATCGGCGTTTGTTTTCAGCCACCGTGTATTCCGCCCCCTTATTTATTAGGCTTCTAATTCAGAATCCAGCAGCGAGTACCCTTCCAGAGTAGCAACCAGCTCCCGAACCCGGCCACGGGCAGAAGCCAATTGCTGCTGACAGCAGGCTGCTAATTCCACCCCCCGGGCGAAAGACTTGAGGGCTTCATCCAAAGGCAGCTTACCCTCTTCGAGCGATCGAACCACCTGTTCTAGTTCTTTAATTGCCTGTTCATAAGTCACTTCCGCTGTACTCATTCGAACAAACTTCCCCTTTCCGCTTCATTGATTATCGCTGCCGCTTCACCATCATACCAGCGGATATTAATCTGATCTCCGGTCTTTACCTGCCCCCGGCTTAAAACCAGAGGGCCATCAGTTGAGCTAACCAGGGTATATCCCCGCCCCAGTACTTTCAGCGGACTAAGGGCATCCAGCTGAGCGGTCAAACTAGCCAGTTCCTTTCCCATTTTATCTTCCCGCTGACGCCCAGCTAAAATTAATCTCTCCATCCAGGAGCGCAGCCGTTCTTCAAGCCCCATCAGCAGATTTTCTGGTTCCTGAAATACCCGGGAAGAAAGCAGTTGGCTTAATTGTTCCTGCCGGGGAAGCAGAACATTTTCAGGTTCCGCCAGCATACGGCTGCCGGAAAGATTGTCCAGCTCAATTTGCTTTTTATCTAAATAACCCCCCATAGCTTTTATTACCCTGGCTGACAGCTGTTTCAGTTCAGCCTGTAAGCTCACCAGTTCCGGTACTACCAGCACTCCGGCCTGTGTCGGGGTAGCTGCCCTGATATCAGCAGCCAGGTCACACAGGGTGGTGTCTACTTCATGGCCAACCGCTGATATAATTGGCACCTGACTGGAAGCAACTGCCCTTACTACCTCTTCACTGTTAAAAGCAAAAAGGTCTTGATAGGAACCGCCGCCCCGGCCAACGATTATTACATCTACCTCCGGCTGGCTGTTTAAACTGGCAATTCCCTGAGCAATTGACTGGGGAGCATCCTGTCCCTGTACCAATACCGGGGCCAGCAAAACCTCGATAGCCGGAAAACGTGAATAGACAACACGAAGAATATCTTTCACGGCTGCCCCGTCTCGGGATGTAACAATACCGATCACCCGGGGCATAGCTGGAAGAGCTTTTTTTCGATCCAGATTGAATAATCCCTCTGCCTCCAGCCGCTTCTTAAGCTGTTCCAGTTGCAGAGCCAACTGTCCCCAGCCATAAGGCTCCATTTCCTCGACATACAGCTGATAGCGGCCGCTTTTCTCATAAACCCCAATACTGCCGCGAGCCAGGACCGTAAGGCCATCTTCCGGCTGAAAATCTAAATTCTGTACCTTTTTGCGGAACATAACCGCTGGCAGAACCGCAAATTCGTCCTTCAAAGTAAAATAGCAGTGGCCGCTGGCCCGATGCAGCTTGAAATCTGCGATTTCACCTTTGACCCAAACATTATTAAGACGCAAATCTGCTTCCAGGTTTTCTTTAATAATCAAGGCCAGCTCCGATATGGTAAGAGCTGGCAGGGGTTCAAACAGGGGCAAATGTACTCCTCCCCGAATCTTCTATAATGTTTTCCCCAGTTGGCGTTCCAAGGTAAGCAGGGCAATCCCGGTGGCATTATCAGTTGCCAGCTCGGGAAGAGCGAAACCCAGGTACCAGTGTTTTTCAGACAATCTGTACTCTAAACGAGATTTTATAATCTGATTGGCCATAACCCCACCGGCTAACAGTACCTGTCTTACGGAGTATTGTTCACTGCTGGCCCTAATCACCTTTTCCAGAGTATTAGCAATACAGCGCAAAACCGCCTGAGCAACTAATGCCGGGGGAGTCCCCCGTTCTATCTGACGAAAAGCCTCGGCTTCGGCACCGGAAAATGAAAAACACCTGGCATTAACTGATGATGGCAGTACTGGGATTTCTTTAATATCATTATCCGCCATCAGAGCCAGACGTTCTAATTCAGCTCCCGCCGGGAAAGACAATCCCAGCTTCACTCCCACCCGGTCAACCAACTGTCCGGCTGCTAAATCGCTGCCGCGTCCACAAACCTGGATCTGATAATTTCCGGGACTTTGACGGTTGACCAGCATTATCTCTGAGGTTCCGCCTGAAAAATGAACTGCTAAAAAGGGCTTGCTCTGGTCAAGATTGGCTTCTGATAAGGCAGCCCTGATATGGCCTTCCTGGTGGCTAAAGTTATATAAGGGAACCTTAAGTGTCGATGCCAGAGATTTGGCCCAAGAACTACCGGGTACAAACACCGGCATGTAGCTGTTTGGTGCGGGCGTGGGAGTTACTGAAGCTCCCACGGCTATCACCTCGTCCGCCGAGAAATGTGTAGATGCTCTGGCAATTAAATCAGGAAGATTACGGATATGATCGAAAACAGCATCCGCCTGCCGTAAGCCCCGCTGCCCGGGTTTGACCTGCAGCAGCTGACGGTAATCCCCAATTACCCCCTGACCGGGTTCTGCCAATGCTACTGATGTGGTGTAGGCACTGGTATCGAACCCTACCACCATGGTCACGGCATAATCTCCTCCCGAATATTATCTAAAATCGCATTTACCAAGGGCGCGGACTTTTCATCACCATATTTTTTGGCTAAATCGACTGCCTGATTAATTACTACTGCGGGCGGTAACTTGCCGTCGAGCATCTCGGCTGTCCCCAGTCGTAAGACAGCGCGGTCCATGGCCGCCATCCGCTCTAATTTCCATTCTTTAAGATACTGGGAAACCAGCTGGTCAGCCTCATTTAACCTGTTTATTACCACTGTCAGCAGTTCCCCAGCAAATGAACGCTCTTCATCGTTAAAAACTGATTTCTGTTCCTGCTCCAGGTAATCCATGGAAGCCATCAAGGCTTCTTTCGGTTCAGCAGCTGCAATATCATTCTGATAAAAAGCCATTAGTACTGCTTCGCGGGCCTTCTTTCTGCTCAATTCCAGCTCTTACCCCCGTTCAAAGGTGTTTACTTATCTTTTAATAACTTCTTCAGCCAGTTGTCAAAACTTTTTTGGTCATCAATAGCTTTGCCGAAAACATATCCAACCACAATGCAAAGTACGATGAAGACGGTTTTTAGAAAACCCAGGGTGACGAAAAGAATAGCTGCAACCAGACCCAAAGTAATACCGATTAATTTGCCCCGGTGCTCCTGTAGTATATATAATACCAACTTTTCAAGCATTACAGTCGGCCCCCTTGTTTCTCGCCATGCCCCGCCGATTTATCATCGACCAGAATTTTGAGTTCCAATACCGGTATTCCTACCAGTCGTTCAACATCAGTCTTCACCGTCTGCTGTAAACCGGAAGTAAGTTCTGGAATTATCGCATCTGGCATTGTCAGCAGGTGCAGATAAATCTTAAGACCCGGGCGACTGCTGCTGATTACCGGACGCGCTTCTCGGACTCCGGGTACGGTACGGGCTGATTTTAACACAACTTGTTCTACGGCCGGAATGGTTATGTATACATGTCCGAACTCTGCATCCTTAACCAATGCCATGGGCGGTTTTTCCCGCTTTAAGGTTAAAATAATCAACATCAGACCCAATACAAAAAGGAGGCCTCCCACCGCCCCGGCCCATATTCTTTCCCAGGGGTTGGTGAACCAGTAGGTTATGGTATCAAGCCATATAGTGTTACCAGCCGCCGCCGAAATCATTGCCGTACCTAAAGCCACCAGTGCCAAATTATAAAGGGTAAGTACCAGCCGCCATAACCAGGACATCTTGTCTATCTCCCTTCCGCCATGTTATGTAACAAACCCCCTGTTTGCACAGGGGGCTGACTAATACTATTTGGCTACTGCTTTAAACCTCGGTCTCCTCGGCAACCTCTGCCGGCTTTTTCATAAGTACGCCCGAGACGTGAACATTAACCGCATTGACATTAAGGCCAGTCATCGATTCAACTGCCTGTTTGACGGATTGCTGTACTCCTGCCGCCACTTTTGGTATCGGGAACCCAAACTGAACCACCACAAAAACCTCGATGTTAACGATTTCCCCTTCGACTTCTACCTTAACCCCTTTAGACAGGTTCTTTTTACCCAGTAACTCACCGAGATTGGCCCCCCAACCTCCGCTCATGGCTGCCACACCTTCGACTTCAGATGCGGCAAGGCCGGAAATTACAGAAACAACTTCATCAGCTATTTTTATCGCACCATATTCATTATTAGTTGCTGCTTTTTCCAGGTCCATCTTCCCTTCCAACCAACAGCACCTCCCGTTACGTGATATTCTCATTCTAGAGTATCATCGTTAACTATTCAACCCATATTCTTCCAGTTTATTCCATTTGTTAACTGCCCATCCGTCTTTGAATAAAGTTGGTGTATACTTCACCCTTACGGAAGAAAGCATTATTAAGTACCCGAATATGAAACGGAATGGTGGTTTTGATTCCCTCGACCACAAACTCTTCCAAAGCCCGGTTCATACGGTCGATAGCTTCGGGACGAGTAGGAGCCCAGACCACCAGCTTAGCGACCATCGAATCATAATAAGGCGGAACTGCATATCCCGAATAAGCGGCACTGTCCACCCTGATGCCAGGTCCTCCGGGAGCCAGATATTCGGTTATCTTTCCGGGGGAGGGACGAAAGTCATTGGCTGGATCTTCAGCGTTAATACGGCACTCCATAGCCCAACCGTTGATTTTTATCTGCTCTTGCTTCCAGGATAATGGTTCCCCGGCGGCAATTCGTACCTGTTCTTTAATTAAGTCTACCCCGGTTATAAGCTCAGTTACCGGATGTTCTACCTGGATTCGAGTATTCATTTCGATAAAATAGAAATTCTTATTTTTATCAACCAGAAACTCTATCGTACCGGCACTGACATACCCTACCCGTTTAACCAGATCAACTGCAATCCGGCCCATCCGGTGACGCATATCTTCATCAACAAAGGATGACGGTGCTTCTTCCAAGAGTTTCTGATTGCGCCGCTGCAACGAGCAATCACGTTCTCCCAGGTAAATCGCCTGACCTTGACTGTCAGCGAGTATCTGGATTTCAATATGCCTCGGTTCCTCAATATATTTTTCGATATACACTTCAGCACTGCCAAAGGCAGCTTTGGCTTCAGCACTGGCCGTCTGTAAGGCTTCCTTTAAATCATTGCGGTTGTGAGCCAGACGCATACCGCGGCCGCCGCCCCCGGCGGCTGCTTTGACCAGTACCGGATAGCCTATCTGATCAGCAATTGCCAACGCATCCTTGGAGTTAGTTACTGCCCCATCACTGCCCGGAACCAGTGGAACACCCGCTTCGCGAGCCATATCCCGGGCTTTCACTTTGTCCCCCAGGGCCTCAATATTGGCGGGACTCGGCCCAATAAAAGTGATATGATTGGCAGCACACATCTCAGCGAAATAGGCGTTTTCGGCTAAAAACCCATAACCGGGATGAATTGCATCGGCCCCGGTAATCTGTGCTGCTGATATAATACTGGGGATATTTAAATAGCTGCTGGTTGATGAGGCAGGGCCAATACATATGGACTGATCTGCCATCCTTACATGTAATGCCGACCGGTCAGCCTCTGAGTGCACCGCAACACTGCTTATCCCCATCTCTTTTAACGCTCTGATGATACGAACCGCAATTTCGCCTCGGTTGGCTACCAGAACTTTATTAAACAAACCTGTACCCCCTACTCCTGAGCCAGTACAAACATAACCTGGCCGTACTCTACCGGCTGTCCGTTTTCAACGAGTATTTGTACGACCCGTCCCCGCTTTTCAGCCTTAATCTCATTCATCAGCTTCATAGCTTCTACTATACACAAAGTCTGCCCGGCTTCCACCAAAGAACCCACCTCAGTATAGGCAGGGGCATCCGGGGAGGGAGAACGGTAGAAAGTACCCACCATGGGCGATACTATTTCGCTTGCATTACTGGTTATTACCGGTTCTTCCGCTGCGAGCTCCTCTACTGCCGACCGTTTTTTGCTGCCCGAGGCAGTAGCCTCTTCAGCAATTCCTGATTTACGAAGCAGTATTTTAAAATCACTACTCTCCAGTTCCAGCTGTCCGATACTGGTGCTTTCCAAGAGCAGTATCAATTCCCTGATTTCGTCCAAGTTCATCTCCGTATTCCCCCCTGTACTTAACATTTTGGGTGGTTTCGCTGTTTTAATTGATTTTTGAGCTGGTGCTGCAGCTTTGGATTTGGCGTTTTGATTAGCAGGCATTATTCCTGCTGGTGGTTCAAATCCTTCTTCATTCATCTTTCTTCGATGTTCAAAAAATTTAAGTGCTACCTGTGGGAAAAGTGCGTAAGTGAGAATATCATCCACATCCTCACTGATATCCTGCATCTCCTTTTTCGCCTTTTCCCAAGCTGGTTCTAACAAGTCAGCCGGACGGCTGGTTATTACTGGTTCGTCACCAATAATTACTTTTCTGATCTCATCTTTAATCGGCACCGGCGACATGCCATAATAACCGCGAACATAATCTTTTACTTCACCCGGGCACATTTTATAGCGTTCACCCAGAAGTATATTAAGAACCGCCTGCATACCGACAATCTGGCTGGTTGGCGTAACCAGCGGCGGGTAACCCAAATCCTCACGAACCCGTGGGATTTCTCTTAATACCTCGGGTAAGCGGTCACCTGCTTTTTGTTCTTCTAACTGACGGACAAAGTTCGATATCATGCCGCCCGGTACCTGATGCTCAAATACCTTCATGTCCCGAATACGGGTAACCCCACGTTCAAAACCACGGCGCTTGCGGATATCCTCAAAATAATCAGCTAACTCAAATAATTTATGAATATCCAGATTAGTATCCCAATCAGTACCCTGTAAAGCCCGGACAATAGTCTCAACCGGCGGCTGAGAGGACCCAAAAGCCAGCGGAACACTGGCGGAATCTACTATGTCGGCGCCAGCTTCAGCAGCCTTTAAGCAGGTACCGACGGCCAGTCCGCCGATATAATGGGTATGCAGCTGAACCGGAAGACCTACTTTTTCTTTTAAATTCTTTACCAACTCATATGATTGATAAGGAGCCAGCAAACCAGCCATATCCTTAATACAAATCGAATGAGTGCCCATATCACGAAGCCGCATGGCGGTTTCTACAAAATGATCCATGGTATGCACCGGACTGATGGTATAAACCAGGCTAGCCTGCACATGTTTACCCGTTTCCAATACTGCTTTTATGGGAACCTCTAAGTTCCGGATATCGTTCAGGGCATCAAAGATACGAAATATATCTATGCCATTTACGGCTGCCCGTTCGATGAACTTGTAAACAATATCATCAGGATAATGGGTATATCCCACCAGTGACTGAGCCCGTACCAGCATCTGCAGCTTGGTCTTCTTGACATGGCGCCGAATGATACGCAGCCGCTCCCAGGGATCTTCATTTAAATAGCGGATGCAAACATCAAAGGTAGCCCCGCCCCATACTTCCAGGGAGTGATAGCCGACCTCATCCAATCTTTCCAAGACCGGAATCATGTCTTCGGTAGTCATACGGGTAGCCCAAAGGCTTTGATGTCCATCCCGCAAGCTGGTATCAGTTATTTTTAATTGTGCCAAGGTAACCCCTCCTCAATATGGGCATTATTGCCCCTCATCGTTGGTGAGGATTGGGCTGTAACCGGGATACATATTATTCTGCCCATAAAATATATACTCAGGCCGACTAAATCAACCTGAGTATAGCTTCCCTGCCCAAAACTATTTTTATTATATGAGTTGAAGCCCCTGCTTTCAATATAAACCGCCATGTATACACAATATTCCCAAAAATTTAGTAAAAATTTTGCCTGTAGTTCCTTTTAATTACCTCTCTGGCGGAATACCACCCATAGTACACCCCTCATTTGGGACGAGCCATGACCGTAATCCTGTCATTTTGCAGGTTCAAAATTTCCGTTAACTGGTTGGTTAAAAGCCGTTCCCGTTCTTTGCTCAAACTTTCCGCTGCCACTACTGCCAGAGCTGCATTTTCTCGAAGCAGCACCACGCAATCCTGATAACCAATGGCTTTAACCGTTTCCTCGGCCAGGCGTTCACGTTCACTAATCTCAGTCAAGGCTATTAACTCACGGGCTGCCCGGCTTTTATTCTGGCTGTCCATCCGCTCATTGTTTACTATTTTCTCTAATAATTCAATCTGACGGGAACGATTGCGTTCTCTTATCATCCGGTGCTCAGCAAAATAGGAACCGGCAGCCGGCACCCGGCTCTTACTGGCCTGGATTTCAGCAGCGCTTGGAATCTCAGAGGATTGGCCAGTAATTATCCGATTCAAAGCCAGTAAGGATAAACCTACGGCTATTACCACTATTAAAACGATAACTAATTTACGTCCATTTAATACCATTCTATAACCCCCCCGCTTCGACTATTGGCGTGGTAAAACGGTTATCCGGTGTGCCGGCAAATCTAAAAGCGACATCAAGGCCCAGCAGATTTCTTCCCTAACCGCTGCCTGATTGGCTCCGTCCGCCACCACTAAGGCTCCTACTACCTCTGGGCTGTGGGCATCAACCAGATAGCCCTGCTGGCTGTCACCGGCCAGCTGCTGACTAACCCGGGTTTCCTTAATCACCCGTTTTAATCCACCCTGACTAGTCTCATTGGTCTCCCGTATCTCTTCATCTTTATCTACGGCGTATTCCTTGCTGCCGCTGGATGCATAAAAAAGGGTCAAATCTACCTGCCCAGCATCCTGAATGTTGGATAAGACCAGGGATAGGCGTTTTTCCAGGTCAGTAGTCGGCAGGGTGGAAGCGGTTACCGTGGAAACAGCTGTATTCTGGCTACGAAAATTAAATACCGGCCAGACAATCAGCAGCGCCCCGACCACTACTGCCGCCAGCAGTATCATACGGGTCGGGCCGCCTTTTTCTTCCTGGGCAGAAAACCATCGACGCAACCAATCTACCATGCTCAATCCTCCTTAATATCAGGGGTCAAATGACTAATTTCAGCGCCAATTTATCTTTATTTGATCCGGGGTTACCTGGTAATAACTGCTGATCCAATCCTTAAGTTTGCGTTCCAAATCCGGGTCAGCGGGGCTGGACAACTGTCCGGCAAAGGCTGGCAACCGCTCATCAACCGGTCCAATTTGTCCCTCACCCACCTTCACCAGCAGATTCACTTCCTGTATATTGCCTCTGGCATCCAGCTTAACCACCGGCTTAATATCTCCCACCCCTGGTACCAGGAGAGCCAGGGACCGTATTTGGCCTTCAACCCGGTCTCTTAATTGTTCCTTCATATCGGTCTGCATCATCTGATTAACATCTTTGCCGGTAACCAAGGCCTGGTTCAATTTCCGGTTAACCTCCTCGGGTAAAGTATAGGAATTAATCCCCATCTGCTCATGATGAAACACCAGATTTAATACTGGATTTAAGATGGTAATGATTACGAAAAAGCCGATTGTCATCTGTACCAATGGGCGTAATTTCCCCGGCGGCATCACCAGCTCCAACAGCATAGCCACAATAATGATAATGACCAGATTACGAACCATGGAAATCAGCAATTCCATCATCGGAGGTTCACCTCAACATCAAAACATGATTGGAGACCCCGGCCACAATTGAAACCATAATTATGAACATCAATGCCACTGCCCCTACTACTCCCGTCAACAGGGACAAATGATCCCCAATAACAGCTAAAACATCACTGGTGCGTTGATCACCCATGGGTTCCACCATCGCTGCTGTCAGTTTATAGACCAAAACCACTGCCAGCATTTTGATGATGGGCAGAATGCAGATACCCAGAACCATTATGATACCCAGGACTCCAACGGCTTGTTTGAGAAGGACCAGATAACCGAGAGCTACATTTAAAGCGTCAGAGAGAAAGCCACCGATCACCGGGAAGTTATCTACCACCATCGTCGTAGTCCGGAGGGCCAGTCCATCAAGTACTTTACTGTAAACCGCCCGCATGGTTAAAACCCCGACGAACATGGTCATCACCAGTCCTAATATGAATAATGCCGCATTTTTAATTAAGGAAGCCAGATTGGACACCTTAACCGTGTCCGAGACATTATTGACCAGGTGCAGGATAGCTGACAGGGTAATGAGCGGAAAAATAATGGCTTCGATCAAATGAGAAAAGTAGCTGCAGGCTATTACCAGAATCGGAAACAACATGGTAGCAGAATTAATATTGCCCATCCCCGTCATCACAATCGCCAACTGCGGCAAAGCAGCCGTCATAAAATCAGCTAATGAGGTTACGGTTGATAACCCCAACTGCAGCATAGCTTTAAAGGAACCAAGGGCAATCGCAGCCAGTGCCAGGAAGCAAGCCAGTGAAGCAATTTTAGCAACATTTTCACTGGCAAATGACGTCTGCAGATTAACCAACAGGGCAGACACTACTGCTAATACCATTAATTTGGCCATTAAAGCTGAACTAGCGGTAACTTCCCGTACCAAATAACCTAACAGCAGGCCGGCAATCTTTTTAAAATCGAATCTGCTCTCCCCCTTCATAAAATCCCGTATCCATTCCAGAGGGGAAGCAGGAATTAACTCACCCTGCATGTCCTTTTCAATCTGCTGCTTATAGTCTTCATAGACTTTAAGATCCATTTTATTGAGCAGCTGCTCTGCCATTGCATCCGGCGAAACCTGCTCGGCAGCCAAGGCAGCTGGTGTAAACAGCCCCCAACAAATTAATATCATGAAACATAACTGTAGCCATTTCATAGGATTTATCTCCTATCCAGGCATTATTTCCAGGAGAGTCTCAAGGATTGCCACCATAATCGGCAGAGCCATAACGGCTATTACAATTTTGGCTGCCAACTCCATCTTGGTGGCAATTGCTTCTTCTCCAGCATCGCGGCATACCGCCGCACCCAGTTCAGTCAAGTAAGCCACCCCCAAAATTTTGAGCACGGTGGTAAGAAAAAAATAATTGGCATTGGCGCGTCCCGCCATATCCTGCAGTACCTGAACAATAGTAACCAGTTTACCCATAACCATCAGCAGCACTATTACTGAGAAGGCGATGGAAAGCATAACTGCCAGGGCAGGTTTTTCCCTTTTTATGATCAAGACAAAGATGGTGGTGATAAGAGCCAGTCCGACAATTCTGGTAATATCCACCGTAATCAGTCCCCTATAGGTTAAATACTGATCTCACCATGGTGAACAGCCGGTTCATAAGTCCTACTACCAGGATTAACACCACCACGACCCCGGCCAGTGTCAGCATCTGAGCTTGTTCTTCTTTTTTGGCCTGGGTAAGAACAATAGAAAAAACGCTGATCAAAATTCCAATGCCAGCAATTTTGAGAATCATATCTACTTCCAACCCGGATACACCTCCTGATCCAGCTAACTGTTTTGAGGCTCATAGCATTTTTTCTATGCCAGGATTAAATAAATCCTTACCACAGTTTTCATTTATGACATTACTTAAGCAGCTTCCCTGGCCTGGTTCCGATACAGAACCGAAGAAGTAATCAACTGGCTTAAGGATCAGCATTTTATATCAACAGCAGTGTCAGCATGCTGCCCAGTAAAAAACCTCCCCAACGGTAAACCTTGCCCTGAGATTTTGACTTATCCAGTGCTCGCTGGCGCAGAGCCTGAACCTCTTCCTGGGCAAGTTTTAAAAAGCGCTCCTGTTCGCTGCTGCTGCTTACTCCTAACTCCTCGGCCAGCCGTAATAAGACATGCTCAGCACCGGCTGCCTCCCAGTTGGGTATGGTTTGCATAGCGGTTTGAAAAGCCAACCGTGGGGTCATTTCCTTGCTGGTAATGTTGGCTCCGGCCTCCTGAAAGAAAACCGCAGCTGACCCTTTGAGTTCCTTTCCCGCCAGCTGCAAAGCCCGGGGCAGTCGGGTATGCCCATAAATAATCTCTTTACTCAGTACCAGCAAACCATAAGCCACTTCCTCCAGCTGTTCGGCTTCACGGCTTAGCTTACCGGCTGCTATCAGTCCCAAACTGCCCATACTCCCGATTAAGATCAGGCTTCCCACCAGCTGCAGCAATCCGCGTTACCTCCCTGCCAGAGCGGTCAAAGGTTAACCGGGATACCACGGTACCTGGCCTGGGCTGCCCGGCTAATACCAATCCACGCTTAAAACATCCTTCTTTAACTAACTCCCTCAGGCCGGGGCGTCTTAAAACCTCATCCAGGCTGGCAGCATGCACGGAAACTAATACAGCTACCCCGGCATTAAGGCATTCCCTGACTGCAGCTATATCCTCCGGCGAACCAATCTCATCAGTTATCACCAATCTGGGGTTTAACGCTCGTATTGCCATCATCATCCCCCGAGCCTTGGGGCAGGCATCAATAATATCCGTACGATTACCTACCTCCAGTTGCGGTACCCCCCCATAACAGGCAGCAATCTCCGAACGCTCATCGATTAGGCTGACATTGACTCCCGGCAGCCCGCTAGAAAAACGCCGGCAAAGGTCTCTCAGCATGGTGGTTTTACCGGAAGATGGCGGCCCTATTACCAGGGTTGAACCGGGAATACCCTGGTTGCCGGTTATCCAGTTAACAACATCATCAGCACAGCCAATTACTTGACGAGCTACCCGGATGGCCAGACCACTTATATGACTAAACCCGGCCGGCTCACCCTGAACCAGGCGAACTGTACCAGCCAGTCCCACCCGATGACCCCCCTCCAGGGTGATGTATCCCCTTTTCATTTCTTCCTCCAGGGCATAGATTGAACTTTCGGTGATGACCGCCAGACTGCGTCCGACATCCTCAGCTTCTACCAATAATGCACGCCCAGGTTCACGGGTTAACCCTCCCTGAGGGGTAATATAATAGGCATCATTGCCGATTTGCAGATTAAAGGGGCGGCCAGCGCGCAGGCGTATTTCCCTCATTTCATCGAAGCTGGTGCTTCTTAGTCCCTGCATTGCCGGACGTAAACGAGGGGCTATGTATTTAAGTAATTGCTCTTTCACCACTTCCACCTCCATCGATGCTTGTTTATTGAGCTAACAGCTTGACTATCCCTGTTATGAATAAATATGGAAGGGTGGTCCAAGTTATGCTAAGACCACAGCCAGGATTAAGGAATTTATCTTTTCGATACCATAAAAAAACCGACTGGCGAAAATTAGGTTTCACCAGCCGGTCTTAGTTAGCTTTCAAATATTAGTTTTTACAGATCGTCTTCATCGCCGTCAATATCTAAATCAAAGTCATCATCAATTTCGTCATCTTCCTCATCATCCCAATCCATGAAATCCTCTTCCAGGTCAGCTAAGTCCTCATCAATTGCTTCAATATATTCCTGGAATTCATCAAACTCATACTCCAGATACTCCATATTGTCAGCCATCTCAGTCATTACATCCAATATACCGTTAATCACCCGCATTTCAGCTGCCGGTGGTTCGTTGCCTCCTAACCCTTCACTTAAGCCCTTTAGATAACTTACTTTCTCACCCAGTGTAGGCATTGCTGTCAACCCTTCTTTCCTGATGCATTTATATGTATTATGCACTGGCAGTTGGCAGCTTAAACATATATAAAACCGGGTATCACTCTATGTAATACCCGGCCAGCCCTGTCTTTCCTAAGCTAATTATTCATAATAAAGGCTAATTACCAGTTACACCCGGTCGAGATATTGGCCAATCCTGGTATCCACCCGGATTATATCATCCTGGTCAACAAATAAAGGAACCATTACGGCAGCTCCGGTTTCGAGAATCGCCTTTTTGGTGGCACCCGTAGCTGTGTCGCCCTTAACTCCCGGTTCACATTCCACAATCCTGAGCTCAACAAAGTTGGGCAGAGAAACGCCTAAAATTTCACCGTTATACATCGAAATGGATACATTCATATTCTCTTTCAGCCATTTAACCCCATCACCCAGCTTCTCCTTGGGAAGGGTAAGCTGTTCAAAAGTTTCATTATCCATAAAGACAAAATCCGCACCATCATTGTAGAGATACTGCATTTCCGGATGATCAACCCGAGCCGGCTCCACTTTTTCCCCGGCATTAAAACGTTTTTCAACCGTATTGCCGTTCTTAACATTTTTCAGCTTACTGCGGACGAAGGCCGAGCCCTTACCCGGTTTAACATGTTGAAAATCAACTACCTGCCATACCTCGCCATCCAGCTCGATCGTCAGGCCATTTTTAAAGTCATTAACGGAAATTGACACCAATACCCCTCCTAATTTAAATTGCTAATAATTCCTTGGTCGACCCGGTGAGGACTTCATGACCATTCGCGGTAACCAATACGACATCTTCGATACGGATTCCTCCCCAGCCTGGCAGATATACACCAGGTTCAATAGTTATAATCATGCCGGGCTGCAGTATATCCTCACTGCGAGAACTTACGGTCGGGGCCTCATGGATTTCCAATCCTACTCCATGTCCGGTCCCGTGACCGAAAGAAAGCCCCGACTCCTTTAGGCAATTTCGGGCAGCGGCATCCACTTCACGGCAGGGTACTTCAGGTGCTACCTGTTCTATCGCTGCCAACTGCGCCTCTAAAACTTTATTATATAATTCCTTAAACTGAGTGGAAACCCTGTTTAAGGCCAGAGTACGAGTCATATCCCCGGCATAAAATTCGTAAAAGCCGCCATAATCCATGAGCAGAATCTCGCTTATACGGTCATTTCCCGGTCGACCGTGAGGAAGAGATGAACGGGGTCCGGTTAGAACAATACTATCAAACGAAGTTTTGCGGCACCCCGCTTTCTTCAATTCATTTTCTATGTATAGTGCTACCTCAAACTCAGTGGCATTACGGTCCAGATTGGTCAGCACCCGGCTGAAAACCTGATCGCCGGCACTTACCGCCTGACGTACCAGTTCTATTTCGTTAACGTCCTTGATAATCCGCAGCTTTTCAACTGCTTTGTTAACCGGTACCAAACGGTCACCCAGAGATTTATATAACTGCTGATAACTGTCATATACCAGGCGGTTAGCTTCAAACCCGACTTTTTTGGTATTTTCCAGGTATGCTGCCAGAACCGGTATCAAGACGCCGTTTTCCTTGATCAGGGTAAAATCAGGGGCCTGATGCTCAATTTGCTCCCAATATCGCGAATCAGCGATTATAAATTTTTCATTTTCCTTGATTAAAACTAGCCCTTCTCCCCCATCAAAACCAGATAAATAAAACATATTTTCCGGGGAGGCAATTACAATTGCTTCAATACCCAGTTCCTCAAATTGTCCGCGCAGACGATTGATGCGTTCACTAATCATGATTTCAGCTTCTTTCCTGACAGTAGCTCACCAGGGCTCGTAAAGCTAATATATAGCCATCCGCACCCAAACCATATATCCCACCCAGGGTAGCCGGCGCAATAACCGATTGGCGGCGCTGCTCTTCACGGGCGTAGATATTAGAGAGGTGAACTTCAATTGCCGGCAGCCGCACTGAAGCCAACGCATCATGCAGAGCCAGGCTGTAGTGTGTGTAAGCGCCAGCGTTAATAATTATACCATCATAATCATAACGGGCGTTCTGAATCGCCTCAATTAAATAGCCTTCATGATTTGATTGATAAAACCCCAGTTCTGCCCCCAACTCGGATCCCACTGATTGCATCCTGGCTTCAATGTCGGCTAATTTGACCCGGCCATAAATTTCCGGCTGTCTTTCTCCTAACAGATTAAGATTGGGGCCATTGATTACCATAATCCGCAAAACTCATTCTCCTCCCAAACTAACTGCTTTTAATCTGATGCTGGGTGCCCCATCACTGCCGAAAAAGGTAAGGTCGGAACCCACTGCTTCAATATCCCTGAGTAAATCAACCAGATTACCCGCCATGGTTATACCCCGTACCGGATAGGAAAGCTTTCCTTTTTCGATACGGATTCCGGTAATACCGAGTGAATAGTCACCAGAAATGGGGTTGGCGGTATGCATTCCCATCACTTCCGTAACCAATAACCCATCATCGACTTCCGCAATTAGTTCCTCTTTATTTTTTTCTCCCGGCTGAATTATAAAGTTTGAGGTTCCGACTCCTGGCAGTGAACGGAAGGAACCACGCTTACCATTACCGGTGGAAGCACAGTTATCTTTAGCTGCCGTATAGGCATCATAAAGGTATGATTTTAACCAGCCTTTTTCCAGAACCACCGTACGCTGAGCCGGAGTACCTTCTCCATCAAAGGGGAATGAGCCCACTGCTTCCTTCCGCAATTGATCATCTACTATAGTTAAAGCAGGTGAAGCTACCTGCTGCCCAAGTTTGCCGGCAAAAAATGATTTCCCCTTCTGAACCGCATCGGCACTGACAGCACTGGCAATTAGCGACATGAAATTGGTTACTACATATGGTTCAAAGATCACTGGCATACGCCGGGAAGCAATTGATTTGGCACCCAGCATCCGCACCGCATTGGCGGCAGCTTCGGCCCCGACATCAGCAGGGTATAACCCGCCTGGTCCGCGGCGGGAACGCACAGCAAACCCGGTCTCCGGAGCTCCATTTTCTTCTGCTACTAACATGGCATAAAGGTCGCAATAAGCACCCCGCGAAAAGGCATTAACTCCTCGGGTGTTCAAAATAGCCAATTCAAACATGCTGTCTTCATAACCGGTACGTTCTACCACGGTTACCCGTTTATCATAGGCGCGCGCCTGTTTTTCCACTTCTAAGGCCATAGCAATCTTATCTTCCAGGGCCATACTGGTAATCGCCGGGTCAACCAGGTCCATTTTTGAGTAGCGGGCTCCGGGTTCAACTAATCGCAAATAGCGGTCAGGGGTGGTATAGGCTGCACTTTGCCTGGCTTTGCGCAAAGCATCCTCCACCGACTGCGGAGATAAATCAGTGGTATAGGCAAAGCCGGTCTTGTCCTGTTCAATAACCCGAACCCCAATGCCAATCTGTTCCGACTCAGATAAGGTCTCTACCTGCCCATCGACCACTTCTATGGATAGTTGGCGGTCATGGAGTACAAAAGCCTCAGCATCTATTTTTTCACGTAAGGCCAGATCAATCGCTACCTGACCTGCCTTTTTCAGCTTATCTTCCACCGGTCAGCGCGCTCCCTTCTCAAATTTAAAAGAATGGGGTCAGGCCCCTTTTTCCCCAAGTATTTTTATTTAGAGGCGGCGGATGCGTTTGATAGTTGGGGCTGAATCCTCGTCACCAACTGCCGTACCGCCCACCACCAGCTCCTTGATGCGGATCGTAGGTTGGGCGTCCGCTACCGGTACTCCCTGCCCATCTTTACCAC
>JBLNAA010000199.1:0-5298 GCA_050259135.1 Methylocystaceae bacterium | reverse complement strand
TCAGGTTTTGTTTTGCAATATTGCCGGTTCTGGGATAAATAAAAAAAGCAGGGAGGATTCTCTCCCTGCTGCAGCCTGTCGATAAACACCCATCTGCGTTGTACCCGCAAGGGGCAGGCCGGATTTCTAAGCGCTAAAGCGCTAAGAACTGCGCTCTCTCCAGTCCGCATCTGCGACGGCGACGATGTTTCGCCTAGTGCCGCGTCATAGCAAGCGTAAGCTTGCCAGCGGCCGCCTAGCATCTGGGGGATTCTAGACAGGTGGTATTTCTTAATATTACTCATTCAGATAGATGTTAGTTTATAATCTATTCCCTGCTGACCAACAGCGGGGAATTTTTAAATCTGCTTAATCGAATGGAGATGGATCCGTTGCAGGAGTTAATTAACAGCTCGACCCGCCCTCAGTTCAACTTGGCTCTGGAGGAGTACGTACTTAAAAATCTGGCGGGTGAGTACTTTTTTATCTGGCAGGATGAACCGGCAATTATTGTCGGACGCAATCAAAATACCGCTGCTGAAATTAATGAAGACTATGTCAAAGCCAATGGAATACATGTGGTGCGGCGTTTAACCGGCGGAGGTGCCGTCTACCATGACCTGGGCAATATAAATTTTACTATGATAGTTGATGATCCCGGGGGGGCGGGATTTGACTTTCAGAGCTTTACCAGACCAATTGTTAAAGCTCTGGCCAATGCGGGTATTGCAGCTGAGTGCAGCGGACGCAATGACATAACTATTCAGGGTAAAA
Source organism: Methylocystaceae bacterium (assembly GCA_050259135.1). Classification (GTDB taxonomy): domain Bacteria; phylum Bacillota; class Syntrophomonadia; order Syntrophomonadales; family JBLNAA01; genus JBLNAA01. Next base: position 4,545 of record JBLNAA010000199.1, on the reverse strand, counting down.
AGTTTTCCGGCAACGCTCAATACCGTTATGGCAGCCGCCTGCTGCATCATGGAACCCTGTTGTTTGCCACTGATTTATCCGTGCTGGGATCAGCTCTCAGGGTAAAACCGCAGAAAATAGAAGCTAAAGGAGTTAAATCGGTACAAAGCCGGGTAACTAATATTGCCGATTATGCCCCGGGACTTAGCCTCGGCGGCTTTAAACACTTAGTTATCGACTGGCTGCATAAAGAGTATAGTGCCGAGGCTGACGCCTATCAGCTGAGTAACCAGGAGTATCAAGTGGTCCAGCAGTTGGCCGATAATAAATATTCTTCCTGGGCCTGGAATTTCGGTCAATCACCGAAATACAATCTGGTTAGAAGCCATCGTTTTGATTGGGGGGAGGTAGAGGTCTTCCTGGAGGTCAGATCAGGTAAAATTGATTCGATCAAGCTATATGGTGATTTTTTTGCAGCTGATGATTTAACCCAATTAGAACAGGCTTTGACTGGGATAAGTTATGAAGCAGGAGCCATCAACGAGCGTATCAGCCAATTAGATATCAACAGATATTTACCACAGATGGATAAGGGAGTATTTTGTAAATTAATAATTGATTGATGAGGGGCTAACCGATGCAAGTTATCCAAGTAGGTCCGGCAACCTTCTATATTGACCTGCCCAGCATAATTGGGGTTTATTTGTTTGCTGACCATACCTGTTGTTTGATTGATACTGGTGACCAAATCGAACAAATTAAGCAGGTTAATAGTTATCTGCATGAACATGGTTACCTGGTGAAAGCGGTGTTAAGCACCCATTTTCATTCGGATCACTGTGCTGGGCATGGTTGGCTGCAGCAGCAGGGACCCTGTGCAGTTTATGCTTCGCCGTTTGAAGCAGCCGTATTGGAGAACCCTGAATTATCGGGATTTTCGTTATACACAGCAGCTCCGCTCAAGGTGCTTAATAATCGGTTTTTGGTAGCACCTTCCTGTCAGGTAACTCACCGGGTCAATTCCGGAATACATATGATTAATAATCAGCAGTTTAGAGCGGTAGCTTTGCCAGGACATACTTTTGGTCAGTTAGGATGGGAAACTCCTGATGGGGTTTGCTTTGTCGGTGACAGTCTGATTGCGCCTCATATCCTCAAAGCTAACAAGATGAATTATATCGCGGATGTAGGTATGCATATAAATACTTTAAATGGGTTAAAAGAGGCGGGTATTACTCTGGCAGTGGCTGGGCATGGCGGGCTGCTCGATGATTATTTGTCAGTTATAACTGCCAACCAACAAAATGTTGAGATCTGGTTGTCCAGTATAAACGAATTTATAGATGGCCGCAGCCTGAGCATTGAGGACGTGGTAGCTGAACTGTATAACCGCTTTCAGCTTCCGTTAAACCACAGCCAGTATTTTACGGTACGTTCCACGGCATCGGCATATTTATCCTATTTATATCAGCAACGGCAGGCTTTAACACAGCTTAACCAGGGAAGGCTAACTTTTATTGGCAAGAGGTGACCTGTTCATAATAAGGATTTTTGTTATACACTAGATAATACACATAGTTTTTTGTGCTAAGGATTGAGGAGGTTATTTGCAATGCGTTATGAAGGCAATATCTTTCGTCCTCCCAGTGAGGCCTATAGCTATTTGCTGCAGTGTACAATCGGCTGTTCGCATAATCGGTGCACCTTTTGTGCCATGTATAAGGATAAGAAATATCGAATCCGCGATCTTGATGATATCAAAACTGATATCAGGATGGCCAAGTCATACCATGGTGACCTGGAAAAGATATTTTTATGTGATGGTGATGCCCTGGCTATGCCTACCGAAATGCTGATTGACATCATCACAACTTTATATAAGACTTTTCCTTCCCTGCGTCATGTCGGTACCTATGCCGGACCTGACAGTATAATGGAAAAAAGCATGGACGAATTAATTGCTATTAAGAATGCCGGGCTTACCATCGGATATCTGGGAGTGGAAACCGGTGATAATCAATTACTGTTAGACATTAAAAAAGGTGTGGATTATGAGGGGATGCGGGACGCCGGTATCCGGTTCCGGGCAGCCGGAATTCAGCTATCTTGCATTGTATTGTTAGGTTTAGCCGGTAAAGGGGAACGGTCAGGGGAACACGCCCGGGCGACCGGTAAAATATTGAGTGAAATTGATCCCGAATACGCCGGAGCCCTGACCTTGATGCTGGTGCCGGGCACCCCTATGTTCAGGCAGTCGGAAAGAGGAGAATTCCAGCTGCCCAACGAGTGGGAAGTCCTTGAAGAAATGCGGGAATTAATTGCTCACATGGAAGTCAATAATTGCGAATTCCGCAGCAATCATGCCTCGAATTATCTGCCGATAAAAGGGCATTTGCCTCATGACCGGGGCCGCCTGCTTAAGGTAATCGACGATATCTTAGTCAAACATGATCGGCGTTATCTGAGACCAGATTATATGCGGGGCCTATAGAAAATATCCGGGGGAGGGTGGAGATCATGGGGATCAAGATAATTACTGATAATTGCTGTGACTTGCCAGCAGACGTAATCAGCCGTTACAACCTGGGGATAGTTAACATGCTGGTACGCTTTGGTGATCGTGAGTATCAACCGGGAGAGCTGACCAACAGCGACTTCTACGGGCTGATGCGGCAAACCACAGAACTGCCTACTACCACCCAGCCAACGGTAGAAGAGATGATGAAAACTTACCAGGATGCACTAGCTGATGGTTCTGATGTTATTGCCATCCATTTGTCGTCAGGCATTACCGGCACGGTGCAGAGTGCAAATCTGGTTGCAGATATGATTGGTAACCCCCGCCTGCACATCATTGATTCGCAAAAGGCTTCGGTGGGATTAGGACTTTTAGCCGTTAATGCGGCTCGGATGGCTGAAGCCGGTGCCGAGGTCTCTGCCATACTCAGCCGTTTGCAGGAAATGCAGAGAACCATGCAGTGTATGTTCTCAGTCGGTAATCTGGAGTACCTGGTCAAAGGGGGCAGGATTTCCCGCGCTAAAGGACTGGTTGCCGGGGTGCTTGATATTAAGCCTATTCTTTACTTTGATAGTGAAGGGTATATTATGCCTTATGATAAAGTACGCGGCAATAAAGCTGCTCAAAAGAAGCTGATTGATATTATGGGTAAACTGGGGAGCAATCTGGAGAACCAAACAGTAGGGGTTAATCACAGTGACCATCCGGAACATGCTGAGTATTTAAAGGAAGCTATCATAGAGCATTTTGGAGTTAAAGAAGTGATCATCGGTGAAATCGGCCCGGTTATTGGTTCGCATGTCGGGCCGGGCACTTTTTCGGTCTTCTTTGAAACTGCTTAAAACTGTAAGCAATAATAAATTATAACTTTGAGAAAAAGGACTGATATAAAAACATCAGCCCTTTTTTAATGACAATGGCAAAAAAGGTAACCAAAAGTAGTAACCACCAGATAATGGAAAACATATTATACACCAGTAACCCAATCAAACAGTAAGGGAGGGAATTTATAGATGTTTTTCGGTGGTGGTGGATGCTGCGGCGGATTTAATGGGGTTGGTGCCGGCTTTGTCAACACATTTTTTCGGGTCCTGATTAACCTGCTTAACTTCCGGGTTGCTGTTCAGGTAGTGGCTGCTGAGGAAGAAATTGTCGGTCTGTTGGTAGCGGTTGCGGTTAATTTTATTACCTTGAACACCCTTGATGGTTCAGTAACCTATATTCCAATTCACAAAATAGCCTCTATTCGGAGAGTTTTCGAATAAACTGGCTGCCAAACTCGAGAATGCCATCTGTAAAGATGGCATTTCTACTGATTATCTAAAGGACAGGCAGTATTTTGGTATAATGGCAAAACCGGGTATAATTAATCTGCATAACAAAAGAACAGCTTTAGTGATGGAGGACGGATATGAGCCAGGCAGAGAATATTGGTTTTAGATATATGACAATTACCTATGGCTGCCAGATGAACTTCCGGGATACCGAAACCATGGAGGGGCTTTTAGTTGAGGCAGGGTACCAGCAGGTTTTTGAGCCGGAAGAAGCTGATGTAATCCTGGTAAATACCTGCAGTGTACGACATACAGCAGAAAACAAAGTTTATGGCAAACTGGGTGAGCTGAATAAGCTTAAAAGTGAGCACCCCGGATTAAAACTGGTGGTCAGCGGGTGTATGTCACAGTTGGAAGAAAACCAGAAACGGTTAAAAAAAGCTGGTGTTGACCTGGTAGTCGGAACTCATAATCTGAATGAACTGCCCGCATTGTTGGACCAGGTGCGAAGTAAGGGAAGACGTCTAATCGAGGTGTGGGACGAAAACGGACCGGTGGTGGAGGGGCTGCCCCCCCGCCGGGTTAATGGTATCAGTGCCTTTGTTAATGTAATGTATGGCTGCAACAATTTTTGCAGTTACTGTATAGTCCCCTATACCCGTGGACGGGAGCGAAGCCGTGAACCGGAAGCAATAATCGATGAGGTCAGACAGTTAGTTGATCTGGGGGTAAAAGAGATAACCCTGCTGGGGCAAAATGTGAATTCCTATGGCC
>JBLNAA010000198.1:0-21834 GCA_050259135.1 Methylocystaceae bacterium | reverse complement strand
TGGATATGATTAAAAAATAATTTGGTTTTTGACTATCAGGTGAGTTATAATTTAAATCGAACATATGTTTGAGGAGGGGCAGTCATGGAGAAGGAAAAGGAACGTAATGGTAAAGCCGATGCTCTAGATAAAGCTTTACGAGATATTGAGCGGGAATTTGGCCGCGGCTCAATTATGAAACTGGGTGAACAATCAAGCCTTAATATTGAGGCAATTTCTACCGGTTGCCTGTCCCTGGACCTGGCTCTGGGGGTAGGTGGTATACCCCGGGGAAGAATTATTGAAATCTTTGGACCCGAGTCATCTGGTAAGACAACAGTTGCCCTGCATATAGTTGCGGAAGCGCAGCGGTTAGGCGGGGTAGCTGCTTTTATTGATGCTGAGCATGCCCTTGACCCTTTATACGCACGAAAACTGGGTGTAAATATCAACGAACTGTTGGTATCCCAGCCTGATGACGGGGAACAGGCGCTGGAAATAGCGGGAGCCCTGGTTCGTTCAGGTGCCGTTGATGTTATTGTAATAGACTCAGTGGCTGCCCTGGTGCCGCGGGCCGAATTAGAGGGCGATATGGGCGATATGCATGTGGGCTTGCAGGCCCGGCTGATGTCCCAGGCCATGCGCAAACTTACCGGTCAAATCGCCAAATCCCGTTCCTGTACTATATTCATTAACCAGATTCGTGAAAAAGTAGGAGTTGTTTATGGTAACCCGGAGACTACTCCCGGCGGTCGGGCCTTGAAATTTTATGCTTCGGTTCGTATGGAAGTAAAGAAAACGGAGGCGATTAAGCAGGGAACCGATCTGATCGGTAACCGTACCAAAGTCAGGGTAGTTAAAAATAAGGTAGCACCTCCCTTTAAGTCGGCGGAATTTGATATTATGTATGGTCAAGGTATTTCCCGGGAGGGTGATCTGCTCGATTTGGGTGCCACGCTGGATGTATTTCAGAAAAGTGGAGCCTGGTATTCATATAAAGGCGAACGAATGGGGCAGGGACGTGAAAATGCCAAGGAATTTCTGCGGCTAAATCCGCAAATCTGTCAGGAAGCCAGGGAGGCAATAACGACGCTGGTAACAGAAACAGCGTTACCAGTAGATATAAGCGAAGACCAGACCTCACTTTGATGCCTTGACACATGTTTTTTTTAACCATAAAATTTATATAAAGCATTACAAAGGCAGAGAAGGACTTTCAATCATGGTCTCCGGTAATAGTGTAGTCACTGCTGCCGGAATTAGGTCTTGACTAAAACCGAGTTCTTGCTCGGTTTCTTTTATGTCAGGATTGGACGATTAATAAAAACATTATATATGAGGAGGTGATATAGATTTATCTTGTAGACATTGCAATAGGAGTTATCGCTCTCGCTGCGGGAATTGTCACTGGTTATATTATTCGTCGTACCCTGGCGGAAAGACAGATAGGCAGCGCTGAACAGGAAGCAGTCCGTTTGGTTGAGGAAGCTGGCCATGAAGCTGAGACCAAGAAAAAGGAAATACTGGTTGAAGCCAAAGAGGAAATTCACCGTTCCCGCCAGGAAGCTGAAAGAGAGATCCGTGAACGCCGCCGTGAGCTGGACCGTATAGAAAGACGTATTCTGCAAAAAGAAGAAGCTCTCGATCGTAAGATGGATAACATCGAACACAAGGAAGCAGCACTGGGTGACAAAGAAAAAGAGATCGAAAAAACCGGGCAAGATCTTCAGTTGATTCTTACTCAGCAACTAAAGGAGTTAGAGAGGCTTTCTGGGCTGAGTTCAGAAGATGCCAAACAGTTACTGTTGCAGAATGTTGAAAAGGAAATCCGCCAGGAAATGGCCGGTTTAATCAGGGATATCGAGGGTGAAGCCAAAGAAGAAGCTGATAAACGGGCTCGCAATATTATTACCCTGGCGATTCAGAAATGCTCGGCAGAGGTTGCTGCTGAGACAACAGTATCCGTTGTGTCCTTACCCAATGATGAAATGAAGGGGAGAATAATAGGACGCGAGGGACGTAATATTAGAACCTTCGAGTCACTGACTGGAGTAGACCTGATCATAGATGACACCCCGGAAGCAGTAATTTTGTCTTCGTTTGACCCTATCCGCAGAGAAATTGCACGGGTAGCCCTGGAAAAACTTATTTCTGATGGACGTATTCACCCGGCTCGCATTGAGGAAATGGTGGAAAAGGCCCAAAAGGAAATGGATACCCACATTCGTGAGATAGGAGAACAGGCTGCTTTTGAAGTCGGTGTGCATGGGTTGCATATCGAAGTTATAAAACTGTTAGGTCGACTTAATTACCGTACCAGTTACGGACAGAATGTTCTCAAGCATTCTGTAGAAGTAGCACATCTGGCTGCAGTGATGGCGGCTGAATTAAATGTCGATGTAATGCTGGCTAAGCGGGCTGGCCTTTTACATGATCTGGGCAAATCAGTAGATCATGAAATGGTCGGGACGCATGTGGAAATTGGAGTAGAGATCTGTAAGAAGTATCGGGAATCAAAGGATGTGCTGCATGCTATTGAGGCACATCATGGTGATGTTGAGCCGTTGACGGTTGAGGCCGTTTTAGTACAAGCTGCTGATGCAATTTCTTCATCACGACCGGGTGCACGCCGTGAAACTCTGGAGACTTACATTAAACGACTGGAGAAGCTGGAAAATCTAACTGACAGCTTTGCTGGGGTTGATAAATCGTTTGCTATCCAGGCTGGACGTGAAATCAGGGTTATGGTTAAGCCAGAAGAAATTGATGACTTAGCATCGATTAATTTGAGTCGTGAGATAGCTAAGAAGATCGAGGGTGAACTTGACTATCCTGGTCAAATTAAAGTGGTGGTTATGCGGGAAACCCGGGCTATTGAGTTTGCCAAATAGCTGCTAAATAAAATTGGTTTTAACAGGGCCTCTTTATCGGTAAAGAGGCCTTTGTTTATACCCCTAAATCCACCGGGAGGATAAACTATTGAGTATTAAAATTCTATTCATTGGCGATATAGTTGGACGTCCTGGACGCGAATCCTGCAAGAAATGGCTGCCCGGGATGATACACGAGTGGACCCCTGATCTAGTTATCGCCAATGGTGAGAATGCAGCTTCAGGAAAAGGCATTACCCATGATGTAACCGGCGAACTGTTGGCTGCCGGTATTGATGTCCTTACCATGGGTAATCATGTATGGGATAATCGTGAGATATTTAATTTTATTGATCAAGAACATCGTATAGTCAGGCCGGCTAATTATCCTGAGCCCTGTCCCGGGGTTGGATCGCGGATATATACAGCCAATAATGGTTACCGAGTTGGGGTAATCAGCCTGGCTGGACGAGTATTTATGCCGGCGATAGACTGCCCTTTTAAGGCAGTAGATCTTTTAATTGATCAGATGCAGGGACGATGTGAAACAGTATTTGTAGATTTCCATGCTGAAGCAACATCAGAGAAAATAGCCTTTGGCTATTATGTTGACGGCCGGGTGGGAGCGGTAGTGGGTACCCATACCCACGTGCAGACTGCAGATGAAAGGATATTGCCAGGGGGTACCGGTTATATAACTGATGTCGGCATGACCGGGCCACTGGATGGTGTTATCGGAGTAGCCCGTGAACAGGTAATTGAAAAATTTATTACCGGCCGACCAACCCGGTTTGAAGTAATGCGCAAAGGGAGTACACAAATAAATGCCATTTATTTGGAGTTAGACCAGAAAAGTAGGCAATGTACCCGGATTTATCGTATACAGCAGACCTCCCCGCAAATATAAATTGCCCATAATTTACCACCAAAAGCAGGAATTCATTAAAAGGCTTAGAATATAATGGATGAAGAGCAACCAGATACATGCTTGCTTAAGGGGAGGGACTATAGGTGGAAGTATTAAAGGTATCAGCCAAATCAAGCCCAAATTCAGTTGCAGGGGCTTTAGCAGGGGTGCTCCGAGAAAAAGGTGCTGCAGAAATTCAAGCGATTGGAGCCGGTGCCATCAATCAAGCCATCAAAGCAGTAGCTATAGCTCGTGGCTTTGTAGCTCCCAGTGGAATGGATCTTATCTGTATACCCGCCTTCACCGACATCATGATTGACGGTGAAGAGAGGACCGCTATCAAACTAATAATTGAACCGAGATAATAAAGCCCAGAAAAAAACATACTGAGATAAAGTCTGCTTGCCATGCAAATAGCGAGCAGGCTTTTTACTTTTTGGCTAACTATATTATGATAAACAGGAGGCAACGAAAGGTGGGCTGATTTCAATGTTAATCGTCGATGGACATTGTGATACTCTATATCGCTGTCGGGAGGCCGGGCAGTCACTGTGGAAGAACAGTATGCACTGGGATATAGAACGTGCTTTGGCAGCAGGAGTTGGGATTCAGTTCATGGCTTTATATAATGATCAAGAAAATTACCCTGAAGCCTTAACGGTTGCTATGGAACAAATAGCCTTATTGAAGGCCGCAGTGGATAAAGGTCAGGTACACTTGATTACCCGGATGCAGGATTTAGATGATCTACAGACCATTGGTGTAATCCTTCATCTTGAAGGAGGCCTCGCTTTGGGTCATAATTCCGATTTACTGCCATTATTTTATCACCTGGGATTACGCTCCCTGGGTTTAACCTGGAACCACCGTAACCAACTGGCTGATGGTATAGGAGTAGATAATCCGAGCGGCTTGACTGATTTAGGCCGAAAGATAATCAAACAGGTGGAAAAGCTGGGAATGATTGTTGATATAGCCCATCTGGCAGCACCCGGAGTAGAAGAAATCCTGGATAATTATTCTGGGACCGTTGTCTACACTCATGGCAATTATCGGGAAGTCCATGATCACCGTAGAAATATTACCACCCATCAAGCTAAAAAATTAGCAGAGCGGGGCGGAGTAATCGGGTTATCATTATGTCCATACTTTATTTCAACTCAACCAGGCATAGAAGATTGGCTGCAGCATCTCTGTCGCTTGTGCAGCGATATTGGCTGTGAGTATGTGGCTCTGGGATCAGACTTTGATGGCGATGATCACATGCTTTTTGATGATGTGGGGTTCTATAAAATGCTGCCGGATCTGCTCAGTCAGGCTGGATTTACATCGCAGGAAGCAGAGATGATAACCGGCGGCAACTGGTTAAGAGTTTTAAAGCGTACACTATCATTAAGTTAAATAGGAGCAGCTTATGTCATATGATTTGCATGTGCACAGCACAGCTTCCGACGGGATTTACACACCGCGGCAAATTGTCAAATTAGCTCATCAACTGGGCCTTACCGGTATTGCTCTAACTGATCATGACACTGTTGACGGCGTCAAGGATGCCCTCATTGCCGGTGATAGTGAGGGGCTGGATGTTATTCCTGGTATTGAGATTAATACTGATTATGGTGAAGTCGAGGTACATATTCTGGGTTATGGTATTGAGCAGGAAAGTTTGCCTCTCAGAAAAAAACTGGCGGAGATCAAGGAAGCAAGAGTAAGCCGGGGCTCTAAAATTATTGATAAGCTGGCTGCTCTGGGATTACCGCTGACCTGGAACGAAGTAACTGAGTTGGCGGCAGGTGGAGTGATTGGACGTCCCCATATTGCGATGGCTATGATTAAACGGGGTTATGTAAACAGTGTTAAAGAGGCCTTTGATCAGTATATCGGGCGAGGTAAGGAAGCCTACGTACCACGGTATAAAGTGACTCCGAAAGAAGCAGCCCAGATAGTTGTTGAAGCCGGGGGGTGTCCGGTATTAGCCCATCCGGGGCTGGTAAGGAATGACCAGATAATCAGTGAAATAATTAAACTGGTTCAGGGGATTGAGGTATATTATCCTGAACATTCAGCCAGGGAAATTGAGAAATGGAATAGGTTAGCCGAAAACAGAGGCTTGTTAATAACCGGAGGCAGTGATTTTCACGGGCTGCCAGGAAATAAAAATGGTCTGGGAATTGAGACTGCCAGCTTACAGCAGGTGAAAGAATTACGGGCTTATTTAGCTGGTATTAATAAAAATATTAAGTAAGTCAGCCTGTCGATAACCCACCATCTGCGTTGTTCCAGTTCGCATTCTTGTTCGACGTACCATCTAGTACGCCTTCACTGCAAATGCTCACCGCGCCTAGCATCTGGGGGATTCTAGACAGGCTGCATTTTTATATTACTCATTCAAATAGATGTACCTTAGGATTTTGTCCACTAATCTGCAAGTATTAAAAAGGAAAATGAAAAGAGGGTGTTGAATAGTATAATATGTCATGGGTGAGAGGAGAATTTTATCATTAGCAGATATAATTATTTCTTTTACATTGGAATAGCTTTCCTGGCAGTATTTTTATTAACACCTGCTGCTTATGGCGCGCAATATACTATTAAGCCGGGTGACAATCTCTGGAGTATAGCCCGGCAGCACCATACTACGGTGGCGAAAATTAAAGAGTTAAATAAACTTTCTTCCGATAAATTAGACGTTGGTAAAAAGCTACAGGTTCCCGATAATATTACCGCCCCGACAGATCCACCAGCAGCAGTCAACCGAGGGAATCGGGTTTACCAGAATACGTCAGCAAATCTGCAAATGACTCAGCCAGAGGTAACCAGTGCGGTAACCGTAAGCCGTGGTGCTGTAATCAGGAGAAACGTATTAGCGAAATCCTTTGGCTATATCGGTCGGCCGTATCATTATGGCGGCATGAGTCCTTAAGGTTTTGATTGTTCAGGGTTTGTGGGATACATATTTAAGGCTTGCGGGATTAGCCTGCCTCATAATGCAGCCAGTCAATTTGCTAAAGGAACTGCGGTAGACAAAACCAATCTGATAGCGGGTGACCTGGTTTTCTTCCGGACCGGCGGAAGCAAGCGCATCAATCATGTGGGGATATTCATCGGTGACAATCGATTTATTCATGCTGCTACCGGCAGAGGAATTTCTATTAATACGTTAAGTGACAAGTATTATCACAAATGCTATGCCGGGGCAAAAAGAATAATTGAAACATAAATGGCCGTTTAATCAATGATTATTAACTGAGCCTCGCTGATAACAGCGGGGCTTTTGTCACAATTATGTTATATATTGCAGTTTTTCGCTTCCATTAAGATTAGTGGTGTTGACCGGCCAATGATACTGAACATAAAATTATATAGAATGTATATTTTATTGATAAAATTATATAGGTCAAAAAAATAGTGGGGGGATTACTATGGTACTATTAAATCCAAAAATGTATGAAAAGGATCATGCTGACACCCGCTCCAAAGAAATTATGCTTAAAACGATTGATTTCTTTGAAAAGAAAGGGTTAAAGAAACTCAAAGAAGACGATGGAACTGCAGTTTGGTACGATGATTATCTAAACTTTATTAAGGAAAACGAAATTTTTGCCGATCTCTTAACTCCGACTGGTTATGCCCCCGAAGCCCGGTGGGATTTGTGGCGGATATCTGAATTTAATGAGGTCAGTGGTTTTTATGGACTGGCTTATCAATACTGCTATCAGGTTACTATCCTGGGTTTGGGTCCAATATTCCTGGGCAGCAATGAAGAGCTAAAGAAAAAAGCTGCCCAAAAGCTGCGAGAAGGTGGAGTTTTTGCTTTCGCTCTATCGGAACGCGAACATGGCAATGACATTTACTCCGATGAGATGACTCTTTATCCCAATGGTGATGGAACGTACCTTGCCAAGGGTAATAAGTATTACATCGGCAATGGCAACAAGGCCTGTATGGTATCAGTTTTTGGCAAGCTGGCTGATACCGGTGAATATGTTTTCTTTGTGGTTGACTCTCAACATCCTAACTTTGAATTGGTGAAAAAAATTGACACCTCCGGTGCTCGGCAGGCTTATGTCTCTGAATTCAACCTTAATGATTACCCGATTACCGAAGCTGATTTCCTGAGCCGCGGGCAGAAGGCCTGGGATGATGCATTGTGTACCGTTAATATCGGTAAATTCCAGGTTGGCTGGGAAACAGTAGGTGAATCCACCCATGCTCTTTATGAGGCACTGCACCATACCTGCCACCGTACTCTATACGGCAAGCCGGTTTACGCATTTGATCATGTCCGCCGTCTCTTTATCGAGTCTTATGTGCGGTTAATGGCGATGAAACTTTATGCCCTGAGAGCTATTGACTATTTCCGCTCAGCGTCAGATGATGACCGCCGTTATCTGATGTACAATGCCATTTTAAAGATGAAGGTTACCGGACAGGCAGCAGTGGTAGCTGATGCCCTGCTTGATATCGTGGCTGCCAAAGGGTTTGAGCAGGAGACTTTCTTTGAAATGTACATCCGTGATGTAACGATGCCTCCCCGGTTAGAAGGCACGACCCATGTCAATATGGCCTTGATTAATAAGTTTATGTTCACTTATTTCTTTGACAATATTGAAATGGCAGATACTCCACGCCGAAGTGATGCTGCTGATGACAAATATGTGTTTAATCAAAAAGCCGGCGGCCTGGCCAAGGTCCGGTTTGGTGACTGGAAGAAACCTTATGTCGGAATAGAACTTGCCAATGTGAAAAAATTCCGCTCGCAAGTTGACCTGTTGGTTGAGTTCCTATCCCAGGCAACTCCCAGTGACGAACAAAAGAAAAACGTTGATTTTATGATCGCAGTGGGTGAATTGGTGACCATGGCAGCTTATGCTCAGCTAATTCTTGAAAACGTTAAGATTTATGGAATTGATGACGATGTAGTGGAAGAGATCTTTAGCTGCTTAATCCGTGACTTCAGCCGTTATGCTTTGATGGTTAATTCCACCTTTACAGCTACATCGGCGCAGGAAACCTTACTGGAAAAGATGATACTGGTAAAGCCGGTATTAAACAAGGAACGGGCCGACCGCTTGTGGACCAAGGTTTTATCAATGTGTGATGACTATGTAATGAATGACTAAGCAAAAGAGTTGAAGCCGGGCTTAAGCCCGGCTTTTTTGTTTTCGGGAATTTATATGGCACCAATGGTGGTTCCACCACATTTTATAACCGGTGGTAGTAATAAATATTGGCTATTAAACAGCCCTGGTTATAAGATATTATCCCCGGGTATTTTAATAGCAGGCAAAATGAATTATGCTATAATATAAAAAATTTATTGGGAGGTTCTAACGTGCAAGATAATTCGCCATTGGTGTTCAAAGAAGGCATTACTTTTGATGATGTATTACTCCTTCCAGGACGGGCCGAAATAATTCCCCGTGATGTTAAAGTGACCACCAGACTGACGCGCAATATAAATATTAACATTCCCATCATGAGTGCTGGCATGGATACGGTTACCGATTGGCGAATGGCAATCGCTATGGCTCGTGAAGGCGGTATCGGCATAATACATAAGAATATGCCGATTGAGCAACAGGCTAAAGAAGTTGACCGGGTAAAGCGTTCAGAACACGGGGTAATTTCTGATCCTTTCTCACTGACTAAGGATCATACCGTACGTAACGCCCTGGATATTATGGAGCATTACCGTATATCCGGGGTTCCAATTACTGATCCAGATGGAAAGCTGATAGGGATTTTGACTAATCGTGATATTCGTTTCGAAACTGATTTTGATCAGCCGATTACTAATGTGATGACTAGTGAAAATCTGGTTACTGCACCCGTAGGAACGACCCTGGAACAGGCGCTGCAAATCCTACGCCGCTACAAAATAGAAAAGCTGCCTCTGGTGGATAAGGACATGAAACTGCGCGGGTTGATTACGATCAAAGATATTGAAAAAAACCGCAAATATCCAAATTCAGCTAAAGATTTACGGGGTCGTTTACTAGTGGGAGCAGCAATCGGAGTCAGCTCTGATACCTTCACCCGGGCGGAAGCTTTAGTCAAAGCCGGTGTGGATGTCCTGGTTGTAGACACCGCTCACGGACATTCAGTCGGGGTAATAAATACGGTTCGGGATATTAAACAGCATTATCCCGATGTGGAGTTAATTGCTGGTAATGTTGCCACTGGTGAAGCAACTGAGGAGCTAATCCGAGCAGGAGTAGATGCAGTTAAGGTAGGTATAGGGCCGGGTTCTATATGTACTACCCGGGTTATAGCTGGAATTGGAGTACCACAAATTACAGCGGTAATGGATTGCCGTGCGGTGGCCAGGAAGTATGATATACCGATAATTGCCGATGGCGGCATTAAATATTCCGGGGATATAACCAAAGCATTAGCTGCCGGTGCTCAGGTGGTTATGCTGGGTAATTTATTGGCAGGCACCGAGGAAAGCCCGGGCGAAACTGTTACTCTGCAGGGCCGAAGCTATAAAGTATATCGGGGAATGGGTTCTTTGGGAGCGATGACTCAGGGTTCCAGTGACCGTTATTTCCAGGAGAATGAACCTAAATTAGTTCCTGAAGGAATCGAAGGCCGTGTTCCCTTTAAAGGTTCAGTAGCGGATACTATTTTCCAATTGGTCGGTGGGCTGAAATCTGGTATGGGCTATGTAGGCGCCGCTAATCTGGAAGAGCTGCAGGCTAAAGCCAAGTTTGTCAAGATAACCTCTGCCGGCCTGCAGGAAAGTCATCCTCATGATGTAATAATTACCCATGAAGCGCCTAACTACAGTATGTAGCTTAAGCCTGTGGGGGGGGGCAATAGTTGTACACCTTTGATTTTATCCTGCAGATGGGACTGGCTTTGCTGGTAAGCACTATCTTTGGCCTGATCAGTTTTTTCTGGGGACAGCGCTATGCTGGAGTAAGGGTTTTTATTCTCATCAACCTGGGATGCTGTCTGGCTACCTATATATCGATAAATACAAGAATCCTGGTCAATCAGCCCTGGATTGGCGATCCAGCTCGAATCGCTGCTCAGTTGATAACTGCCATGGGGTTTATTATGGCTGGTATTATCTGGTACCGGGATAACCAGGTGAGGGGTTTATCATCGGCTGCCCTGCTCTGGGTAAATGCAATCATTGGTATTATGATTGGCGCAGGCTACTACCGGGAGACGGTAGTTTCCGTGTTAATGGTTGGAATATTCCTGCTGCTGGTTGAACTGCGCTACTGGCGGTTTCCCTGACACCAAACCATGGCTAATTTCATAGATTAAGAAGGAACCTGTTTTAACAGGGTTGAGAAAAGGCTGGATAATCTAAAATAATCCAGCTTTTTATTATTCTGCACATTGGGAAAGAAGGTGCCTTGGTGTCAGGCATTTTGGGTTCCTTTGACCGACAATCTGAACTAATTCGCATTGGTCTTGAACAAAGAGGGCAAAATCAGTCAGCGGCAACCGGGTGTGAAATGGCAAACCAGCTAGATAATAATCGTCAACGGATTGAACGTATTCTGGGAGCAAGTGCTGGTGATTGGGAAAATTGGCGCTGGCAGCTAAAGAACCGTATTAATGATGCCGGGCTGTTGGCCAGGTTACTCCCACTTAATCAGGACGTTATTGATGATATCGATGAGCTTTCAAAGCACTTGCGTTGGGCGGTTACCCCGTACTATTTAAGTCTGATTGACCCAGAACAGGGGGAAAGTGATCCGGTTTTTCGCCAGGTGATACCTAGTATAGCTGAGCTAAACCAGCACCGGGGCACTGAAGATCCGATGCAGGAGGCCGGGTGCAGCCCGGTGGCCGGGGTAACCCGTCGTTACCCAGACCGGCTGATAATCAATGTTACCAACCGCTGCGCCTCTTACTGCCGCCACTGTCAACGCCGCCGCTATCAGCTGGATCCGGAGAAGCAGATTGATATGCCGGCTCTACAGCAAGCCATTAATTATATTCGTGAACATCAGGAGATTCGCGATGTTTTGATTACCGGCGGAGATGCCCTGCTGATATCCTGGCGTCGACTCGGGTATTTGTTAAATGAACTGGATACTATTCCGCATGTTGAAATTAAGCGGATAGGTACCCGGCTACCAGTTTTCTGTCCTCAGCGGATAGATGATACGCTGATTAACCTGCTTAAAAAGCATCATCCTATTTACTTAAATACGCAATTTAATCATCCGCGTGAAATCACCAAAGAGTCGGCTGGAGCCTGCCAGCGGCTGGCTGATGCTGGTATCGTTTTAGGGAATCAGTCAGTTTTACTCAAAGGGGTAAATGATAGTACCACCATTCTAAGAAAGCTGAACCAACAACTTTTAACCATCAGGGTTAGACCTTATTACCTTTTCCAGGCCAAGGAGGTAGTCGGAACCACGCATTTTGTGGTTCCAATTAATCGGGGAATGGAAATAGCAGCAGGTCTCAGAGGTTATACTTCCGGTCTGGCTAATCCTCTATACATCGTTAATGCTCCCGAAGGTCAGGGTAAGATACCGTTGGTCCCTGAATACTACCTGGGGCAAAGTCAGGGTATAATCTACTTTCGCACCTGGCAGGGGCAGGTCGTGGAATATCCGATTTATGGCGATTAAAAGAATGATATTAAAATTTATCTTCGATGAAAGCTCCCAGAAGGGAGCCTTTTTTTGTGTATCATCGAACAGCTTTGTTCAAAAACTAATCGGGTAAAATGCAAGCAATAGGAGGCTATCTGATGAATGAGATTTTTGACTTATTGATACTCGGTGCTGGACCAGCGGGATTATCGGCAGGAATTTATGGGGGCAGGTCGAAGCTGAAGACCGCAGTAGTTGATAAAAAGGGTTTCGGTGGACAAGCAGCTACGACTGCTGATTTAGAGAACTATCCCGGATTTGGGCCAGGTACTACCGGCCCGGGGTTAATGGAAGCCATGGCTAAACATGCCCAGCATTTTGGCGTCAATTTTATCCGTGATGAGATTGTCGACGTAGACTTAAAGAGCAGCCCTAAAAAGTTAGTTGGTAAGAATGATTTCTACCTGGGCCAGACAGTAATCCTTGGCCCGGGAGCCGAGCCAAGGATGCTGCACTGTCCGGGGGAGAGGCAATTATGGGGTAAGGGGGTAAGTTACTGCGCCACTTGTGATGCCGAGTTCTTCACGGAATTGGATGTTATGGTGGTTGGCTCCGGTGATGCAGCTATTGAGGAGGCTATGTACCTGACCAAATTTTGTGAAACCGTAACCATGATTGTTCTTCACGATGAAGGAATAGTGGATGCTAACAAAGTATCGGCAGATCGTGCCTTCCGCAATCCCAAGATCAAATGGATATGGAACTCAATAGCAGAAAGTATCAATGGTGAAGGGATTGTCGAAAGTGTTACCATAAAAAATTTAAAAACCGGAGAATCATATCCCCATGAAACTAACGGTGTTTTTATTTTTATCGGTTCTGAACCTAAAACCGAAATCTTTCGCAGCAGTATCGAAGTCAATGAACATGGTTTCATCCCCGTCAGCAGCAAAATGGAAACCTCGCGGGAAGGAGTCTATGCAGCCGGAGATGCCATTGTTAAATACCTGCGGCAGGTGATAACGGCTGCTGCCGATGGGGCGATAGCCGCGGTGGCTGCTGAAAAGTATCTGCACGAAAGTGAAGCTTTCCAGGAGGAGGTGTTGGAGGCTAAATTGCCGGTTTGGGTGGTTTATTACCGCCCCGGTGATGTTCACAGCATGGAAGTCAGCGGCCATCTTGATGCTTTATCCGAAAAACATCCGGATAAAATCAGTATATTGAAGATTGATGCATCACGAAATGAATTCCTTACCAAAAGATACGGTATTGAACAGGTTCCGTGTCTGCAGGTTTTCATCAATGGTGAGGTCAAGGAACAGGTCAGCGGCTCTATACCGGATAGTCTGGTGGAAAAGTACTTGTAGGCAGATAGATGCTGATGATACCATCATGGTATTCATATTTTGGCTGCGAGCCTCCCTTAAATATGGATGGCTACGTTACCCATTTAATTAAGGGATTGAGGAGCATAAACAGCCTACTCGATGTGCCCTCACACCAACTGGCAAACAGATAGGCGAACGATTAAAAAATAAATAAAAAAATAACGGAGGAGTTTTTCAAACTTCTCCGTTATTTTTAAAATCAGCTTTTCGGCGCTACTTCATTTAACTTTTCTACTAATTTATCCGGGTCGACACGATGAGCGCGAGCACCCTGCTCGACGGTTTCATAAAGTGCAGCCCCTCAGCCGACGCATGGTATTCCGTTATCAATAAATACCTTCATGGCTCCGGGTACCTTGCGTAAAACATCATCTATGATCATGTCTTTGGTTACCAAAAATTATCACCTCCTTATTAAAGATTATAATAGATACTAAAATTCAAACAATAATAAAGAAAAATTTTAGAAACGGAATTACCCGCCGAATATAAAAGTTATTTCTGATTCAGCAACATCTGTTCAGCCCGCATAATAGCAAGCTTGGTTAGACTTCCGCAATCACGTGATGATATACTGCCCCAGCCTTCAGACGCCACCGTATTATATACACCTAACTCACGCGCTAATTCATACTTTAACGCATCAGACATAATGCCCTTACGAGCCATTCAAAAAACCTCCTTCATATGGCCAAAGAGCGGGTTATATTCCGTTTCATTAATATTATGGAGTTTGCACCTGAAAACTATAATATGATTATATTTGTAACAATACTGCGAATAGCCAAAAAGTGAAGACAGTTGTTTATGGAGAAAAAGTTTGACATATTTGTTTGGATAATTTTTAATTTAATTAAAATAAATACTCTTGGATGATGATTACGGGAGAATGGTTTCAAAACCATACCGAAGAAGTAAATTGGCTTTCCCGCCAGTCAATGAAACTTTCAGGTTTAAGGACCGTATTTGGACAAAACTCTGGAAAGTCATTTTTTGACACCGACGGAGCAAACCGCAAAGCGGTGAATCTCTCAGGTAATAGACAGGGTGCAGGGATCATTATAAACCCGTGCCCTGTTTTTTTATTTTTGGTAAACTAGCTAATCAATATTAATGGGAAATACTATAGCTATCGGAACTTTCATTATAAGGAGGCAGCTATGACTGCGGAAATTCTTCATGGTAAGCCGATAGCTCAGCGAATACTTAACAGCGTGGCGGATGAAGTCGAGGAACTTAAGAAACAAGAAATCAATCCGCTTTTAATGACCATCGAAGTAGGAGACAATCCAGCTTCAAAAGTTTATCTTAATGCTCAACAAAAAGTAGCTGACCAGGTAGGAATTAGCTGTGAATTCATTCAATTATCACCGTCCATATCGCAAACGAGATTGCTTAAAGTTGTAAATAATATTAATCGCGATATTTCGATTAATGGCGTCATTATGCATGTTCCGTTACCTGAGCATTTAAATACTCAGGCAGCACAATGGCATATAAGCAGCAGCAAGGATATAGAAGGAGTTACCCCGGCTAATCTGGGGGTAATGTTTTTAGGCGGCAAAAGTCTGGTCCCCTGTACTGCTAAGGCTATGGTCGAAATGATCAAGTCAACGGGAACTGAACTGCGCGGCAAAGAAGTCGTCGTCGTTGGCTCCAGCAATATAGTTGGCAAACCGCTGTCCATACTGCTTCTGGGAGAAATGTGTACGGTTACGATCTGTCATATCGCTACCTCAGAAAGAGGTCTTCTAGAAGAGCATGTACGTAATGCAGACATTGTTGCGGTGGCGGTAGGAGTACCTCATTTAATTAAAGGCGAATGGATTAAAGATGATGCCATTGTTATAGATGCCGGAATTAATACGGTTGATGGAAAGCTGGTTGGTGATGTTGATTTTGAAGCTGCTAAAGAGCATGCCGCCTGGATAACCCCGGTACCTGGAGGGGTGGGAACCGTCACCACTGCCTTACTGATGAAGAATACTATCGAGGCGGTAAGAGATCAGTACAATACTGAAAATTGAGAGGAGAATTAATGTGAGCAAACCAACACCGTTACTTCCCATGCATAATAAGTACGGCGGGAAACTGATTGATTTCGGAGGCTGGGAATTACCTATCGAGTATAAAACCGGGATTATTGCCGAACATCATCAGGTTCGCCAAAAAGCAGGGTTATTTGATGTTTCGCATATGGGAGAGATTGAAATTAAAGGTGAAAAGGCTTTGGCGCTGGTGCAGCAGCTGATTACCAATGATGCCAGCCGGCTGGCTGATCAGCAAATATGTTATTCTCCCATGTGTTATCAGGATGGCACCCTAGTCGATGATTTGTTGGTATATAAATTTAATGATAACCATTTTCTTTTAGTAGTTAATGCCGCCAATACCGACAAGGATTTTGCCTGGATTAAGTACCATACACCAGCCGGAGTAACGGCTGAAAATATTTCAGAAAGCTGGGCACAGCTGGCCCTTCAGGGACCGCTGGCGCAGACAATATTACAGACCATCAGCAGCCAGGATTTAGACACCATTAAATACTATTGGTTCTCCCCACAAGTACTGGTAGCCGGTAAACCGTGTATAGTCTCCCGAACCGGGTATACCGGGGAAGATGGTTTTGAGATTTATGCCAGACCACAAGATGCAGAGGCGGTCTGGGAAGCCATTCTGGAGGCTGGTAATGGTGAGGTAATTCCTATTGGTTTAGGCGCGCGTGATACCCTGCGCTTTGAATCTAAACTGCCCTTATATGGACAGGAAATATCAGCAGATAACTCACCCTTGGAAGCCGGGCTAGGAATCTTCGTGAAGTTGGATAAAGCAGACTTTATTGGACGTGACGCTCTGATCAAACAAAAACTGCAGGGGGTAAATAGGAAATTAGTAGAGTTTGTGATGGTCGGCCGGGGTATACCGCGTTCTCATTATCCGGTTGAGAAAAATGGCGAATTAATCGGCTATGTAACTACCGGGTCCTTCGCTCCCACCTTGAATAAAAATATTGGCCTGGCGCTGCTTGATGCTCGTTATAGTAATCCTGATGAAGAAATCAATGTCATGATCCGCGATAAACCGATAGCAGCCAGAGTAGGAAAAGGTATTTTCTATAAAAGAGCAGCCAAATAGTTTGGGATGACAACTAATTTTAAGGAGGAATAATGATGGATTTCACTATTGAAAAGGGATTTTATTATTCAACTGAACATGAATGGGTTCAGCTAAAAGAAGGCAAAGCCTATATAGGAATCAGTGGTTATGCAGCTCATCATCTGGGTGACATTGTTTTTGTCGAGCTTCCGGAGCTGGAAAGTGAAGTATCAGCCGGCAGTAATATCGGTGTTATTGAATCGGTTAAAGCGGTCGCTGACATGCATTCACCAGTTTCCGGTACCATCATTGAAGTAAACGAGGAATTGGAAACCAGTCCTGAGTTATTAAATCAAAGTCCTTATCAAAGCCATATTGCCGTCCTGGAAATAAAAGATGAAAAAGAATTGGAAGATCTTATGGATGCGGCCGCCTATCAAGCTTTTTGTGCCGAGTTGGATTAGTGGAGGTATAGAAAATGTCTTATGTACCTAACCCAGACAGTGACCGTGAGGCCATGCTGGCATCAATGGGCTGCAGCAGCATGGACGGCCTGTTTGCTGATATACCGGCCGAGGTTAAACTAAACCGGCCGTTAAATCTGCTGCCTCCTGCCTCCGAATTAGAAATTCAAAATCGCCTTAAAGAGTTGGCTGGCAAAAATATTAGTTTGGAAAATCATCCCTCGTTTATGGGAGGAGGAGCTTATCATCACTTTGCACCGTCTCTGGTTGATCAGTTATTGCTGCGTTCTGAATTTTATACCGCTTATACTCCCTATCAGCCAGAAATTAGTCAGGGTATCCTGCAGTCAATTTTTGAATGGCAGACCTACATATGCCTGCTAACTGGAATGGATGTCGCAAATGCCTCGATGTACGACGGAGCAAGTGCCCTGGCGGAAGCCTGCCTGATGTCAGCGGCCGTAACCCGCCGTAATAAAGTAGTATTGCCTGACAATATGAATCCTGCTTATATCAAGGTAGTTAAGACTTATCTGCATGGGAAAAAAATAGAGGTTGTCATCTTACCGACCGAGAATGGTGTAATATCCCCGGGTCAGATCAAGGATTTGAATGATACCACCGCCGCCGTAGTAGTTCAGTATCCCAATTATTTTGGGCTGTTGGAACCCCATCTCGATGGTGTTACCTCTGCAATTCATGCTGCCGGCGGGTTATTAATCATGTCAGCTGATCCGATTGCTCTGGGTGTACTGAAGACTCCAGCCGATTGGGGAGCTGATCTGGTGGTTGGAGACGGTCAGCCTTTGGGACTGCCGCTTAATTACGGCGGCCCTTATGTTGGCTATTTGGCGGCTCGGGAGAAATATACCCGTTTTATTCCGGGTCGTTTAGTAGGGCAAACCTTGGACAGCCGCGGAAATGTAGGCTATGTCCTTACCCTCCAGGCCCGGGAACAGCATATACGCCGTGATAAAGCGGGATCAAATATTTGCTCCAATGAAGCTTTATGTGCTCTGGCAGCCACTATCTATCTGGCCTCTATCGGACGTGAAGGACTAACTGCAGTTGCCAAACGCTGCCATCAGTTAGCAATATATGCTCGTAACCAATTACAAAAAGCAGGCTTTACTCTGCTGTACCAGGCACCATTTTTTAGAGAGCTGGCAGTAAAGGTTAACGATCCCCGGGAAGCTAACCTACGTTTATGGCAGGAAGGAATTATTGGCGGAATAGAGCTGGAAAACGGATTGCTGTTAGCCTTCACTGAACAAACCACCTGCGAGCAGATTGATCGTCTGGCAGCAGTGATGGGAGGTAAGTAAGATGGCAAAATTATTGTTTGAATATAGTGATCAGAATTCTGCCTTTAAGCTTCCGGCCAGCCCGGTTGATAATCTGCCAATGGAAGTTCCGGAGAATTATCAGCGTGATTCTGTAAGTGGGTTCCCTAATCTAAGTGAGACGGAAGTGGTGCGTCATTTTACCCGTTTATCGAAAATGGCTTATGGAGTTGACAACGGGTTTTATCCTTTAGGCTCATGCACGATGAAGTATAATCCGAAAGTAAATGAATGGGCAGCACGCCTGGCTGGGTTTACCGAACTGCATCCGGCGCTGCCGCCTGAATTTGCTCAGGGTGCACTTGAATTAATGTATGAGTTGGAAAAGATGCTTTGTGAAATAGCCGGTATGGAACGGTTTACTCTGCAGCCAGCAGCGGGCGCTCATGGAGAAATGACGGGCGCTTTGATTATTAAGGCTTATCATGAGTCACGAGGTGACTATCAACGGCAGCGTATGATTATACCGGATTCGGCTCACGGAACTAATCCTGCTACCGCCAATATGGTGGGTTTTAAAGTCAGTCAGGTTAAATCCAATGCGGATGGTCTGGTTGATATCGATCATCTCACTTCCTTATTGGGTGATGATGTTGCCGGAATAATGCTCACCAACCCGAATACACTGGGTTTGTTTGAACAACAGATTACCGAGATTGCCCGAATGGTTCATGAAGCCGGCGGCCTTCTCTATTATGACGGTGCCAATACCAACGGTATCATGGGTGTGGCCAGACCTGGAGATATGGGCTTTGATGTGGTTCACCTCAATTTGCACAAGACTTTTGCGACTCCTCATGGCGGGGGTGGCCCCGGGTCAGGTCCGATCGGGGTTAAATCCCATTTGGTACCATTCTTACCGGTCCCACTGGTGGAGAAAAATGAAAACGGGTATAGTCTGGATTATGACCAACCGCAAAGTATTGGCAAAGTACAGGGCTTTTATGGGAATTTCAGTATTTTGGTTCGGGCTTATTGTTACATCCTGGCGCTGGGCGGAGAGGGGTTGCGGGAGGCTTGTGAAAATGCCGTACTTAATGCCAACTATATTCGCTACCATCTGCAGGATACTTACACCATACCTTACAATCGTTTATGTAAACATGAATTTGTAGCTACTGGTAAACCCTTTAAAAAGGAATATGGGGCAAGCACTTTGGATATTGCCAAAAGATTATTAGATTATGGCTACCACCCGCCGACCATTTACTTCCCTCTGATAATCGATGAAGCGATTATGGTGGAGCCAACTGAGACCGAGTCCAAGGAGACGCTTGATCAATACATTCAAACCATGAAACAGATCGCGGATGAGATAAAAGAGAATGCCCAGATGGTGATTAGTGCACCGTATAAGACTGCAGCCGGGAGAATGGACGAAGTTAAGGCGGCTCGCAACCCGGTTTTAAGATGGCGTTATTAAATTCAGGGGTGACAGTGAATGTATGATCTATCAATAATCGGCGGCGGACCAGGTGGATATGTGGCTGCCATTCGCGCCGCCCAATTGGGCATGAAAACAGCGGTGTTCGAAATGGACAGCCTGGGCGGAACCTGTTTAAACCGGGGGTGTATACCTACCAAGGCTTATTTCCAAAATGCCCAGGTTATGCATACCCTGGACCGCCTCTCCCAGTATAATGTGACGGTTGAAAACCGGACCTTTGATATGGCAGGAGCCCGGGAGCGCAAGGATAAGATCGTTAATAACCTGGTTACCGGTATTGCTGGTGTGTTAAAAGCTAACGGAGTTGAGGTAATTAAAAGTCAGGCCCGGGTATCCGGGGTTGGCCTGATTCAGGTAGGAAATGATACTTATGAAAGCTCCCGTATATTGATTGCAAGTGGTTCTCTGCCTTTGCGCTTATCTCTGCCGGGGTTTGATGACCCGCGGGTGGTTACCAGCGATGAGATGTTAGAAATTGATCATGTTCCGGAGCAGTTAGTGATTATCGGGGGTGGAGTCATTGGTATTGAGTTTGCCTGCATTTTCAATGCCCTGGGCAGTAATGTAACGGTGATTGAATACCAGCCGGACATATTGAATTTACTAGACCAGGAAATAGTGAAACGGATGACAGTATATTTAAAGAAACAAAAGATTACGCTGCACACCGGCACCAGTGTGCAAAGCATCGAATCCCTACCTGACGAACTGCGGGTCATAGCTACCGGGAAGAAAGGTGAAATCCTGGCAGGTGCTGACCTGGTACTGGTGGCTGCCGGACGAAGACCAAATTCTTCAGGTTTAGGTTTAGATGAACTGGGTGTGGAAACCGATCACGGATTTATTAAAGTTGACAGTAATTATGAAACCAATGTCAGGGGTATATTCGCTATTGGCGATGTTATTGGCCAGCCGATGTTAGCCCATGCAGCTTCAGAGGAGGGTATTGTAGCGGTTGAACGAATGCAGGGGATCGAAGCGGAAGTCCCTTATCACGCTATCCCCAGCTGCGTGTTTAGTATTCCTGAAGCAGCAACGGTGGGTAAATCAGAAGAAGAAGCCCGCAATCTGGGAATACCCTATAAAACCGGTAAGTTTCTTTTTGCCGCCTCGGGAAAAGCCATGGCTATGGGGGAAACCGATGGACTGGTTAAAGCGATTGCTGATGCCAATGGAGTAATAATCGGTGTTCATATTGCCGGGCCGCATGCCAGTGACCTGATTCAGGAGGCTTCACTGATAGTGAGACATCGCCTGACCATTGAGCAGGTAGCAGCAACCGTTCATCCCCATCCCACACTGGGGGAAGCCTTATTGGAGGCAGTGCTGGATGCTGACGGACGAGCTCTGCATATAAATCCCAAAAAGTAATTTACCACCTATCAATAAGCCTCCATCTGCGTTGTACCCGCAGGGGGCAGGCCGGACTTCTAAGCGCTAAAGCGCTAAGAACTCCGCTCTCTCCAGTTCGCATCTGCGACGGCGACGATGTTTCGCCTAGTGCCGCGTCATAGCAAGCGTAAGCTTGCCAGCGGCCGCCTAGCATTTGGGGGATTCTAGTCAGGCACTTTTTACCTTATCTATTTAGTTTAACAATAAAAGGCCAGCTTAAAGCTGGCCCTTTTTAGGGGATATAGTTCATTTTCCGTGCCTGCTCCTCTAACCAATCACGGAACTGCGGATGAGCAATGCGGATTAATTCCTTAACCCGGGTCCGCAGATTCTGTCCCTTAAGCGAGGCTACCCCATACTCAGTCACCACATATTGAA
>JBLNAA010000197.1:0-9498 GCA_050259135.1 Methylocystaceae bacterium | reverse complement strand
CCTGCTGTAATACGGTAGCATTTTCATCCATATTCGGATTTTGAGGCAGATATTCGATGGTAAGCAGGTTTCTGCGGGTAATGGTGCCGGTATCAGGGGTCTCCAGGCCAGCAATAACCTTTAAAAGGGTTGACTTCCCAGTTCCATTAACCCCCAGCAGGCCAATCCTGTCAGTTTCATCTATTCCCAGGTTAACTGATAAAAATAGCGGTTTTTCACCATATGATTTGCTGATATTATCCAACGTTAATATATTCATAGCCAACGGTCCTTTGCTTAATTCATTAATTAATTATAGCGGAACTGATGCTCAACTTTGAAATAGCAGAAAATGCATTAATGTTCAAGAAAACATTTTTTTAAAAAGGAAGATTAGAAATATTATCGAATAAGCAGCATATTTCCTTGTGTTTGGGGATTTGGGGGGATCAAAGATGCCGGGGAAGCTGGTAAAAAGTACAAAACTAGGGACACCCGGATACTTTTGCCTATAAGCGTTTCTTTTATCGGAGTGCGATGATCGGTGTTCAGCGGCCGAGCACAAAAAAACACATCACTCAATTTAAGCCAAGTGATGTGTTTATTATGAATATACAATTTTTATTTAATGGTTACTACTTCACTGGCTTTGATGGCTTCTTCTGTTAATTCCTGACCAATGCCAGGACGCTCAGGTACCTCAAAGTAACCATTTACCGCCTGGTAGTTATACTTGCAAAGGTTAATGTTTTCGTCAATAAGCGCTGAGGCATGCAGCTCGTGTATAACGAAATTAGGTATTACCGCTTCCAACTGTAAAGCTGCCGCTGTTGAAATCGGACCTCCGCATATGTGGATTTGAACCCCGATATCATAAACATGAGCCATATCACAGATCTTTTTACCTTCAGTAATACCACCGGTATTGCAAAGATCCGGCTGAATAATGCCAATGGATCGGTCTTCATAAAATTGTCTGAATCCCCAACGGGAATAACTTCTTTCACCGGTTGCCAACGGTATTTTTACTTTCTTCGAAATCTCTCGGAACAGATTGGGGTTCAGCGGTTGGGTTGGCTCTTCGTAATAGAAACAGTTAAACTGCTCCAGTTCACGTCCTAATTGTACTGCGGTGTTGGCATCGGTGAGAGAGTGCAGTTCAATTATGATATCAAGGTCAGGTCCGCCAGCCTCTCTAATCGCTGCTACCCGATCAACTGCAACTCTGAGTTGTTCCTGTCTGAGCAAGCCATAGCTGCTCCAGCCCATCCAACTTCCGTTTAGATCAAAGCCAACCGGATCAACTTTTACGGCATCAAAGCCATCAGCCATGGCCTTTTGGGCGGCCAAAGCATATTCTTCCGGCTTGATCAGGGAATGGCTTTCTTTACCCCAGTCAAATTGAATCTGACTGGCATAGGCTCTCAATTTTTCATTGGTTTTACCGCCGAGCAGTTGATATACCGGTGCATTGAGAACTTTTCCTTTTATGTCCCAGAGAGCAATATCAATGCCGCTTATACCAGCAAAGACAGCACTGCCGCCGCCCATGCCCCAGAAGGTCAAACGATGAAGTTTATTCCAGATGGCTTCGATATTCATAGGATCCATACCGATAATGCATTTGGCAAAATCAATGCCCTGACCGAAACCTGCATTCTGTGCATTACCATAAGCAAGACCGATTTCTCCAAAACCGCTGATACCCTCATCAGTATTTATTCTGACACAAACAGGGCACCATGGAACTCCGCCTACAGCAGTGTTGGCAGTAGCAGCCTGCGGAAAAGTTTTGATAATGTCTACACTGATAATCTTCATATGTTAAACCTCCTAAATATAATAATTGCCAGATAACAGCTGAGTTTCTTAGCCACAGTGGAGGAGTATAGCAAATGGGATTTTGAAAAGGTAAGTAATTTTAAGGCGCTGCCTGGATCGTTAAATATGATCAGCAGGTTCTCATGTTCTAATCATACTATTGTCTGGTTCGGAAAGTTAGACTATTTATCATGATTGATTAACTACCTGGACTGCTGAAAATAATTTATTTATTTTGAGATATAACCATTATAAGGAATGTATGTATGAAAATACTTTGTAAGTTTCTTAATCAAAAACTAAACTAATTATAGTTTCAAATTTACGAATATGAAACGGTTGGGACTAGAAGAGCCTGTAACCATCCTCTAGAAATAATGTCTTTTTTATCATGCAGGATAGTTTTGCAGGCGGTTTTTTCTGATTAAACAAATTATAGGGGAGGGCTTGTTTTATGTCATTTGAAAGCAGAGTAGAAGATGGGATTATAATTTTTACCTTTAATAATCCCAAAGTAAACTCAATTACCACTGAAACACTAAAGGGTTTGGAGCAGGCAGTTGATCAGCTTAACGCTGATGAAACTCTTAAAGGTATGGTCTTAACCGGTAACGGAAGAATGTTCTGCGGTGGATTTGATCTGAAAACTTTTACTTCCTTTGCTAACGGAGCTGAAATTATCGCCTGGTTTAAATACGAAGAAGAAGTTCTGTTAAAATTATTCAGCTGCAAAAAACCGGTGATATCTGCCATCAATGGCAGTGCTACAGCTGCCGGTATGATAGTCAATATGGCTTCCGACTATAAGATCGCTATCAACAATCCTAAAGTAAAATGCGGCATGACCGAGATCAAACTAGGTATGTCCCTGGCTCCATCGATGGGAAATATCATGCGGTTTGGACTTGATACCGACAAGAATTATCGTGACATCGTAATGAAGGGTGAATTGGTGGATCCGTTGTTCCTGGTGGAGCGGGGCATCTATGATGAATTGGCAGAAGCCGATGAACTAATAGATAAAGCTAAAACCAAGGTATGTGCCCTATATGATACTCCGGGTCATCCGTTTATTCAGCTCAAGGAGCTGGAAAAAGGACAAATGGCGGCTTATATTCGTAGCGAACTCGATAAATTTGATTGGAATCTGATGGTCTCTACCTTCACCAATCCGGTAGTGGTCAAAATACTGAAGAAGGTATTAGAAGCTATTTCCTAAGAAAATAGGTAGAATTAAGGCCTCTGTCATTTTGGCAGAGGCCTTTTATTATAGGAATAGCAAATTAGATTAGATTATTAGGTGGGATTTTCACTATCAAGAACATACCAGGCTATATTGCGGCAATGATTGCTTATACGCCCGAGATGGGAAATTACATCCAAAAAAACCGCACCGTTGCTGCCATTGCATATCCGCTCATTAAGGCGCCTGATGTGAGATTTTCTGCATTCTGGCTGTAAACTATCAATTTGTTTATCCAGGTCAATAACCTCTCGGGCCAGAGTGTTATCACCTTTATCTAAAACCATTATCGTCTTAGTCAAGGCTTCATCAGTCAATTTTATTAGCTGGCCTAATTCTTCATGGGCTTCACCAGAGAAAGTCACCTGGTTTTGAGCAGCAAAGTCAGCTTGCTCCACTATGTTCTGGCAATGGTCACTGATGCGTTCCAAATCAGAAAGAGCCTGTAATATTAAATATGATCGTGCCGAATCCTCTTTGCTGAGTCGTTTTTCTGAGGCCAACACTACATAATCAGTTATTTCACGCTGTAAACGGTTTACAGTTTCCTCCAATCTAACCCCGCGCACCTTATTCTCCGGGTTATGCTCGTTGAAGTACTCAATGGCATTAAAAAATGATCTGGCAGCCAAACGTCCCATCCGGATAGTCTCCCGCATGGCTTGAGTTAGAGCTATACCCGGGGTTTCTAAAAACCGTTTGTGAATATACACGGTTCCGACTTCATCTTCAGCATCACGGCGCTCCGGGATAAACTTGACAACCAACCATGCCAGTACTGTTATAAATGGTAAAAGAATAAGGGTGTTGGCGATGTTAAAAACTGCGTGGGTCTGGGCAATCTGAAGCTTAATGTTCAGAGTCGACCAACTTCCTGATAAGCCGGGTATTATAGCAAATATAAAACTGGTGAAAAGTTCAACTAAGCGGGGAAAAACGCCAATCAGGAACAGGGGAAGCCAAATTACGATACCAATTAGGTTAAAAAGAAAATGGGTGAGAGCAGTCCTTCGAGCTGCCACTCCTGTCCCCAGCGAAGCTATCAAAGCAGTAATGGTAGTACCAAGATTATCCCCAAATAATATAGGTACGGACTGCTGATATGTAACCGCCCCTTGATAGGCTAATTGCTGGAGTACGCCAATGGTGGCACTGCTGCTTTGTACCACTCCGGTAAAACCAATACCAATTAAAAGCCCCCATAAGGCGTTTTTATCAATATTGGTCATCAGATTAAGAAAAGAAGGCAAGTCTTTAAGCGGTTTAACCCCTTCACCCATAATGGAGAGGCCATAAAAAAGTATGCCAAAGCCAAGCAGAGCCTGACCGATTAACTGTACCCGGCGATTTTTTATAAATAGGAACATGACAGCGCCCAAGCTTAAAATCGGTAGTGAATAAGCTTGAAAATTAAAACCGATAAGATAGGCAGTTATTGTGGTACCGATGTTAGCGCCCATAATAACGCCGATTGCCTGCCGCAGGCTTAATAACCCCGTGTTTACCAAACCCATGGTCAAGACCGTAGTGGCAGTACTGCTTTGAATCAATGCAGTCACCAGTATGCCGGTAAATACACCTCTGACTGGGGTCTTGGTCCCTTTCTCTAAAATCTTTCGCATAGGTTCCCCGGCAACCAGCTGCAGGGCATCAGTCATGAATCGTAACCCAAATAAGATCAGGGCAAGTCCGCCAATAAAAAGAAATATCATATTCTGCACTGAGAATTGAGTCATGGTGCCTCCTTTAGCTGCTTATCAAAAGCTTATATTTGGGAGTAATAATGCTGTTGTTCTTAGGATTAACTTTTACTTTATATTATTTTCACTATTCTGTTAATGCTTTCATTCCGACTCACGTAAATTTATTCAACATATTATTCAATAATTGAATGCATGATCTGGATTAAATAAACTGCTAAAGAAAAGGACCTCCTGCTGCAAGTAGGGGGCCCTTTTTCGCTGATACTCTTTCGAAAGGAATTTAATGAAAATCAACATCGATTTGATTTCTAGAATTCTTTTGGGTCTTAGGCAGTCAAGTAAAAAGCAGGGGTACCGAAAGCAAACTGATAGATAAATATTATTGCCAGGGGAATTTTAGGTTAACTTTCTCCTCAATGAATTGGATCAGTTCTTTATTAAATTTATCGCGTTGATCATAGAACAATGCATGTCCGCTATATTCAAACGGAACCAGTTTCGAGTTTTTGATTGCCTTTTTCTGTGCTTCTGCCAGCGGGAAGAGACATACTTTATCATGGATACCGTGCAATATTAAAGTGGGAACACGTATTTTCCCCAGATCATCAAATAGTTTTTCATCTTCTAACCAGGTTCTGGCAATTGCTGCCGTTGCCCAGCCTGCTGCCTGTAACCCTAATTGGAAGATCCAGTCGGAGAACGGCTCGGATATATATTGGAAGAAAAACATGTCTCCAAAATTCCTCAGCATTTTAGGCCGGTCGTTAGAAGTGCTTTCAATTATTTGATCAACCGCTTCTCGGGGCAGACCATAAGGGAAATAGGAGCGCTTGATTAAACTGGGAGCGGCTGCGGCAAACAAAGCAAGTTTGGATACCCCGTACCCATTGTGTCTGGCCATGTATCTGATTGCCATAGCTCCGCCCGTAGAATGCCCTCCTAAAATAATATCCTGTAATTTAAGCGCGTCAATCACACACCGCACATCATCCGCCAATCGATCATAATCATAGCCTCCCCAGGGCTTATCCGATTTACCGAATCCTCTGGTGTCCATACCGATACATCTCAACCCCATTTTGGGAAGCTGGTCAAACTGATATTCAAAAAGATTGTGGTTCCCCGGCCAGCCATGCAAAAACAGAATAGTTTTCTTTCCTCCAGGGTTAAGATCCTCAACATACACTTTTATATTTGGCTCTACTTCAACATAGTAACCCATGCCGAATTCCTCCCGGTGATTTATCCTTACTAAAGGTTATTCGAACACAAGTACAAATAAGATCACCTGGGAGATTGAGTTAAAAAGAAACTGCTGCCAACTATTTAACTGGTTAAGCCGGAACCAGTAATCCTTAACTGAACAATCGAATAGAAAAATGGCTGAATGTTATGCCATTTGCATTAGTTTCAGCCATTTAACAGTTCTAGCTTGATTTAAAAAGAGGGGAAACTTAATCTATTTGCCCTCGGACAGCAACCTCATCTGGTTCACTTATTTCTAAGTTTTCACCGTCAGGGGAGTCTATAAACGGACTTTCAGCAACAACAGTATCAGCCTCATCCGGATTAAGCAATACCAGGCATTTTGCAACCTTGTCATATATTTTGCCGCTGTAAAATAATAACAGGGCAATGCCTTCATATAAAGCCAGGGGCTGGAGTATACCGGGTATTAATTGTGATGGCAGCAGTTGCTTAACTACCTCGGCTCTAGGATAACCCTGTGATACATATTGATTAACCGCACTGATATACATCCAAACGTTGGATACTATTATGGCCAAACCGCTTAAGGCGATTACTGCCACCGCCGTATACAGAATTATGGTGCCTACTGATTTCTTTGGTTTTTGACCTTCAATCTTTCCATCAAGGTTCATTTATGCTTTTCTCCATTTCCGCCCGCAGGCTAAATATAGTTTGTACCAAACCTAAAGAAGGTTTAAAGGATGCTTTTGACCCGTAGAAGCTACAGATTGTTTTAATGAGATCAAGCTATAGTATACAGCTTAAATATCCAGAAAATCTTAAGAAAATTTGGTAACCTCCAAATAAATGGATATTAGTTTATTGCCTTTATTGAAGAATTTTAATCAGGGTCAACCGCAGCAAGTATATTAAAAGTTCAGGTAAGTTCGTCTTTGGTCAATACCACCAGAGACGGGCTTTTTATGTTTTCAAAGATGATATTTTTTGGCTGATAGAAATCTAAGGGGGGTCATATTTATGGCTGATTGGTAAATTATATATTCAGTTAATAAATGACTATCGGATATCGGGGTTAACCATGGTATTAACCAAATAGTCGATGAAAGGTTGCCTGCTTTTGTTTAGGCTGTTAAAGCGGAAGCTAGGTGTTTGGCTCAAAACAAGCAATAATACTTCCTCGTTAAACAATTATAATCAAACCAAATTGTGTGATCGCCTGGAGGAAAACCTGGAAATGATAAAAAGTATCCTGGGCTCCAGTAACGATGTGATATTTCGCGCTTTTAAAATAGGCTTAGAAAAGCCTATTAATTCTGCGATTATCTACATTGATGGCCTGGTTGATAAGAACTTAATTAACCAGGATATCTTGCGTCCCCTGATGTTTCATATGCAGGTGGTGGATCAGCAGCAGGCCGACCTCAAAATATTCAACCTTATAGATTTTTTACAGTCCAGCGTTTTGACAGTAGGAGAGATCGGACTTCAAACCAGTGTAGACGAAGCAGTGGCTTCTATCCTATCGGGACATGCAGTAATTCTAATTAATGGGACCAACCAGGCGTTGACTATCGATGTTAAAGGGTGGAAGACGCGAAATATAGAAGAGCCTCAAAATGAAGTTGCAATTAGAGGCGCCAAAGAGGGGTTTAACGAAACCATCCGAATCAATACTGCTTTATTAAGACGAAGGATTCGAGATCCCCACCTGACCTTTGATGCAATGCAGATTGGGAAACGAAGTAAAACTGATGTGGTCATTGCCTATATCAAGGGAATAACCAATGACAGCCTGATTGCTGAAATAAAAGAGCGCTTACAGCGGATTGATACCGACACGATTTTAGATACCAGCTATATTGAACAATTTATTGAAGATAGACCGACGTCTCTATTTCCCACGGTTGGAAATTCTCA
Source organism: Methylocystaceae bacterium (assembly GCA_050259135.1). Classification (GTDB taxonomy): domain Bacteria; phylum Bacillota; class Syntrophomonadia; order Syntrophomonadales; family JBLNAA01; genus JBLNAA01. Next base: position 1,623 of record JBLNAA010000197.1, on the reverse strand, counting down.
ACGGCCAGATGTAATAGCGGCCAAAATCCTGGAAGGGCGGGCAGCAATCCTGGTGGATGGGTCACCCACGATATTAACTGTACCTTTTTTATTTATGGAAGGTTTTCACAGTCCGGATGATTATTATGCTCGTCCTTACTTCGCTACGATGGTTCGAATCATTCGATTGTTCGCTTTTCTCATTAGTGTGATATTACCCAGCATTTATGTGGCTTTGATGTCTTTTCATCAGGAGTTATTTCCCACCCCATTGTTGATTACTGTGGCAGCAGCCAAGGAAGGAATACCTTTTCCTGTAGTTTTGGAAGCAATAATCATGCTGCTTATATTTGAAATCCTGCGAGAAGCTGGTCTCAGGCAGCCTAGAGCACTGGGCCAGGCGGTGAGTATCGTTGGTGCCCTGGTAATCGGGCAAGCGGCAGTATCAGCCGGTCTGGTCGGGGCACCTATGGTTATTGTGGTCACCAGCACGGCGATTGCTTCTTTTCTAGTCGTTAACTATGCTGATTTCGCTGCCGTATTGCGTCTTATATTAACGGTTATAGCTGGCTTTTTGGGTTTACTGGGTATTGTTCTGGTGGCACTTGAGATTTTGAGTTATATGGTAGCCTTACGTTCTTTTGGGGCGCCTTACTTATCACCTCTGACTCCGATAAACCTTCGCAGTTGGAAAGATAGTTTGCTTCGGGCACCTTTATGGATGTTAGAGCAGCGTCCGAATGATTTCGACCCACTGGATGTAAGGCGGCAATCCAGGGGTCAAAAACCCGGACCTTAGCAGCCAGGCTGACCGAAAGGAAACCAGATGCAGATGAAAAAAAGGTTAAGAACAGAAGCCACTCTAATATTATTAATTTTACTGCCGCTGTTATCTGGCTGCTGGGATAGTCATGAATTAAATAAGTATGCAATTGTGGCTGGGATAGGTTTTGATATCGACCCCCAGACCGGATTGAATACAATGACCTATCAATCCATTGTTCCCAGTCAGGTGAAGAATCCTTCAGGAGGACTGGGAGGGGGAGAGACAAAGGGAAGCGGACCTTTCCCAGCGGTTCAAAATGACTACGGTACCGGTATAAGCCCACATGAGGCGGTAAGCCGATGTACGCTGCATTCCAGCCGTATGCTGTTTTATCCCCATGCCCAAATTTATATTTTCGGCAATGAGCTTGCCCGGAAAGGAGTTAACCTTGCTATCGATACGATTGCCAGGATAGTTGCCAGCCGTCCCAACGTGCCAATAGCCATTGCAGAAAATAATGCCAGTGATATTCTAATCCTCCGAGATGGAATGGATAACATACCTGCCAGCGGGGTGGCCAGTTCTATTAAACTATCAGCGGATGTTTTCTCCAAATTCCCAGCAATCACATTTTTAGAATTTTGTAATCGCTTAATGAGTAAAAGTACTGCTCCCATAGCCCCAATTCTAGGATTTCATGAAGAAATAGGGCAGGATGGGATAAAAATAAAAAAGGTAACTATTACCGGGACGGCGGTTTTTAGAGGGGAAAAAATGATCGGGGAACTAAATGAACAGGAATCAAGGGGCCTTCTCTGGGTAATCAATCGAATTAAAAAAGGATATGTAATTATACCTGAAACCAATACCGCATTAGA
>JBLNAA010000196.1:0-6458 GCA_050259135.1 Methylocystaceae bacterium | reverse complement strand
ATCATCTATCTGCAGACGATTTCCGACTACCTGGACAACCTGTGTGACCGAGCCGGTTCAACTGACAGCGATGCCTTTCTCCAGCTTCATCAATCGATGCATGATGCCGTCAATCCGAAAGCAAAACCGGCAAATTATTATCATAGTTACGGCTATGACGAGAACGATTATCTTAACTTTTTAGTCCAAAGCTGCCAGAGTATCTGTCGCCGCCTGCCATCGATAGACCTTATCCAGCAGCCGCTGCAGCAACTGATCGATTATTATTCTCATTTACAGGCATATAAGCATATGGAGCTAAATCAACGCGAATCGCATTTAACCGCTTACTTATCCAGCTGTGTACCTAATCCAGACCACCTGCCCTGGTGGGAACTGGCAGCGGCAACCGGATCCACGCTGGGGATGTTTGCCCTGCTGTCTCTGGCCAGCCGCCGCGGCCTGAAAGCTGAAGAAGCCGCATCAGTCCTCAATGCTTACTTTCCCTGGATTTGCAGTCTGCATATTTTGCTCGATTATTTAATCGATCAGGAAGAGGATATTGCCGGCGGCGACCTTAATTTTGTCAGCTATTACGATCAACCCGGAAGAGCCTGGGAAGCCCTGCACAAGCTGGTAAATAAATCACAAAAGCAAGTTCGGATTTTAAATCATTCGTCGCTGCACCGGCTGATAATTGCCGGGCTGCTGGCCATGTATCTTAGTGACCATAAAGTGCTCCTGCAGGGGGCTTCAAGTCAAGCTCGAACCCTAATTAAGTCTGCTGGATCAGGTTCTCTCGCTCTTTATCACCTATGCCGCCTGATCCGCCGTTTCAAGGGGGTTAAATAAGTATCTAGCGTTCAGAGAAGCGATTGGAAAAGTAATAAAACAGCGCCATAATCACACCGAAGGTCACCGTACCAATTAGGAAATTGACCAGCATGTGGGTGGGAGAATGCTCCATCCCGATAAAATATAGAGTTGCAGTAATTGATGCCCCGGCGATCAGGGAACTGGTGATTATTCTGCGCCAGGCCTTTTTCATTCCCTCAAAAGCAAATACACCGGCACTAACCTTACGGATAACCAGATAAAAGCAGGTACCAAAAAAGATCAGTGAAACATCCCAATAGGCCATAAAATCCTGGCGCAGAATTACACTGCGATAAAATATATCGATCAGCAAACCCCAGGACAAAATCCCCAGAGCTTCTGAATTGTAACGCTGGTTAGCACCAACTATTCTTTCATCTTCAACCGCCCGCTTTTTAAACATCGCTCTTCCCCTCCATCCAGAAAATATCATTCAATGTAACCTGCAGCTGCTGACAGATAGCCAGACATAACTTGAGTGAAGGGTTGTATTTGCCCGCTTCAATCAGATTTATCGTCTGACGAGCCACCTGAACTCTCCTGGCTAGTTCCTCCTGGGTAAAACCCCGAAGCAGCCTGAACTCGCGTAACCGATTCTCACCTGTTTCCACATCTGATACCCTCCTGTCATATATATATGACATCCATTGCTAATGTAATATATATATGACATGGAGTCAACTTAATTATTTTGCTATTCCATAAAATACCACTCCTGATATTTAGGTTATTGGTCAGACTAACGCCAAGGAGGTGTATTTGCCATATGTTTTGTCAGGATAAAAGTTCGGACTCCATGATGCTGTTTGGAACTCTATTAGGAACTGCACTGATATGTTTGCCCTTCTTGTGCTATATGCGGCGGATAAGTGATGCTGTTGAAGCCATGGCTTACGGCTTTGATGAGGATGATTTTGACGTCGATGAGGATTTTGAGTGCTGCGGGCACAGCTGATCCGGTCATTAAATGCAGATAACCCCGGCTTGGTATAAAAGCCGGGGTTAAATTATTTATGTTGGTTTTCGCTCATAAATCAAATAGCGATGCGGATAAATATTTTGCTCGTCTATGATGCCTTCATGAGCAGAGATCAGTTCCCACTCATCAAGGTCAAAATCGGGGAAATAGGTATCACCGGTGAACTCTTCATCAATCTCCGTTATATATAAGCGGTCGGTCCGGGGCAAAAAATGCCGGAATAAAGTAGCCCCCCCAATAACGAATACCTCTTCTGAGCCAAACATTCCTTCCATCTCCTCGGGAGCATTGATGACCTTAGCCCCCGGTGCCTCATACTCCAGATCAGAGGATAGAACATAATTGGTTCTGCCCGGAAGCGGCTGCCTGGTAAGTGACTCCCAGGTCTTTCTTCCCATGATTACCGGATGACCCATAGTAACATCTTTAAAGTATTTCATATCTGCCGGCAGCGTCCAGGGCAATGTGCCATTACTGCCGATTAACCGATTTTTATCCATAGCCACCAGGAGAGAAATTATCGGACGGGACAAATCTTCACACCACGCTTTCCTAATGAATGTTTACCTGACGGTTATTTATAACTGTGCAGGCCCGGAAACCATAAGGATACTCCAAACAAGGTAAACATAACCACTGCGAAACCCACAACCCCAAACCAGACCCCGGACTTGCCGTACATATTTCCTTCCTGACGACGATGCAGGTAATAGGCGTAAACTAACCAGGTTATCAAGGCCCAGGTTTCCTTGGGATCCCAGCTCCACCAGGTGCCCCAGGCCTGTTCGGCCCAGATGGCACCAGTAATCAATACCAGAGTATGAAAACCAAATCCCAGTAAAATAATCCGGTAGAGCAGCTGATCATTCTTACTCCCGGGTACTTCCGGTTTAACCAGCCAAACCAATGATAACACAAAGGCCAGCGCAAAGGCGCTATAGGCTATTACGGCGATTATAACATGCACCTGCAGCCAATAACTTCTAAGGGCCGGAGGTAAAGGGTGAATAGCTGGTGACTGTGTTAGTGCCGTTACCAACAACATTCCACTCAAAACCGGCAAAGTTAAACGGATGCTCACCGCTGCATCCTTTTGCGCCATAAGCAAGGCAATTATTATCAGAATCCAGGATAAAAGGATGGTGAATTCATATAGGCTGGATATCGGTAAATGTCCGGATTTAACAATTCTGCCGATCAAAAGGGCGGTGTGAAAAAACAAGCCTCCGGCCAGGCAGCCCAACACCCAGTATTGATCCTTTCTGTCGCGGGTTATATAGATTAAGATTCCTGCAAGCAGATAAATAACCAGCGTTATTATCACCAGCCTGGCTTCGCCGACCATCAATTTGACCCCCTATAGGTTTTTACCACTTAAGCTTATAGCGCAAAATCATACCGCTAATCAACATGGCAAACCCGGAATAAACCCAGGGTATGCCCGGGTCAACCTTGGACTGCAGCACCGTGTACCGCTGGTAGCCGATAAAATGAAATCGGAAGCCCTGGATATTTACTGACTGCCCGGGTGCCAATACACCGCTGTCCAGGCTATTAGTACCGGAATAGGCATAAAAAGCTGCCCGTGGTTTATGGGGATATTCACTGGCGTTAAACGCTCCTGTCGCTGATTGATGATAGTCCGGGAAAAAGTCCAGCTTAAGGGCCAGATATGGCTGTCTGGATAACTCCAGCAGTTCACCGGCAGCGATGGAAACTGGGCGAGACCTGTCTTTAGATGCCAATTCCCCCTTGATCACCCAGCCGTACCCGATTTGATAGGTTTTAATACCCTTCCAGGATAAGGGATGGTTTACTGCTATAGCCGCCTCTTTCAGCTCGTTGCCCTTTTCAACCACCGTAACCCGAGTTAGGTACTGCTCTGGATATTGATCAGCAAAATCAACCGTAAAGGAGTCTATCCGCAAACCGAGCGGCTTGCCGAATTCGGCCAGGCTTATCGTATCACCGGGAAGAACCGAATAGGTCTGTTTATATTGTCCGACAGTAGTATTAATTGCGCCAACCATGATCAGAACCAATCCCAGGTGTAAAATAAATGAACCCAGGCAGACTCTATTATGGATCCGGATCAGCCTGCGAAAACGCCCCCCTAGACAAAAAAACAGGTTAATCCCCAACATTAGCACTAAAAGATAAAACCCGCCCGAGGTAAAAGGGTTCTGCAGTCCGGACAGGGTTTTCAACTGTCCCCCCCACCTGGCGTTAGTTTCAGCCAATAATACTGTGAAAAAAGCACCAAGTATTGACCAAATCAGGATTAACCCGATTAGTAGTGTCCCCCAGTGCAGGGAACCCCACCTTTTTGCCCAATGTCTAAATATTTCTTTCCCGCCGGCCAACTTGTTAAAACTGATCATAATCAACTGCCGGGCTTTTGCGTTCCGTGAGCAGCCCCGGGGTGGCACTGCAGACAGGACACATGACCCGCTATAACTTCAGTATGAGGAAAAGCTGGTGCTCCAGGCCCACTGGTCAAAGTTATATTTGGAGCCTGCAGATAATCCTTATCCTTCCCGCTATGACAGCGCAGGCAATTATCAGGATTTACATGAGCCCGGATGGGGCGTCGGTAATTGCCGGTAACATGTGCAACTACTTCACCGGCTGCTGTTATCTTCCTTTTTACCAGGGCCGCCTCACCCGGATTAACATGGCACATTAAGCAATTGACATTCTTATGTATACCATGCTGCCAGCTCTGATAGTTGGCTTTCATTTCATGGCACCGGGCACAAAACTGCGGCCGCGATGTATATTCAACCCCACCATAAGCTAAAGCGATTAACAGCAATAATATGATAATCGAAGCACGCCAGAACCTTTTTAGCATTTGCCACTCCATATAAACACTTGATGGTCTCTATTCTCTGCCTTTTTTAGTTGTTTATGTACCAGATCCTGGCATTCCAATATACCTTGGTATAGCCAGGTGTAATGGCGGTTAATCTAAATTCAAAGCAAGGAGGAGATGCAATGAAAAGACTATCTATGGCACTAATTCTATCGTTTGCATTATTAATTGTTGGTTTTGGCTGTTCTGCTCAAAAAAAGCCCAGTCAGACAACTCCGGCCCCTAAACTAAGATCAACACAGAAGGCGCCAACACCGAAAACCACCCAGGTAAGCGGTGCGTCAATCTATGGAACCAACTGTGCATCCTGCCATGGAACCAATGGTGAAGGTATTGCTAAAAAAGGTCCCCGTCTGAATACTGCCGAATGGAGTAATCCGCAAAAGGTCGCACCGATAGTCAAGACCGGCAAAGGAAAAATGCCCGCTTTCAGGAGTGTCCTTTCCAGTACTCAAATTACCGCGGTCTCCAATTATGTAGCAACCTTTAGTAAAAAATAGAGTTAGTATTAGTAAAAACTTTTCCTGGCCTGCCCCCTCCATGGGGGCTTATTTATTGCTCTTTTGCACTGGCTCGTAGACCGATTAATAACAACGCGGGTGCACTCCAGTGACAAATTGCATACAAAATGAATACCATGCCTAGTAGACAATCTAAAAGGGGTAATTACCATATGTCAAACGTAAAAGCCAATCAGCATCTGGGTATGGTTTATGCAATGAGCAACTCAGTCACTAATAAAGTTATTGCCTTTTATCGGGGTGTTAACGGCAAACTTAGTTATTTATCCGCTTACGCAACCGGGGGTAATGGTACTGGTGAAGCCAAAGTTGACCCGCTGTCGTCACAGAGTTCATTATGCTTGTCAAACAATAACCGTTATCTATTTGCTGTCAATGCCGGCAGCAACAATATAACCAGTTTTCGTATTTCCAACTCCGGTGGCCTAACCAGAACTGATTTAGTAGATTCTGGTGGTATCCGGCCTAACAGCTTATGTACTTTCGGTGACCTTCTGTACGCAACTAATGCTGGCAGTGAAACCAGCGCATCAAGAATTGTCGGTTATCGTATCGGGATGGATGGCAGGCTCACCCGCATCGAAGGCGCGACTTACTCGTTGAGCAGAGACGATGCCCAGCCAGCGTGTATAGCTTCCAGCCCCAATGGTAAGCTGCTGGTAGTCTCCGAGCTAAATACCAACCTTCTCAGTGTATTTACTGTCAACCAAGATGGTACCCTGACCGGGCCAGTTATAAATAACTCTAACGGCCAGGGACCATTCGGCTCGGCTTTCCTGTCTACTGGAATTCTGCTAGTATCCGAAGCAGGCGCCAATGCATTGTCATCATACAATGTCACTGGCGAAGGAGTGCTCAATGTAATAAGCCGTTCAGTCCTGAACGGCCAGAAAGCTACCTGTTGGGTTAACCCCACCCCGAACAATCTTTTTGCTTTTACATCAAATGCCGGTAGTGGTACTATAACCACTTATCGAATTAAAAGAAACGGCACCCTATCGATGATGAACAATACTGCCAGCACCCGCGGACGAGTGCCTGCCAGCCCAATTGATAATGCAGTAAGCAGGGACGGGAAAAATTTATATGTACTAAATGGAAATAAGGGGTCAGTTTCTGTGTTTCGTATCAACAAAGATGGGCATCTCGTTCGGCTTCAGGTAATCAAAGGACAGGAACTACCCATGCTGGGTGCACAAGGTCTGGCTGTAATTTAAATTTTCTAAGC
>JBLNAA010000195.1:0-2736 GCA_050259135.1 Methylocystaceae bacterium | reverse complement strand
AAAAAACATTACGGTGACTTGGAAAAAGTCTTTATCTGTGATGGTGATGCCATAGCTATAGAAACTCCAATTCTATTAGAAATTCTACAGGATCTCTACGCCACCTTTCCTTCCCTGCGGCATGTTGGCTCTTATGTCGGACCGCAGAGTACCCTGGAGAAAGGATTACCTGATTTACTCGCCCTGCGGGCTGCCGGTTTGACCAAGGCTTATTTAGGGGTAGAAACCGGTGATGATCGTTTGCTGCAGGAGGTTAATAAAGGGGTAGGCTACCAGGAAATGCTGACTGCCGGACAGGGACTGGTTAACGCTGGTTTCAACCTGACGGCCATGGTACTGCTGGGGCTGGCAGGCACCGGACCTCGTTCCCATGAACATGCACTGGCCACGGCTCAAATAGTAAATGAGATGAAGCCCCAATACCTGGCCGCTTTAACGGTTACCCCGGTTCCTGGTACCCCGCTATACCGTCAGGTACAGCGCGGTGAGTTTATGCTTCTCGATGCCTTCGCCACACTGGAAGAAATGAAGGTTATCTTTGAAAACATCACCATAGACAATTTACGTTTCGTGGGGAGCCATGCTTCCAACTATCTGCCGATCAAGGGAACTCTGCAAAAAGATAAGGCCTCCATGTTGGAGACCGTAAATTATGTATTAAAAAACCGGGATATGAAGTGCTTGCGTCCGGATAACCTGCGCGGACTGTAGAATATAACCCTGTTGATAACATTCCGGCTGTAGTGTACCTGTAAAAGGCAGTTATTATCTGCGGACTTACCCATTATGCATCCCTTTGCTCCACGCCTGTGCTGTGAGCGGAGCGAGGCGCTGTGAGCGTAGCGAGGAAGTCCTCTTGGGGGAAAATCCCCTTGGGGGACTTGACGTCGCTGTCGGGATGCATAATGGCGTCCGCTAAAACGATGGTATTAGCAACAATTGTCGGTGCCAACTTCATTAATTAATGCTCACTCTCGCCTTGCACTTGGGTGTTTCTAAAAAGGCTGTTACCTCACCAATATGATTCCGGTTACCCTTCCAGGCAGTAAATAATCCCGACCGAGCCCGGTCCTACATGCATCCCCACCACGGGAAATACCTCGATGATGCTGGGTTCGACGCCGAGCCGCTCACGAACCAGGGCGGCAACCTCCCTGGCTCCAGGCAGATTATTAATATGCTGTACAATCACATACTTGAGTCCGGTATTATGATAATCCCGCTCAAGAAAGCTGATCATTCTCGATATTGCTGCTTTGGTACTTCTTACCTTATCCCGAACGGCAGTTTTACCATTGTTATAATACAGAATAGGTTTTATATCGAGGAGTGATCCCAAAAGTGCGGTTGCTCCTCCAATTCGTCCACCCTTGCGCAGGTACTCCAGACTCACCGGAATGAAATTAAAGCTGACCCTGTCCACCAGGTGACGGGCGGTGGCTACAACTTCGTTAAAACTGCAGCCTATCTGTACTTCCCGTGCTGCTTCCAGCACTACAATTCCCAGTGCCATCGCAGTGGTAAGCGAATCAACTATTTCAATTTTGGCCTGCGGTAAACGGGAAAGTATACTGTGCCGGGCTGACATAGCGTTTTCATAAGTGCCGCTGACGCCTGATGAAATAAATACTCCCAGGACATCATCTCCCGAAGCTACCAAATCACTGAACACATCTTCGATTTCACCTGGCGAGGGCTGAGACGAGGTAGGAATTACCGGGGACTGGCTCAGTTTGTCATAAAAACAGCGGCAGGAAATCTCATTTTCTTTAAAAGACTCCGTGGGGAAATGTACAGTTAGCGGTATTACCTTGATATCAAGCTCTTTTAAAGTTGCCTGATCCAGGTTTGATGTACTGTCAGTTACTAACTTAATCGCCATGATAGCCCTCCTTAAAAATGGGTTTCTATTACTTCATTATCATATGGTTGTACCACAGCAGCAATAATAGCCCCCAATGGGTCTACTTGAGGTAATCGAAGTCAAGAAGTCTTTCTGCTGTTCTTTTAAGCAGCTCCGCCTGTAAAACCAGTACTAATGCCAGCAGGCGGGCACGACTTCCTTCTTGATCTTTGGCGGGCAGGTTATTTACCAGCGGCTCAATTTCACCCATCTGCCTCTCCACATTATCAGTTAACCACTTTTTGTTTTTCTCTCTTACCTGTGAAAACAACTCATACAGCTGTTCAATGGTCACCTGTTCCCTGCTTACAACAGAATTTAACAGATGATCTATATCCTGAATCGAAATGATTTGTTTGAGATGGTAAATCATCATCAGCTGCAGAACATGACTTTGCTCATATTTCTTTTTGTGGGAAGCCTTGATAATTCCGGCTTTAGCATAATTATTGACCATGGTACTGGTAATGATTTTATCTTTCTCATGCCGTTTAAGGTGTGCCATTCGGCTATCAATGAAGCCGACTACCTGATCCATATAAAGTTCAATATCTGGAACTTCATTTATTTTTATCGTCCGGTCTGAGGTAAGTTCGTTTATTAGCTGTGCGATATCCATCTAAAATTTCAACCTTCCCTCAATTTAGTAGTTTCTCTTACTATATATCACCTTGCGTAATATGTATATCCCCCAATATAGTTTTTAATACTATATGTTCTAGTTATAAAAGAAATAAGGCAGCCGTCCTCGATTTTGGCGGCTGCCTTATTTAACTTTGTAATCATTACGAATATAGATTTTTTTGTCTCCTGCTTACACCATAACCAGGCAC
>JBLNAA010000194.1:0-7866 GCA_050259135.1 Methylocystaceae bacterium | reverse complement strand
TGTATTTAGAAGCCCCGTTTCGTCAGTTATTCAACACCATAATAGATGATACCGTCGATATTATTACAATGAGCACCGGCAGTTCCTTTAAGAGTGTTCAGAATGCATTGATAACAAGAACTGGAGAAGGTATTGTTGTACTGAACTGTTCTGAGTCCGGGCAAACTTGCATGGCCCTGTCCCTATCCAAAATTCAAGAAGTCTCAAATTACGGTAGTGCCTGATGATCGGAATTCAAGCAATTAAAGCAAGTTCGAGAAGTCGTAATGACTCTTTAAATGCCAACTGATCCCCGACTTTTAGTCGGGGATCAGTTTTTTATTGATATTAAATACAACCATTACCCGTCCCTTATTGAATAACTAATACATTATCTACAACTCATTCTGCTTAATAATAGAAATAAAAAGGGGCACCAAGTCAGGGTCGAACTGTTTACCTGCCCACTTTTCAAGTTCCGCAATTGCCTGCTGAGAAGACATAGCCTTACGATATGGGCGGTTATTAATCATGGCATCATAAGCGTCGACAATTGATAAAATACGGCACTCAATCGGTATTTGCTCACCTTTTAATCCTAAAGGATAGCCCTCGCCATTCCACCACTCATGATGCTTTAAGATCCAATCACTGACTGTCGCCAAATCAGGTACCGATTGGGCAATCCGATATCCAATTTCGCTATGACGTTTCATAGTTTCGAACTCTCGTTCGTCCAATGCCCCGGTTTTAAACAGAATATGATCGGGAATACCTACCTTGCCAATATCATGGAACTGCGCCAGTAATACTAAATCATTCAGACGATTATCTGCCAGTGGAACAGCTCGGGCTAGCTGCAAAATCAAGTTCTGTATCCTTTCGCCATGGCCTTCAGTCTGAAAATCTCTCGCTCTCAAAGTATAGGACAACCCCCTGATAATGGAACTGCGGATGCTCTGGCTGTTCAGCAATTTATACCGATACATGTTGTTATCAGCTTCTTTGAACAGATTGGCATTGGTAACTCCTTCAGAACCGCTGATCGCATAGCCTATGGATAAACTTAAATACGTATTGTTAAGGTGGTTAAACTTATTTACCAGTTGTTTAACGCTATTTATAATATCCGACACTACAGTAATATTATTATCTGCCAATAACATGGCAAACTCATCACCGCCAATTCGGGCATAAATCCGGTTGTTTGCACATGCTTCCTTGATAATTTCCCCAGTAGCCTTTAGTAAAAAGTCACCTACCTGATGTCCCATGGTATCGTTAATTAATTTCAAGCCATCAAGGTCAATAACAATCAGTGACCAGGAAATGGTATCCTCGACGATCTGGTTTAAATGTTCCTCAAAGCTCTGGCGATTCATTAACCCGGTTAAGGCGTCATGGGTGGCCATGTACATCATCTTCTCTTCCAGGCGCCGGGTTTCAGTAATATCACGAGCTACTCCCTGGATAATCACCTTATCCAGTTCATGAATTACGATGGCATTTTGCTCAGTCCATATTACACTGCTATCTTTTCTCCGCCAACTGGCCCGCCAAGTACTGTTGAAGTTAACCTCTTTTTCAATTATCCGTCCGGTCAAACCCTGATGCTGTGGTTCGATACGCTGCCTCAGCAGTTCTGGATTAATATAAAATTCCTCTGGTAAATAGCCGGTGATCCAGGTCAATGCCGGACTCATATAAAACACTTTCAGCTCCGGTTTAATCTGAATGCTGAAAATAATATCCCGCGCATTTTCTGTCAATAACCGAAAACGCTCTTCGCTAGCTTCCAATGATTTATAAACCTGTTTAAGTTTTGATACATCAGTGATAGTGCCGATACATCTGATTATCTTACCGGTATTATCCACCACATTTTTACCACGTTCACTGATCCAGATCCAATTTCCGTCCTGTTTTTTAACCCGATATTCAAGCTGAAAATGATTATCCATCCCCGTACAACGATCAATCTCCTGCTGGACTGATGGCAACAGATCAGGATCAATAGCCTGCTTCCAGGCCCTGGTTGTTCGCGGGAAGGTTCCCGGGGCGTAACCCAACAGCTTATCGATATCACCATACCAGTAAAGCTCACCGACAGCAGTATTCTCCTCATATATCAGATCGGAAGCCAGGCTGGCTGCTAGTTTGAATCTCTCTTCTGATTGACGTAGTTGATTAGTTACGCTCAGGAGATCAGTTACGTCACGCAGCGTAATTAATATAACTTCCCGCCCTCGAATTACCGTATATCGAAGGTTAGCATTAACCCAAATCAGGGTCTTATTTTTACGATAGAGCGGCCAGTTAACGATTTGCGGACCAACATTTCTGACCTGTTTAATGACTGACATCAGGCTGTTTTGACCGTACTCACCCTCCGAATGCCATAAGTGATACAGGTTGAGCTGTGTTATTTCGTCTTTGCGATAGCCAAAAATCTCCGCTATTTTTTGGTTAACCTCAGTAATACGGCCACTGACATAATCGCATATGGCCAGACCATCATTGACACTATTAATAATCGCGTCAAACAGTTCCAGAGTCTGGCGCAATTCATCATCGGGACTTACCAGATCATAAAGATTTATCACCAGGCCGTGATGCGCCTGCTGGGCAGCCATTATAATCGGCATATTCTCTAGTTGAACAGCGACTTCCTTACCGTCCTTGGCCATCAGGCGACAGATGCACCGACAGGTCCTCATTTTCTCCCAGGCCTCGGCATCAGTTAGATTGCAGACCATATCACGGTCCTTCGATATTACTAAATCCAAAGGCCGAACATCCATCAGTTCTTCCATGGTATAATCAAGCATTTTGGCAAGACCGGGGGAAACCAAAATAAAACTCCCGTTTTGGATTAGATAATAACCAATATTGCTGTACGACATTAACTGGCGGTAGGTCCGGGGGTTGGTAACCAGCAAAGCTTCCGCCAGACGTCCTAAACTGGAAGCCACATAATCTTCTTCATTATTAACCGACATTATGTAAGGCAAGTCCTGCAATAGTGTTCACTCCGCAAATAAAATTCCGTTGTTTAAATCCTGGATAAATAGATTTCAAAGCGGCCAGTGCTGCCCCGCCATAAGGTATCAGATATGGTGTAGTTAATATTATTCAAACAGACCCGAGTCCCAATCAAGTCATAGTAAGTACTGCTCCAAACAAAATGGTACGGATCAATTCCAGTTATTTGGCTAAAAGAAATTTGGGAACTGCCAGCATATATCAGGACTCCAGAGGTGCCGTTCTGTAAGAGTGAACTGCCTTCATAGAAGCTGTAATACTGCGGAATAGAGCCGGTAGTATAGGCGGTTGCCTGCTGAGTCGTCAGCAGAACAATATTGGAAGAGGTTTCAAAGTTAATTTCCGTAATGTCATATAGTACGCCATCGTAACGAGCTTTAATAGTCGAATCCAGTGTATACTGTCGGCCACCAATTCGGATCAAGTTACGTGATACCACGTAAACTTCAGATAAGCTATAAGGTGTACTATCTTTAAGTATTTGTACTCCCTGAGTTGACCGATACTTGTTGTTGATGGATACAAGATTTGTTATATCACTATAAGAGCAGTATAAGCTGAAATTATGATCAGCCAGCCTGATTTCACTTAACTTATAATAATTGTCATTGTAAAACATCGTGACTTGAGAAGGAAGATAGTTGATTCCGCCGGCAGTAATACTACCCGAAGCCTCAATGGTCACGTTGCTTAACTCATATCGCTCATTATTGATAATAAAAAATATTCGCGCGGTTCGATAATCATAATTTAATGAAGTATTGTTGACATAGATATTAGATATGCTCGACAAACTGGGGTACTTGAACATTGATATCGGAGTAGAATCTGTAATAAGCAGGGTGTCACCGGTATTACTAATATTAAAACCTCGCAAGCGATAGCTTTCACCGGAGAGTGTAACATATGCCTCTTGAGTCAGCAGGTTATAGGTGTGATTATTGATCTGCAGGTTATTGGCATCCTGAATTAAAGCGTCGCCAAGGTATAACATAGAATTGTCTCCGCTAATCAGCAGATTAACCATACTAGCGTCATATTTTAACCCGTTTACGGTAAGGCTGACCAGTTTGCGTCCCATGGTATTAGCCACCAGTTCCCCATTGGCATTACTAAATGAGGCTATTGAGTATCGATTATTAAAAACTATCAGGTCAACGCCAGTTAAAATGCTGTTCATCTGATACTCATTAGTCAGATTTATTTTAACCTGATTACCGGAAATCTGATATTGACCAATTGCTATTGACTGGCCGCCAATACTTAGATAGATGGGGGCATTACCAATCGAATAACGCTCTGATCCAATACGAATAACTTGGCCTGAATTGCTGGTTGTTGTGTTGGTTGTTGTTGGCAGGGTTGTCCCTTTGATATCCAGCAAGCGCAGCATCATCACACAGGTTTGACAGCGGGTAAGGCTGTTAAAAGGCCGGAAATAACCATCATTATATCCTGAGATTAATTTTAATTCTACCGCCTTTTTTATGTATCCTTTATAAAGACTCTTATTAATTTGCGCTGTATCTTTAAAAGTGAGATTGCCATTATCAGGTTTTTGGGCAAGAGCCCGAACCAGCATGGCAGCCGCTTCACTACGCTTTATTGGATTATCAGGAGCAAATCCATTGGGATACTCGGCACTAACAACGATTCCAAGTTTGACCGCTCGATTAACCGCTGCTGATGACCAGTGACCCCGGACATCATCAAAATTACTCCCCTGACTATCTTCGGTTTTTGTACCTCCCAGACAATTGATTAGTAAGCTAACAAAACCAGCTCGGGTCATTGGTTGATCAGGGCGAAAGGTGTTATCGGCGTACCCTTTAATATATCCACCCGCCTGTAACTGTAGAATTTGTTGCTTAGCCCAGTGATTGTTTATATCAGTAAAGTTTACCGCCAATGCGGTCAACGGAAATAATAGGCATAAAAATACTCCCAGCACCAATCCCCCATGCAGGCGATTTGACAATATCCTCATCCCCCTGTTAATCAATGTTTTCCTCATTATCTCATATTTTGCTGCATAATCTATCCAATTTCTCCAAAATGCCTTGATAAATTGGAATAAAGCTGTATAAAACCGACATCTGAAGTATATTAATTCAGTTACTGGAATCCTGAACTAAAACCATCGGATCAAGTTTTTGCCCGGTTGCACTTTTAAGCAGGTCTTGCCAGGTCAGGCTGGCCCCCGGAGCAAAAACACAATCCCGCAGGTAAACACCTACAAATGTCGGCTGTCCTTGAGCGGCAGTCAAATCTTTATGCCATCCTGCTGCTAATTGACAAGCAATAATCCTTCCCAATAAATACTGATAATAATAGACTGGGGCAGTCGCCAAATGGACCTTGGCTGCCCAGACACATGGCGGAGGCTGATCAGGCGCATCGATCAGCTGATATCGCTTAACCAGCTGCCACCAATAATCATCCAACCGTCCATCGGGGTTGGCATAGAGAGCCTTCTCAAATTTATACATTACGATAGCCCAACGACAGAAAATAAGATCATCCAGCTGTCTGGTACTGCTGCCGGCTGCTTCCAGCCTTTGGGTTTCGCCTGGTGACAGCCCCAATCGGGAATGCAGCCACTCAGGATCAGATGCCATGTCCCCAAACATCATGGCGACCCCTTCCGTTAAGGCGGTTGAGGCTGGTTCCCGTAAGCGCCAGGGCAAGGAAGAAGACAGTCCGTGGTCATATACGGCATGACCCATTTCGTGGAGCAAAGTTCTGGCACTGTCGGTATCATCTGATAAATTGGCTAAAATCCGCACATCTCCCTGACGATCAATGTCCATACAGTAGGCATAAGGATATTTTCCCTCTCGGGGCTTTAGGTCACTGTCATTGATTATTCTTTGTCCGGGTAAACCTAATTGCTCAAAATAATCAGCAATCGCTCGGGTAATATCAACCGGCTGGTAATATTGATCCAGCCTTTCCCCATAAGCCGGCGGAACCTGCTGCAGGAAGATCTGCTGATAATGCCAGGGTTTAAGCTGATTAACAGGTATACCATAGCGTTTGGCCATAGCTGTATCCATTTGTTGTTTATAAAGACTATAATCCTGGCAGGTAAGCATTTCAACCTGATTAACAATTGTGTCTAACTCTTGTTCGTTTTGTTCATTTAAAACTAATTTCATTTGAAAGAAATCACGGTATCCCTGTTCCCGTGCTAAATTATTTCGCAGTTTAACCAGATTAATCAATTTGGGGCCGGCAATACGTCCGATTTGACATCCACTCATCCAGGCGGAAGCAAGTTGTTCCTCATTAGTGGCTGAAGCAAGAACGTTTTTTAGATCCAGATTGGTAACCGTTTTACCCTCCCATTGGGGGCGGAAAATGGCAAAGGTCCTTTCGAGTTCGGTCTGTTGATTGATAATTACATCTAATTGGGTTCTATCACCCTGACTACCCAGATAATCCAGGTAAGTCAGTTCCAACTCCCTTTTAAGATGGGGTTCGGTAATTAATCCTGATTTTCTTAATAATGAAAGCCAGTAATAAGCAATTGCACTTTGGTAAATATCGGTCAACTGCTCTTGTAATCGCTGTGAGTTTTGATAGTGAATATCCCTGCCGGTAGTATCTGCCGCAAAATGCTCCCGATTAAGTTTACCGGATAGGATGGCCGCCCGCCGATTGTGATGTATTAAAAAACATTTGAGCGTAGACTCGCTTATGGGCTTAATCATTCCCCCTAATAATACAATCAAGAGAATAAGACCCGTCCATTTGTAACCGTTCCGCATAAATAACACTCCCGACTTTACCCGGATATAACTAATGTATGATGTACCAGGCTTTGACTTGTTAGTTATGGATACGGTAATATCAGGCAGTAAAGCTTAAGATGGGCAAAAAAAAGCCCGGCTGTAAAGCCGGGAGCGTGTTGAGGGACATAATGCCATATGGTTAATCAGAGATATTACAGATTGAGTAATCTTCATACCCTAATTAACTAATTTCATAGTATATAATATGCAATTATATGTCAAGATACGACATTATTGTTTCTCATATTTTTGTAGAAAATTAACTGACGGCAGCGTCTCCTTTTCCGGTAGGATCATGCTCTTTATCATCCCGGTACCAGGGATGGAAGGTTGTAGGATTATTAAGTATACCAAGAGTAACCAGGATACTCAGGACGGCTGTAACTATGTTATCCCAGGTTGGATCGCTCGGGGATAAAACTCCGATATCCTTAAGGATAATTCCTACTAAAGAGGCTATAGACACCCAAAGCCCATAATTACGAAGACGGCTTTTTATCTTCAAACCCTTCACCTCCCCATCCAATAATTTTTTAAAACTCAATTTACACTATGCCAGATTATTCCAGATGTTTCATTGGCCGATTTTATAAAACAAAAGCGCCCTTAACAGGGCGCTTTTGCGATAACCGAAAGTATCCAGTTTATTAGGCAGCTTCTTTCTTTTTGGCTTCATCCTGATTTTTCTGGAGGCTGGCGTCAATGGCTTTTAACGCCTCATCCACAAAGGCGCGCAACCAGAGATCCTTTTCCAGCATCATTTCTCTATCCATTGTATTACCTCCCTTCATATCTCCGCTTAGGTTATTTATTACATATGGTAATATCATATTATTTACAATCTCAATATATACCCATGTCAAAAGGTTTGCAACATATTTCACAAAGAAAAATAATTTAAAACTTTACGACAATTCTAACGATGCCTGATTTTTTGATTTTATTTACTGATCATTCGCAGCAGTAGGCGGCTGGTCTGCCGTGCGGCATCCTCAAATGTCAGCTGGTTGCTAAGAATAAATTCCGGGTTGAGCACTTCATGTACTGCGGT
>JBLNAA010000193.1:0-2768 GCA_050259135.1 Methylocystaceae bacterium | reverse complement strand
GATCAATCATATTATTCAAAGTTCTGGCTAGACGGGTGAGTTCATCCTCGGGGCCGCTGACCTGGATTCGCTGGCTGAGGTCATAAGCGCTGATATTTTCAGCTGTACTGGTTATAGCATCAACCGGATGCAAAGTACGCCGACTCACCGCATGCCCGATAATAAGTGAGACCATAATTCCAAGGAAATCAAAAATTGCCAGCATAATCAGCAATATAGTTAAAAACTCATATACATTATGCAGATCTTTAACCACCTGCAGATAGATGATTTCATGGTTCTGGGTAGATAGTTTTTGGGAAATGTATATGAAATGGTGATCATGGACTTCCAAATATTTAACTGAACCATTGATATTGTGTTCTTTAAGGCTCTCTTCCAAAAGTCTTTGTACCGCCTTTTCCTGACTTCCAGGTCTCTGCGGAACCATGATCTGCCGCTTGGCATTTAGAACATAAACCGAGATATTGTCAGCAGTCGGGACATTTTCCAGTAATCTATCATTTAAATCTGTCAGTCTGCGGTTCTCCGGGCTGGTTAAAACCATATGTTCTACACTGCTTTCTACTGCTGCAACCTGCTGCTCAGCCTGGTATAAAAAGTAAAACCTGATGCCGTAAAGCAGACCGGTACTGAGAACAAAAAGGACCAGTGAGAACATCAGCGCATAGACCAGGGTTATACGCCAGGATATATTGAAAAGAAATTTTATTTTCCTGTACAAAGTAAATCCCCCAGTAAAAGTGTGATTTCCGGGCAGGCTTGTACCACCCAAAAACACCAAAAGGGTAAAGCCGGATAAAAGGCAATTAGTTTGCTTCTGCATCCACCTTCCGGTCAGACATCACTTGTTGGCAAGATTCCAGCAGTTCATTGCATGAATTCTGCCAACTATACCTCTGTGCATAGTTATAAGCATGTTGTCCCAAAAAGTGTCTTAACCGGGGGTTCTCAATCAGCAGTTCTAACTGTCTGGCTAACTGCTCAGAATCACCGTGGGTAAAGGTCAGTCCATTCAGGCCGTTAGTAATTAACTCGGATACTCCTCCCGTATCGACACCTATTACCGGCAGTCCAGATGCCATAGCCTCTAAAACTACCATACCAAAGGTTTCATTCGGGGACGGAAACGCAAAAATATCAGCCGCAGCATAAATCGCCTGCAATTCTTTCCCCGTCTGGTAACCGGCAAAGACTACGCTTTTCCCGGCCATTTGTTCCAGATAGGGCCGATACGGTCCATCCCCCACTACCAGCAGCCGGTGTTTTGTTCCCCGCTGCTGCAGAATATCTGCTGCTGCAAACAGAACATCAATCTCTTTCTCACTGGCTAACCTGCCCACGTATAAAATCAGGGCCTCATCCCCATCCAAATATCGTTTACGGACATCATCGCGGTAATTATCAGGAGAAAACTGGTTCAAATCAACTCCTGCCTGCCAGAGAGTACCATTAGTAATGCCGCGGGCGCGAGTCCTGTTCATAATATCCCGGGAAGGAAACAATGTCAGGTCGCATCGGGAGTAAAACCAACGCATATATCGGGCCAATGGTTTCTCCATAATCCTTACTCCATACTGGGCAGCCAGGGCAGGAAAATCGGTCAAATATGCCCCCAGGGTAGGAATACCATGGCGAATTCCATACCTTAAACCACTGAACCCCATGCTAAAAGGGGTCATCAATTGAATTATATCCGGCCTGAAATCATCTAATTTTCTATCCATTGACCACTTCGTGGGAACCGCAACCTCAAGTTCGGGATAAAGAATAAACTTTATTCCGGGATAAGTAAAAACCGTATTGGTGGAACTTACTTCCCCGGAACGCGGCACAAATAAACGAACCTCCAACCCCTGGTCTCTCAATTCCCGCTCAGTATTAATGATTGTTTCGGTTACACCATTTATCTGTGGTAAATAGGTATCTGAAAAAATGGCCATCTTCATAACCAGTGCCACTCCTTCCTATCCTACATCAAAACACCCTTGATATCCCGGTTAGATTCAGCTTTTATCTTTCCGGTCCTCCCGCAGAACATAGCCTACACCGCGGACTGTGTGAATCAGCTTGCTCGCACCAGGATCACTTTCAATCTTATCGCGCAGGTATTTGATATAAACATCTATAGTATTAGTATCACCCGTATAATCAAACCCCCATACCGCTTGCAGTATTTGTTCACGGCTTAATACCAGCCCCTGATTTTCCAATAAATATTGCAGTAAATCAAATTCCCGCTTGGTCAGGGGGATCTCTTTATCATTTCTAACCACCGTACGTTCTGCCGCGTTTAACTTAAGATCATCTGCCTCCAGCAGATTACTGCGCTCACCGGTATAGCGCCTCAAAACGGCACGGATTCGGGCTAATAGTTCTTCGGTAACAAATGGTTTGGTGATATAGTCGTCAGCTCCAAGATCCAGTCCGGAAACTCGATCCATAGTATGGTCGCGGGCGGTTACCATAATAATCGGCATATCATAAGCCCGCCTGATTCGCCGGCATACTTCAATACCATTTAATCCTGGCAGCATTAAATCCAACAGCACCAGATCAAAATGAGTATTTTGGAGTACTTCCAATCCCGACCAGCCATCTGCCGCGGTTGCAACCTGGTATCCTTCATGTTCGAGCTCTAATTGCAGCAGGCGGGCCATGGCGCCTTCATCTTCAATAATTAGTATTCGTATTGCCTTCACACTATCCATTGTGATCCCTCTTTTATACCAGGTTCCAGACTAATTACCCGGTTGATTTCTGCTTGA
>JBLNAA010000192.1:0-3601 GCA_050259135.1 Methylocystaceae bacterium | reverse complement strand
AGAGTAGGCACAGGTAAATAATGGGGTAATAATGAGCGCTTTAGCGCTTGGCGCCAAAATGCGGGCGCTTAGCGCCTACCTCGCGCATTTTGTGTGCATCGCGCCGCGAGCTTTTATATATGCGCCCGGCACAGGCACATATATAAAAAACACCCCCGCTTAAGAGTGGGGGTGTGTTGTCGACAAATCTAGATCCGATTGGAGCGCCGCCAAATTTTCATGGTTTCGGCTTCCTTGACCAGTTGATCACGAAAATCAGGATGGGCGATCGCGATCAGGCGTTCAGCCCGATTCCAGGTATTCTGGGCTCTGAGTTCAGCCTTTCCATATTCAGTAACAATAAACTCAACACTGGCTCGGGGAGTTGTAACAATACTGCCAGGTTTCAAAGTCGGAACAATTCGGGAATGAACTTCTCCCTGATGATCAGTATAAGTACTGGTCAGACAGAGAAAGCTTTTGCCGCCAGGTGAAATAGCCGCCCCCTCCACAAAGTCTAATTGGCCGCCGGAACCGGAAATCTGCCTGATGCCGGAACTCTCTGAACAGACCTGAGTAAACAGGTCAACCTCCAGACAGTTATTAATTGAAATCAGGTTCGGGTTGGCACCGATTATCCTGGGATTATTGGTGTAAGCACAGGGATGACTGGCCAGTAAAGGGTTATTATCAAGAAATTCATAGGTTTCCTGGCTGCCCAGGCAGAAAGTAAATACCGCCTTGCCGCGATCAGTTACCTTATATCGATTGGTTATCAAGCCGCTTTCAAATAAATGCACCATGGAATCACAGAACATTTCACTGTGGATACCCAACTCTTGCAAATCGCTTTCACATAAAAGCTCACCAAGCAGATTAGGTAAGCTGCCCACTCCCAACTGCAAGCAGGCTTTATCAGGTATCTCTTCCAACAGCAAGCGGGCCATAGCATGATCGGTTTCGGAAGCAGTTTTAGCCGGGGGAAGTTCAAACAAGGGCGAATTACTGCCTTCAATCACATAGTCAATCATGGAGATGTGGATAACATCTTCAGACCCTCCCGGCACCCGGGGAATATTTTCGTTTACTTCAACTATTATATGCTCGGCATTAATACAGCCTTCATACGAGTAGGTGTTAGCAATTCCAAAGGAGAAAAAACCGTTTTTATCCATGGGGCTTACCTGCAGCACTGCATAATAGGGCGGGTAATAATTGCGGGAAAAAACAATCCCGCCCTGAGAGAAATGGCAGGGTAGATAGAACATACGATCATTATCGTGCAGTTTGCGATCAACCGCCGTAAAATAAAAACTAGTGTGGTAAAACGAGTCCATTGCTGGATTAACCAGGGCAGTGGTTGGGGGCGGATAAGTACAACCAGCCATATAAATAGCTACATCCTGAAGCTCATCTTTCCTGGCAGCCAGAGCCTGGTCAAAATCGATGGGCCGGGCGAGAAATGGTCCATACAATAGATAATCTCCGGATTTAATTAGACTTGCTGCATCGGCAGCCGATATAATTTTTTCTTGATATAGTTGCGAATAGTTTATACCCAAAACAATTCCCTCCACACCTGAATTAAGCACAAGAATATTAATATAACCACATATTAACGGCATTGTTGCATAAAAAGCAACTAAAACAGCAGAAGGTCGACAAAAACAGTTTTGTTTTAACAATGTGAATATTCTTTTTTTAATAAATGTGTTAAAAAACTGTTGGGAAGTGAATGAAAAAACGAATGAAAGCCGGTAATAAAAGGATTTATATCGTGAGCAATAATTCGACAATATAGTAATATAATAGTATGGTTGTGTATAATACAAATAGAAACATATGTAAATAATAGATTAGAGACAGGGGAGAAGATTATGGGTAAAGCTGAAGATATCTTGTACCGTGCCAAGAGCGTTACTCCCGATGAAGCTGTTAAGGTGGTTAAAACAGGAGACATGATTTTTTACAGTGAGTTTGTCATGTTCCCGCAGGTGTTGGATGCCGCCCTGGCTAAAAGAGTTAATGAATTAGAAAACGTGGAGATTCGGGGCATTTGTTATACCATGCCATCACAGGCTATTCTGGCAGACCCGGAGGCCAACCATATCCGGCAGGGTGATTATTATATGGGAACCGTATCAAGAAGACTGTATGATAACGGATTGTGTGATTATATACCGGCAGCCTATCATCAGGGTCCGCGTATGATCAGGAAATATATAAATAATGATGTGGCTTTTGTTAAAGTAGGGCCGATGGATGAACGCGGGTATTTTAATCTGGGGACCAGCAACTCGGTAACCCCGGCTTCATTGGAAAAAGCAAAAAAAGTTATCGTGGAAGTAAATCATTCCATACCTCATTGTCTGGGAGGCAATCAGGAACTAATTCATATTAATAATGTAGATATGGTGGTAGATGGCGGAAGTAATCCGCTGCAGGAGGTAAAGCCAGCGGAACCTACTGAACTTGACCATTTAATTGCCCGGCATATTTTAAAGGAGATCCCCGATGGAGCCTGTCTGCAGTTTGGTATCGGAGGGCTTCCTAATGCGGTAGGTGCCTTGTTAGTAGACAGCGATCTTAAAGACCTGGGTTTGCATACGGAAATGCTCTGTGATTCTACAGTTGATATGGTTGAAGCCGGGAAAATTACGGGCAGCCGCAAGAATATTGATAAAGGGAAGATGGTTTATTCATTCTGTATGGGCACCAAACGGCTATATGATTTTGTTGATAATAATCCCAGTTGTGCTATTTATCCGGTTAATTATACTAATGACCCCCGGGTAATTGCTCTGAACGATCGGTTTATTGCCATTAATAATGCGATTGAGGTTGATATTTACGGTCAGGTTTGTTCAGAATCAGCAGGTTTTAAACAGAAGTCTGGTACCGGCGGACAGCTGGACTTTATCTTTGGAGCCTTTAATTCACATGGCGGCAAAGGATTTATTTGTATGAGTTCCACGTACCGGGATAAAAACGGTAAACTGAATTCCAGAATCACTCCCTATCTCAAGCCGGGGGCTATTGTTACCGTACCTCGTACGATTACTCAATATGTAGTAACTGAGTTTGGCTGTGTGCAGTTAAAAGCAGAGAGCATCTGGAGAAGGGCAGAATTGCTGATCAGTATCGCCCATCCGGACTTCCGGGATGAGCTGATAAAAGCTGCCGGTGAACAAGGAATCTGGCGGCGGTGCAACAAACAGTATATAGTGTAGCCGATTAAAATTGAGGTCCACCAGATCGCAAACGCGATCTGGTGGACCTCTCAGCTTACATGGGGCGGGGATATAAATAAGCTAACGAGATGATTGGGTCTGGGGTCGATACATTTGATAAAACTCGGTCTTGGCTGATACACTGTTAACGTAAGCCAGTTCAATCGGCTGCAGATGCCAATCTTCAACCGGGAAAATATTATTACCCTGAGCCATCGGTTTACACAATCCGAATCGAAGCAGCTGATGCTGGTCCAAAAGGGGTACATTATCCAATTTGCGAAGCCAGGGGCTGATAGTATCAACAGCCCCACCGTATTCGTGCCAGCTGGTTCCCGGTTTCATGGCACCCTCACCCTTCCGCAGTTGATACCAGTACAGTTGTTCCCGAT
>JBLNAA010000191.1:0-3616 GCA_050259135.1 Methylocystaceae bacterium | reverse complement strand
CCATTCTTTCACGTAATTCGGGGTCTTTCCTGGCAATGGGCAAATCAATACAGCCCTGATCATCTGCCATAACACCTTCCACTACCGCCTGATACTCCCGGTGAATAATACCCTTTTTCTGCTGATAGGCAATGGCCTGATGTGCATACTGGCTCTTACCTATCAGAATCAATCCTGAAGTATCACGGTCCAGCCGATTAATGGGACGAAACCGCAGTGACCTGCCCTGAGCCTGCCAGTAATGGACAACCGCATTGGCCAGAGTACCTGAACCTAACCCTTTGGAAGGATGAACCGCCAGGCGAGGGGGTTTGTTAATCAAAAGGAAATCCTGGTCTTCGTAAACAATATCTAACGGTATATTTTCGGGTTCCACTGTACTCTCTTCATCAAGAGCCAGGTCCACACTGACAACATCACCAGGCTTCAGGCGGTAATTAGTCAGTGTTACTGCCCCATTAACCATGATCTTTTTCTGCTGCTTCAGATTAATAATGAGTGCCCGCGAAAGGTGCATCTCTTTTTTAACCACGTCCCGCAGAAATACATATTGATCATCGGATTTAACCACATATACTAACTCGTTATTATCCATCCAACTCTTCCTGACCATATTAAAAGCTTTCTTATACCATATACAACTTTCGCACTTGATGTTGTGCTTGCATGAGGGTGGAATACCAAAGGTGGCGGGTTACCAAGGCTTTGAGGAACAATCCGCGAAGACGACGCCCCGAACTGGGGCGAGCTGGCAGCGCCCTGAAGGCGCAAAAGCGCCTGAGGAAGTCCCCCTGGGGGAGAGGCAGCGAGAGCACCACCAGCGCATGGATGCGCTGTTGGTGCGGTACTCAGTGAGGCAGGAGTAAGCGGTAATTGTTCCCGGAGCCGCAGGTTGCCACCGTGGTATTCCAGCCCCCGGGCAATCTATTCCTTTATAACCAAGCTACCGTTTTCATCTATGGACCCAGCTTGTCCTGAAGCCAAAATATGTATGATATGGCGCTCAGGATCAATGACCACGGGGCGGTTAATCTGGGTAACCACTCCATCAGGCGCCTGCCAGTTCTGGATTACTACCCCGTTGTCATAGACCTGTAACTGCACCTCGGTACCGTCGGCCCGCTTGACCATCTCATCTTCACTGCGCCCAAACGGCTCCACAAATTGGAAGCGGTAGCCGTGCTCTTTGTAGGAAATCTCGAATCCATTAACGGTAACCTTCAAGGCTTTTCCCCCTTAGCTGTTACGGCTGCCAGGTTTCACTGGTTTGCCGGCACCCTGCTGGCATAGCGGGCATTCTTCAGCCTCCCAGGACTGAATATCCATGGTTAATGCTGATTTCAAAGGTACACCAAAATCAACCTGACCGCCGCTGCGGTCGACCAACACTCCTACGCCTATAACTTCAGCACCGCTGGCTTTGACCAGTTCTATTACTTCTTTGACTGACCCTCCGGTGGTTACAACGTCTTCCACCACTAACACTTTTTGCCCCGGCTGCAGGCTGAAGCCCCGCCGCAGTACCATAGCTCCATTTTCCCGTTCGGTAAAAATACTTTTGACTCCCAGCTGCCTGGCCACCTCATATGAAACGATAATGCCGCCCATGGCCGGTCCCACTACTATATCCACCTTTTGCCCGGCAAAACCTTCAGCCAGGTGGCGGGCCAGTTCTTCAGTATATTCGGGATACTGCAAAACCTGAGCACACTGCATATAACGGTTGCTGTGCCGACCTGAAGTCAGCAAAAAATGTCCCGAAAGCAGAGCGCCTGCCCGGGCAAAGATATCCTCGGCCTGTGCTTTAGTCAACATGGTTTAACCCTCCAATTCATCTGCGATACGCCGTGCTGCGGCTGCTGGGTCGGCCGCTGAAGTGATCGGCCGTCCAATTACCAGGTAATCGGCACCCGCCTGGTAAGCTTCCCGCGGTGTCATTATTCTTTTTTGATCATTAGTTTCAGCCCATACCGGGCGTACCCCGGGGGTAATAATAATAAACTCCGGCCCGCAGGCGGTTCTGATGGCAGTAATTTCCTGAGGTGAAGCCACCACTCCATCCATTCCAGCCTCTTTGGCCATTATAGCCCATTTTACCACCAGATCTGCCACCGGCAGGTTTACCTGCAAATCATTATTGACCGCTTGTTGGTCGATACTGGTCAATACCGTAACCGCCAGGATCAGGGGACGCTGCCGTCCCAGGCGGGCTGCTTCCTCATCTACCGCCTTCCGGACCTGGCTCATCATTTCCCGCCCTCCGGCGGCATGAACATTAAAGATGGAAGCGCCCAGGCGGGTCATTACCCGGCCGGCAGCCGCCACCGTATTAGGTATATCATGAAATTTTAAATCTACAAATACCGGGCGGCCTAAGGCTGCTATCTCCTGTATCAGTGACGGTCCTTCACTGTTAAATAACTGCATTCCAATCTTAAAGACTCCAACCTCATCTTTTAGCTGTCGGGCTAAATCCAATGCCCGATCCCGGCTGTCAACATCCAGCGCCACTGTAATTCTATCTTTACCCTGCATACTTCCCGCCCTCTCTATGTAATTTATGTTCCCAGTACTCTATCTTAAAGCACAGCCCCTGATTTCATTAAGCGAGTGCACTTTATGTCTTTCCATCCAGTTATAGAGATCCTGTAAAATCTGTCCGGTCACATTAGGGTTGACAAAATTCGCTGTACCCACCGAAATGCAGCTGGCACCGGCCATGACAAATTCCAGTGCATCCTGGTAATTCATAATACCGCCCTCACCCATGATCGGGATATCAGTTTCCCGTGCCACCTGATAAACCATGCGTAAGGCCACTGGTTTAATCGCCGGACCGGACAAGCCGCCAAAGGTGTTAGCCAGCACCGGACGCCGCTTTTTGATATCAATGGCCATCCCCAGCAGGGTGTTAATCAAAGCTACCGCTGCCGCCCCGCCTTCCCGGGCGGCACGGGCCATAGCCACGATATCGGTAACATTAGGTGAAAGTTTAACAATCACCGGCAGACTGGTTTTAGCCACCACTGCACTGGTTACCTCCTTGATCATGACCAGGTCAGTACCAAAAGCCATTCCACCGTGTTTAACATTGGGGCACGATATATTGAGCTCGATTGCCAGCAGCTGGTCAGCTACTTTCTCCAGGCGTTCGGCCATCTGGGCATATTCTTCAATCGTATTCCCGGCAATGTTGACAATAGCTGCTGCACCCATGATGACCAGTTTCGGCAGGTAATCAATAATAAAGGTATCTACCCCCGGATTCTCAAGACCGATGGCATTTAACATTCCGGACGGAGTTTCCATGATCCTGGGCGGCGGATTACCAGTCCGCGGCTCAAGGGTGGTACCTTTAACGATTACTGCCCCTAAAGCTGCCACATCACAATAGGGCTGATATTCCTGGCCGTAGCCAAAGGTACCAGAAGCTACCGTTACCAGATTTTTTAGTTTGATTCCCCCCAGGTTTACCGATAGATCAGGACGACGGCTTTTACTATTCATCAAAAATCACCTCCCGGGCAGAAAACACCGGGCCATCTACACAAACTTTGGCATAGGTCAAGTTGGTTCTTTTTATCGGATGGGCACAGCCCAGACAGGCACCAATACC
>JBLNAA010000190.1:0-2517 GCA_050259135.1 Methylocystaceae bacterium | reverse complement strand
AAAGTGGTAGCTGTTCCGCCTACCATCACCAGCAGATAATCCCTCAGATCCTGGTGATATTCGGCTATAGGCGCTAACTTGGCCCTGATGTCTTCCGCTGCCCACGCTTCGTCAAATGCCTTCACGGCTCCTAGGGGCAGAGATAATCTCAGATCTACTTTATCATCAAGGCAAATAAATTCGGTGCTGCCACCACCTAAATCACACACCAGCGGCGGCTGATGCAAATCAAGTCCGCGCTTTACCCCCAGGTAGGATAGCCGGGCCTCCTCAACCCCACTGATAATCCTCAGCTCAAGTCCGGTTTGCTCTCTGATCTCACGAACAAAATCCTGCCCGTTAACGGCTTCGCGCATGGCACTGGTACCCACCAGTTGGTAGTGTTTAACCTCATGCTGTGCTAACCAATGACTCCAGCGCTGTAAACAAAGAATCGTCCTGGACATACCCTCAGAGTCCAGGTGTCCACTGGCTGATAGCCCCCGTCCCACCCGGGTAGTCTCAATTTCCCGATAATAACTGGTTGCTTGATTACCTTTAATTTCTGCGACTAACAGACGGCAGGAGTTAGTTCCTACATCCATCGCTGCACGAAGCATTTATGAGGCCCTCCTTGGCAGAAATAAAACACACTCCCATGATTAGGAGTGTGTTATCTGCTCAGCATTTATAAAACATAATACCATTTAACGGCGGCGAGGTTTTTCTTTTGCTCGCAGAGCGGCCTGCCGATCCTCGCTTTCTTTGAGGAAACGGTTAATCTTATCGTCAAGACTTACCGTATTTACCCGCCGTTCCCTTTCTCGAGCCTGTTTAATAGACAAAGCCACCTTGTTATCAGTAATACTAAGTACTCGTACCCGTACTACATCTCCCGGGTTTAAATAGTCACTAACTTCTTTGACATAAGTATCAGCAATCTCTGATATGTGTACCAAACCAACCACGTTATTCGGGAGCACAATAAACGCTCCAAACTTGGTGATTCCCTGTACCATTCCTTCTACAATACTCCCGGGTACTAATTCCGCCTGCTGCTCCTGCTCCATAGGCATAAAAAGAAGAGTCCCTCCAACCCGTCCTAATTTATAACCATTGTAATAAAAAGCACGGGTTTAAGTCAACCAAATAGGCATCGCTTCAGGTTATCGACTTCTTAATGCGGGGTGCCATCAACATTATTCTAATAACGGCAATTTAAGCGGCTATTTTTGTACCGGTACCAATAGATGTTCACCAGGTTTAATCAAGCCCAGCTGTTCCCGGGCAATTTTTTCCACTTCACTATCAGTTTTAAGCAGCTTAACTTGGCTCTCCAGAGCTTTGTTCTGTTTTTTTATCATGCTCTCCTGGCGCTGCAGATCACCCAGCTGTTGGTGAAGGGTCCACATATTTTTAATACTGGGCAGATTAATCACCAAAAAGAAAGCCAGCAGCAGCCATAACCAGCGTCGAGAAGATGGTTTTTTATTCATCCTGCTCTACCTCATACAGACCCAATGTACCTCCTGGGAGGATAATAACAACCTCATACCCTTTATTGCGGGCACGATTGAAGATAGTGGCAACTGTACTGGAGGTTATCCCCAATGCCTTTGCCACTTCATCATTGCTTTTGCCCATTTCTTTTAGTACGACGACCTGTTTTTCCCGGAAGGAAAGCCTTTCAGCCCCCCTGATTTCGACCTGCATGGGCCAGACCTTTCCACAAACAATCCACAACCTGTGGATAAACTGTGTACAACCTTAGTACAATTTTATTACTAATTCAATGTCTCAGTCAAATTTCCTTCTAAAGGATCGTAAAAATTATTTCTCCACATCATCATTTTCATCTGTATCAGGGGGTTCACGTCTTTTTATCCATAAGTTATGCGGCCAGGTCAAAGCCGAATATATTCCGCCCAGAGTTATCACCAGCGGCACAGATAGCCATTTAGCTACTTTCTGCAAACGTCGATAAAAATAGATGCGGAAAAGCACTGCTCCCAGGGCCAGGGCCAGCAGAATATGTGCTCTTACTTCTCCCCCATTTACTAACAGTAAGGCTACAAATACCAGTGCCACCGCCAATAACCAGAACAGCAGGTCACACCCCCAGGCAAACCAGCGTGCTGCTTTCAAGCGGAAAAGAGCCAATTGATATACCTGCAGCATTAATGCCACCAGCATACCCAGGCCCAAAGAGACTGTTAATTCACTAATCTGTTGTCCCAGGGAATACATGATTTATTTCAGCAGGCGGTCAAGGATGTTCTTTCCCTTACCGCTCTTGGAGCCCTGAGGTTTATACAGCAGGTTCACCACTTTACCGGTAATATGCACCTTGCCCTCACCCAAATCCAGCTCCGTTATATGCAGCCCTTCTCCCTCCAATACCATCGACCCGCAGGTGGTTTCCATCAAAATGCAAACCTCATCAAAGCTGTCTACACTGACCACCCCGGTTAATTCCATCTCCTGGCGATTGTTAATTGCCACTTGGTGGTCCTGGCTGCTCATAGTCGTCCCTCCCAA
>JBLNAA010000189.1:0-5613 GCA_050259135.1 Methylocystaceae bacterium | reverse complement strand
TGCGGAAACTAATTATCCTGGTAACTTTATTGGCGGGGGCTTTCCTTTTGAGCGGATGTGGCAGCGAAAAAACCGTGCCCACCGTAAATCTGCTTTCCGAGGAAGCCGTATACACATCAATGATGATGCAATTGGATGATTCACGTCCTGACCGCAAGCCCGATCTTTGCGGTGTGGTTAAATCAATTGACGGCAAACAGGTAACTATTAATCTGGCCGAAGTTCCAGTACGAGCCAAATTAACCCCGGAAGAAAGAGAGAAATTGAAAGCATCCGGGCAGCAGCCGCCCCGACAGCGGCCAGCCCTGAAAATGACCGGCGAAACCAAGAGCTTACAGCTAGCCAGCAATACAAAAATTGTCAGCTTCAGCAAACAAAATGGCCGGCTTAGCATCAAAAATATGGCTCTGGCAGACTTAAAGACTGAACAGGTACTTATGGCCTGGGTCGAGGGTGAACAGGTTATCTATGTTCAGGTCTTTCCCCGCTGGAATCAAAAAAAATAGCATCAAAACCAAACCCTGCTGTTTAAGCAGCAGGGTTGTATTTTTTATAATGTTGATCGCCTGCTTTCGGCATCAAAAACCAGATTGGTATCCAACAGCGGTGCCAGCAGTTGCTGGTGATGGCGGAGGGTGTAACCATCAACTGCCTGTCGCCCCATTAATATCGAAGCTCCGAAGTTTTTCCAATACGGCCGCATATCTACCCCGCACATAAACCGGAAACCATTACCCAGCAGCACCTGATAATGGTCACCATTTACAGGAACAATCGCTCCATACGGATAAACATAAATATCAGTAGGCCCCACCACCGGTTCAATCTCTGCCTTCCACTTCCTGGTATCCCGGTCAAACCGAGCTGCCGTAATTTTATTGGCATCATAATGACCATAACCATGGCAGGCAAAATTCCAGCCGTCTTGTTTGAGCTTCTCAACAATCGGTTTTACTGCTAAAACTTCACTTTCCCGGTTACTCGCACCAGCCTCGATCCGATAACCCAGGATTCCAACCCAACCGGTCAAAGCCAGGGTAGCCTTAGCACCCTGAAAGGAAAAATCAGGGTGCTCCCCAACAAACTGCTCCAAAATCGGAATTATATCATTATCATGGGAGATAACCTCTTCGCCATTTCTTTGGCGGGTATAGGTAGCCAACTGCCCCTTATCATCGAGAATAACCTTATCCACCATGCCGGTACCCATTTTCTTCGGATCATACACCATATCATCAACCGACATTACTAATGGTTTCTTACCCGGCGGCAGCTTTAACTGTTTGTCCTTAACTACTGTCTTACCGTTTTCATCTGCAATCAGGTAAGTAGAATGCATGTCAATGAGCACATAGTTGTTCTTATACAGTTCATCCAGGGTACGTTTAAACTCAGTAACCGTTATACAATCACGATCCAGTGATCCTCGACCCCCATTGCTGGCATAGGCGATTTCCGGGAAGGCAATTAAACTGTGAAAAAACACATGGTATATCGGTCCGTGATAGTCCACCAGTTTAACCGGTTCCGGATTGGGCCTGGGTTCAGGCTGGATCTGTGGGGACGGACTCACTTTTTGATTTGCCCCGGAGGTAGTTATGGCCTGCGGTTTTTCCCAGATCTGGTCTCCGCCCAATATAAAAGCCGATATCAGCAAAACTGCCACTAATACAGTCGCGAATCTTACGTTTTTCATTACTGCATCCTCTCCCCCACTACGGACAAAATCGGCGGATAAACCATAACCATTGCTGCTTCGGAAGATAAGTGTCAACCCTTTAGACATCATAGGTAACTAACATGATACTGGCTATCGGTGCTAGTGAATACCGTTTCCT
The DNA here is from genome assembly GCA_050259135.1 of Methylocystaceae bacterium. Taxonomy (GTDB): domain Bacteria; phylum Bacillota; class Syntrophomonadia; order Syntrophomonadales; family JBLNAA01; genus JBLNAA01. The sequence goes on along the minus strand of JBLNAA010000189.1, from coordinate 3,775 downwards.
GCTGCCAGTTGATGCACATTTTACCTGTAACAGCTAGACCAACAGCTGGCGCGGGTATCTGGCAGATTACTGGGCAATATAAACCCGTTCCCGAGCTGCATCCCACTGCACCTTATAGCCCAGGTTCTCGGAGATAAAACGAATGGGAATCATGGTCCGCCCTTGAATAACCTTGGGAGCAACGTCCAACTTTACCATCTTTCCATTAACTGCTGCCTGCCGCGTTCCGATTTTTAAGCTGATGCTGTTACTGCCGTTTTGAATACTCACCGTCTGTGTATTTTGCTCCCAATTAACCTGGGCCCCCATTTTCTCCATAATCTTGCGCACCGGCAGCAGGGTTCTTCCCTGCTCAATTACTGGCGGTACATCAAAATACAGCCTTTCCGAATTGACATACACCGGTATCTGACTGATCACCAGCAGCCCGTTCATAACCGACCGCTCCGTTCCATCAATCAGGCTGTTGGCCACCTGATTGCCCGCCCATAACTCGGTAGAACCGCCCCCATCCAGTGCCATTGCCTGTTTGGCACCCAGTGAAAGCATCAGTTCAGCCAATTCCTCAAAGGTCATCCCGGTGCTGACACCTGCCTGACGTCCGTCCACGGTTACCAGCAGCAATTTGTTATCTGCAGTCAGACCGATAGCCGAACGAGGATTGCGGTCCTTAACGATGGACCCATTCAATTCCTCATAATCAAGCGGGGTAATTACCGCTCCATCCTTGACCAGTCCCGGGCCGCAGGCCCAAAGATATCGAACATTCCTCATATTCTTAAATTGAATATCAAGCTTGCTTCCGGCTATGATATCGTCAGTTGATGCCATAGCCGCAGACCCCTGCAGTGAGAGCACATACCCGGCAGCAGGAATGGGAGCATTTCCATTGTAGACCCCGGTGATAGACCACTGACCAACTGGATTCTTTTCGATGACCGCCTCTAGAGTAGTCATGGGATTATTGGTATTAGTGCCTACATCTGGGGTGTACAGCACTACCCCCTCCCCCGGAGTACGGTTGACATAGTCAATCTGCAGGGTATTTCCGGAAGCAAAATTGAGATAGACCTCGGGCTTGGTTTTCGTGATCAAGAACTGGTTATCATAAGTCATGACCAGAGCAGTAGTAGAGCGGGGAGACCGGGAAAGCAGCTTACCCTCCTGGATTAAGTCATCCACCGGGGTATAGGGCACTTTCATATTAAAAAAAGTGCCGTTGATGCCGCCAATTGCTCCATAATTAAGCGCCATCTCTGACAAGGGCGATACCGAAGCGAATTTATTTAGAGCCAATACCGGCTTGATTTCCACTTTCTTATCCGCCAAATCGACTGCCAGATAATTAATGGCATTGGGCTGATTATCCGGCATGGTAACTTGCTTACTCTCCCAATAGACACCACGATCCAGCTGTTCACCGGCATAACAGGGTGACGTAAACAAAAAAATCATCAACAGTACCGCTACTATTCGTTTCATCTATTACAAATCCTCCTGTATATGATGCTGCAGCTATATTGAATACGTACCTGCCAACGGATTTCTTACCTGGTAATTTCCTACAGCTGCCAGTTGCTCCTTTTTTACTGGCTGCTTAAAAATATTCCGCCCCCCCAAACAGCAAAGCCCCCGGCTGAGAGTTTAATCTGAGCCGGGGGCTATATTCTTGTCTAATATACTTATTCACCAGTAAAATTCGGTTCCCGCCGTTCCAGGAAAGCCTGCAGCCCTTCCTGTGAATCCTTACTGCTCATCAAGGGCTTAATCTCATCAAAGAGGGTGGCCAATGCCGCCTTATCGCCGTGTACTCGGGCCCGTCTGGCAGAGGCCAGCGCGGCCTGTACACCCAGCGGTGCCGCCTTGGCGATACGCTGAGCTATATCAATAGCCCGCTCCAGTTCTTGCCCGGGCTCTACCAGTTCCTGTACCAGACCAAGGCGGTAAGCCTCCGCTCCTGAGAGTTCATCCCCGGTTAACAAATAACGCATAGCATGCCCCCAGCCAATCTCCTGGAACATGCGTACGGTAGCCCCACCCACCGGGAATATGGCCCTCTTAACCTCTAACTGGGCCAACCGCAGGTTATTGGCGGCGATCCGTACATCGGCTGCCAGCAGCAGTTCAAAACCAATAGTATAGCAGATACCCTGGCAGGCCATAACCACCGGCTTTTTGCAGCGGTTATCTTCATCCAGGCCAAAGGGATCAATCATATCCTCTTCCATATCCATCCACTTACCAGCAGCAAAAACCGGACCCCATTGCGGCAGATCCAGACCCGCGGTAAAATGGTCACCTGCTGCATACAATACACCGCAGCGCAGGTTCTTGTTCCGATGAAGTTCCCCGTAGGCACGAGCCAATTCAAAATACATATCCAGGTCCAGAGCATTGCGTTTTTCCGGCCGATTTAACCCCATCAGCAGCACATTTCCTCTGGTTTCCACCAATACTTTACTCATATTCTTCCTCCCCATTTCATTCTCCAAATAAGTAAAAGCATAGATTCGGATATTGAATATGATGCCTCTTTTTATTGCCATTCTGGCATAACCATATATTTAATACAAGGTCTTATAATCCTATGATGTATTAACTGCTGTTACCTATCGCCACCGCTTACCTTGACCTGGGCGGACTTTTATTAATTCACCAGCAAAAGCCAGGTAATGCACCACCGCCCCGGCACATTTTCAATTAGACCTGGTCAGTCATCATAACCAGGTTGCACCCTTCAACATATATTAAAAAAGAGCTGCCTCTAAAAGAACGGGGGGATAATTATTATGGATGAGACACAGGCCCCAAGCACTGATACCAATACCACGACTTCAGACCTTGATGAATATTTTAATGAGCTGTTAACACTGGGTCTTATTATAGGAATGTTATACAAACCAGTGGCGGCACAGTTTTCCAACATCAGAGATCATACCCACCCGCCGACACCATATTTTCTCTATCGTTTGCCGCCTTTTGGTCCTTTCCCTATTTAATCAATTACACAAATTGCCTGTGCTAACTGCTCCAGGTTAGCGCAGGCAAATACCTGGTGACAATATTTTTGGTAGGCTAACATGGAACTGTCACCCGTTCCCCAATCGGACTGCGGCTCCGGATTGAACCAATAGACCCGCTTCGCCCGGTCTCTGATCTCCCGCAAGATCTCCGTCCTGGTACCAAACCAGTTAGTACGAGCATCCCCAAAAATCAGCACCTGACTTCGAGGAGTCAGCTCACGGCCATATTGCTGGAAAAAGCTGTCCAGGGCACCCCCGTAATCGGTATAACCGCTCTTACCAAAGACGTTGGCCTGGCTGAGGGTCTGGGTGCGCAGGTTTTGACATGCTTCCTGTTTGATTAAATCAGTTATTTCATCGGTGATTCCTATAAAAGCAAAGCTCCGTACCTGACGGAAGAACTTCTCCAGGGCATAAACTATGGCCAACGAAAAATAACTAAACTGCAGGCAGGACCAGGATACATCACAGAGGGCAAAGATTATCGGATTATCCCGCTGCTTCTTTCTGACGACCAAATCAATCGGCACTCCGCCCTGCCCCATACTTTGGCGCATCGTACGGCGAAAATCGATACTTCCGTTTTGGTGGTGCTTATGTTTCAGAATCATCCTGGAGGCCAACCTTTTCGCCAATACTGGCAGCATCTGCTCCATCTGCCACAATTCATCAGCATTACCCGAACAGGAAGCTTCATAAAAGTCCCTGGTCATAGGACTTTTCTGGCGGGGGACAGTAATCTCCCGGGCTAT
>JBLNAA010000188.1:0-4537 GCA_050259135.1 Methylocystaceae bacterium | reverse complement strand
CAAAATAATTCAATACAAAGTTTCAATGCCAAGATGACTGGTAAATGCGCCTGTAACGGGCATGTTGAATGCGATAGCATAATAATGGACCATGCCAAAATCGGTGCTAATCCACGTTTGTCGGCAGAAGATCCGGATGCTGTTCTTACTCATGAAGCGGCAATTGGTAAGATTGCCGGGGAACAGGTTATTAAACTTATGACTTTGGGTTTAAACGAAAAAGAGGCCATTGATACCATTATTAACGGATTCTTACGCTAGGGAGGATGGGGAGTTGAATTTATCCCTGTTGGAAACCTATATAAAGGTGGTTGAATATCACAACCTTTCACGGGCGGCGCAGGATCTTAATCTTTCCCAGCCGGCAGTCAGTAAACAGATTCAGAGTCTGGAAGAGCAATTTGGTACCCTGCTGCTGGAGCGCTGCGGTCGCCGTCTGCGCACAACTGAGGCCGGTGAAGCCCTTTTATATGCAGCCCGTGATGTGATTAAATCGGTCGAGCGTATGAAGACAACTATGGAAGAAATGGCTGAAGCGGGGGTTGGTACACTGCATCTGGGGGCCAGCAGTATCCCCGGGCAGTATTTACTCCCTCCAGTTATCAAGTCCTTTAAGGAAAAGTATCCTCAAATAGGTTTATATCTCGAAGTTTCTGACACCGAAAAAATAGGTGCTCAAATTTTAGCCCGCGAACTCGATCTGGGGGTTGTAGGGGCACAAATGGATAATCGCAAACTTGACAGTTTTGCCTGGAAAGAGGATCACCTATTAGTGGCAGCTCCCAATGGTCATCATTTAGCATCCCAGGCTATTAGTACCCTGGAGCAATTATGCGATGAACCCTGGATTTTCCGCGAAAAGGGGTCAGGAACCCGGCAGTTGATGGAAGACCTGCTGCTGGCAGCTGGGCTGAAAAAGGACAACCTGTCAGTGGTGGCCGAGTTAGGTAGTACGGAAGCAGTTCTGGCAGCAGTGGAGGCCGGTATGGGAATATCTCTGGTATCAAATTGGGCTGCCCAGCGGGCAGCAGATAGCGGAAGAGTAATTACCCTTAAGGTTGATCATATCAAGCAAACGCGTTCCTTTTATGTAATCTACCCGAAACAGAAAAATCGGCGCCCGGTGGTTCAGCTGTTTATCGAACATTTACAATCCCTGTCCGATAACTAAATTTATACTTTTAATCTATTATCAGTTTAAGCTATAATTATCTTTGCTGTTTTTGTTTCTAATACCATCTGGAGGTGCTTGCAAATGCTGCCAATGCCCAAAAAATATTTTGTATCTGCCGGGGCTGCTGAAGGCAAAACAGAGCTGACTGCTTTTGATAAGGCCTTGCTCCAAGCCGGAGTGGGTAATGTTAATATGCTGCGAGTAAGCAGTATTTTGCCTCCGGATTGTGTATATGACCCGGGATTAGTCTTGCCTCCGGGCTCTTTGGTGCCTATTGCTTACGGTTACGTTATCAGTGAAGAACCGGGTGATCGAATTGCCGCTGCGGTTGGGGTAGGAATTAAACATAATAGTTTTGGTGTAATTATGGAATTCTCAGGTCATTGCACTAAAGAGGAAGCTGAAGCTCAGGTAACCGCGATGGTTGAAGAGGCCTTTGCGGTTCGGGGATTACATCTTGATGAAGTAAAGGTAGCTGCCGCCGAGCATATTGTCGAGCAGACTGGCTGTGCATTTGCCTGCGTACCGCTCTGGTATTAATTAATAAATAGAAAAGCTCGCCTGCCTCGGCAGGGGGGCTTTTTGTCGCTTGTGAGCTTGCGCTCAGTCGTTGGTGAGCTTACGCTCACTATCCGCGACGCTTGCACAAACATCGTGTGCGGCGCTATGCGCGACACTAGGCGAAACATCTTCGCCGTCGCCCCTTTTCTTAGGAAAATTTAAGGAGGTATTACAGCTTTGGAACTGTGGGTAACTGAAGAACAAACCCCTGATATGCGGCTGTCTTTAAAGAGCAGCGGCACTTTGCGGATGGAAGATACCAACTTTCAGCATTTGGCTGTGGTAGAGACTAATCAATATGGGCGCATGCTGCTGCTGGATGGATTAGTTATGACCACCGAAGCTGACGAATTTGTTTACCATGAAATGATTACCCAGATAGCATTAAACAGCCACCCTAATCCGGAAAGAGTTTTAATTATTGGCGGCGGTGATGGGGGGGCACTGAGAGAAGTAGTAAAGCACCCGGCAGTTAAAGAAGGTTATCTGGTAGAGATTGATGATCGGGTTATTCAGGCCTCACGCGACTTCTTCCCGACCTTGAATGAGTCGTTTGATAATCCCAAAGCCCAGGTTATGGTTGAAGATGGACTGAAGTTCATAAAGGAGCATGTCGATTATTTTGATGTTATTCTGATTGATTCCTCCGAGCCAATGGGCCCGGGAGAAGAATTGTTTGAAGCTCCTTTTTACCGGAATGTTTATCGGGCATTAAAAGTTGATGGCATGATGGTTGCCCAGACGGAATCTCCTTTTGTTAACCAGGAGGTTATCCGAAAATCCTTTAAAGGAATTGCTTCGGTTTTCCCGATTACCAAGTTATATATGGCCAGTATTCCTACTTATCCGAGTGGATTATGGACCTTTACGGCAGGTTCGAAAGAGTACGACCCAGAAATCCCGATACGGACGGATATGGCTGTACATCATAAATATTACAATGCCAGTGTTCATGAAGGTTGTTTTAAACTGCCTTCCTTTGTCGCCCGGCTGACAGAACAGGAGTAAAAGGGTATGGATTACCTGGAGAAAAAGGGCGTATTTTTTGCCAGCCGTGAGCGGTTAGAGCTGGCTGATAATGTGTTGATTGGGATCCCCATGGATTTTACAGTCAGTTTCCGCCCTGGCAGCCGTTTTGCACCCGCCCGCATCCGTGAGCTTTCGGAGGAGGGTATGGAGGACTACAGCCCGATTTTGGATCGCTATCTTGATGATGCGGGGTTTTATGATGCCGGAGATGTGGTGGTTCCCTTTGGCAATGTGGCAATTAGCCTGGAAAGAATTCAGGCAGCTGCCCGCTCAATTTTCGCTCAGGGTAAACGTTTGTTTGCCATTGGGGGTGAACATCTGGTTTCTCGGCCTTTAATCGGGGCCTGTGCTGAAAAATATCCTGATCTGTGTGTGGTGCATTTTGATGCTCATACTGATCTGCGCTGCGAATTTATGGGTGAGGAGATGTCACATGCCTGTGTTATTCGCTATATTGCTGAACTTTTAAAGCCGCTCAGTGTATTTCAGCTGGGAATCCGTTCTGGTTTAAGGGAAGAGTTTGCCTGGGCCAGAGAACATACCCGGCTTTACCTGAACCAGTTATTGGAACCCTTGACGGAGGTAAAGGCAGCCATTGGCCAAAGACCCGTCTATGTTACTCTGGATATCGATGTCTTGGACCCGGCTTTTGCTCCTGGTACCGGAACCCCGGAAGCGGGTGGCTTCTCCAGCCGGGAGTTGCTTTCGGCCTTGTATGAGCTGGCTGACCTTAATGTCGTTGGATTTGATCTGGTTGAAGTATCACCTTTATGTGAAAGCAATGATAATACTTCAGTCCTGGCAGCCAAAATATTACGTGAGGCTATTATCGCTTTTGGCAGTAAAAAAGTTTAATACGACATATTGTTACATGATATTGACGAAATGCTACCGACCATGCTAAAATTACTTTTGTCGCTAATGCGGAGCGTTGGTGCAGCGGCCTAGCATGTCGGCCTGTCACGCCGGAGACCGTGGGTTCGAATCCCATACGCTCCGCCATTTTATCAAACTCCCTCCCGATGAGGGGCGTTTGATAAAATGCTCGCGATGCGATGCACACATTTAGTTTTACGGCTCGGTAGCTCAGTTGGTAGAGCAGCGGACTGAAAATCCGCGTGTCGGCGGTTCGAGTCCGCCTTGAGCCACCATATTGCGGAAGTAGCTCAGTGGTAGAGCATCGCCTTGCCAAGGCGAGGGTCGCGAGTTCGAATCTCGTCTTCCGCTCCATAGAACATAATTAAGACGTTGGATAACTCCAGCGTCTTTTTTTGATGCTGGGGAGGCTGTAAGGAGCTGGTACTAGACTGCGTAGGTTAAAGTAGAAAAAAAGTTAAGGAGAAGGGGCGAGATGCGTTCTATCAACTATCTCAACCGGATTTTAATCCTGCTGATATTGGTGTTGTTTTCGTTTTATCTGTTCGGTTGCAACAAGGAAGCACCGGCACCTGACCAATCAAGCGCTGGGCTTTCTGCCGAAGAACAGAAAAGAATTGATTTATATGTTGCCGTAATGACGGCCGCTTTCAATGAAGAAAACGGGGGGAATAAATTTATTGCCGTTAAGCTGGATAGCCTGACCGGGCTCAGTCAGGAGAGCCGGATGGAAGTACTGAAACGCCTTAAGAAGCTGGCACCGCAGGTATATGATTTTGAGGCGGTAAAAACAGATAATGACAAGTTCCGGCGGAATGGTGAAATGTTAGGGGGTACCATTGACGGCACCGTACTATCAATTAAACTGGACAGCTATAGTGATAATCGGGCGGTTAT
>JBLNAA010000187.1:0-3593 GCA_050259135.1 Methylocystaceae bacterium | reverse complement strand
AACGTACACTCGATTTCCAGTCGAGCGCCTTCGTCCACTCAGCCATCTCTCCGCGCGTGCACTCGCCCTGAATTTATGAACTTTTAAGCTCGCACAGACGGGGAACGACCCGATCACAGTGCACGTTTTATTGTATACGGTTTACCGTCAAGTGTCAATCCATCTGAACTGCTATCTTATGGCAGCTATTCATAGCGCAGGGCTTCGATCGGGTTGAGATCTGCCGCCCGTTTCGCAGGATAATAGCCAAAGACGATGCCCACGGCCAAAGAGAAGCTGATAGATAAAGCTACTGACCAGGGCGGAACCGCCATGGTCCAGCTGGTGAATATGCCAAAAATTTTGGCCAGGCCCCATCCTAAAGCACAGCCAATAGCCCCGCCAATCGAGCAGAGCAAAATCGACTCAACCAGAAATTGGGCCAGAATATCTCGGGTTCGGGCACCAACTGCCATACGAATACCAATTTCTCGTGTACGTTCGGTTACCGATACCAGCATTATATTCATAACCCCAATACCGCCCACTATCAGTGATACCGCCGCAATACCTCCCAGCAGCAAGCTGAGGATTTTAGTCGTATCTTCTACCGTAGCTAACAGCTCAGCCATATCCATAATTCTAAAATCATCTTCGGCATTAGCAGCTAACCGGTGCCGCTCTCTAAGCAGCGAAGTGATGGAGGTTTTTAAAAAGGGCAGTGCTTCCGCTTTGGTGGCCTGCACATTGATCGTCCGTATATCGGTGCCGCCGGTCAACCGCTGCTGAGCAGTGGTCAGCGGCATATAAATAGTATTATCCTGGTTCTCACTCCCACCCTGGGAAGGTATTATTCCAATAACCGTAAATTGAAGATTATTGATGCTGATAGTCGCTCCCAGGGGATTTTTATTACCAGTAAACAGATTATCGACTACCGTTTGACCAAGAACTGCAACCATCCTTCGGTTATCATTGTCCTGCTTGGTAAAAAAGCTTCCTTCACTAATGTCCCATCCTTTGATATCTACCATCGCCGGAGTGGTTCCGGATATGGATGCCTGCCAGGTCAAACTGCCAGCCTGAACTGATGCATTGCTGCTGACTTCCGGTGCTATACTCTTTACAAATGGCAGACTGGCTATCGCTTCGGCGTCGCCCATTTTTAACGTAGAAAGGCCTGCTCCCCGCATAGCACCTCGGCCGCCGCCCGGATAAATCATCAACAGGTTACTGCCCATACTCGATATTCTATCTGTAATTCCCGCAGTGGCCCCCTGACTCAAAGCGATCATCAGGATAACCGACCCCACTCCGATAATAATACCCAGAGCAGTCAGTACTGACCGCATTTTATTAACCGTCAGGCTGCGCCAGGCGGTCCGTAATATCATTAAACGATCCATATTTATTCCCCTCCCGGCGGTTTAATTAATATCCGGGTTCTGTTTGTTAGTGATGGTACTGGATTCAACAATCAGCCCATCACGCAACCTGATTACCCGGTCACAATATTTAGCTACCTCCGGTTCATGCGTGACAATGACAATCGTTATGGCTTGCTCACGGTGAAGTCTTTGCATCAGCTTCATAATATCCTCAGTGGTCTGGGTATCAAGTGCTCCGGTTGGTTCATCAGCCAATAATAAATCCGGGTCATTAACCATAGCCCGGGCAATAGCTACCCGCTGCTGCTGGCCACCGGATAGCTGAGTGGATCGATGCTGTTCTCTTCCTTCCAGCCCCACCATGGCAAGCAGCTCTCTTGCTTTAGGTTCGGCCTTATGAAAGCTCACCCCCCGGTAGTTCAGCGGCAAGATAACGTTCTCTAATGCGCTGGTACGAGCCAGTAAATTGAAGTTTTGAAACACGAACCCTATTCGTTGATTGCGCAGATAAGCCAATTGGTCCCGATCCATTTTCATGACATCATACCCGCCAAAGGTATAGGCACCACTATCCGGTTTATCAAGGCAGCCCAGAATGTTCATCAGCGTCGATTTACCGGAACCAGACGAACCCATGATCGCCAGCATTTCCGGCTTATCCAGCTTAAGTGACACTCCCCGCAGGGCTTGAACCGGGGTATCGGCACCATAATAGGTTTTAACTATATCCTCAAGGCTGACATCCACTTTTCCTTGTGCCATCGTCCTAACCTACTTCCTTATTTAGCATCAGCTAAAACATGGGCCCAGGGCCGCCCTGGTGGCTATTTGATCTATTGCTGCTGCCGCTATTGTTACTGCTGCTGCTGTTATTGCTGCTGCTGTCACTGGTGCCAATAACCACTTTATCCCCGGGCTGCAGACCACTGATAACTTCAGTATTGGTGCCATCACTTAATCCTGTCTGTACTCTCTTTAATACCGGCTTGCCATTTTCCAGTACAACCACCCGCCTGGCAATGGTTTGACTGCCAGTTGTTCCCTGATTGGCCTGGCTGCTGACATTTGCTTTGGCTGCCTGTGTCATACCCTGCCGGCTGGCGCCACTGCCGCGCTGAAGCTGAGATTTGCTGCCAGAAGCAGCTGCAGTTTTGTCGCTATTGCCCGCCGCTGCCGAGCGTGCAAAAGTCTGGGCATAAGTAAAGGCAAGATTCTGTACCAGGGCATGTTCACCACTGCTCTGACTGGCTACAATGTTCGCCGTTACCGACATACCAGGCATTAATACTTTATTAACGTTATCAACCGTGATGGATACTTCATAAAGCTGAATATTATTTACCGTTTGGGCCTGGGGACTGATCTGTAAAACTACCCCGGTTACCTGTTTGCTGCTTGCACTCGCCAGGGTCAAATTAACCTTTTGATTAACTCTAACCCGGCTGATATCGGCTTCGTTGACTTGAGCCACCACCTGCAGCTGTGGGCTGATCATATGAATGGCCACAATCGATGAATCCTGGCCCACTTCACCCCCAACTGATGAGACAACTCCGCTAAAGGGAGCAGACAGGATGGCATCCTTTAAAGTATTCTGAGCTATTTGCAGCTTAACACGAGCTGACCCTATGGAGGCTTTGGCCATATTACGATTAATAACTGCCGTTTGGTAATCCCTCTGGGATTGCTCAAAATCAGACTGAGAGATGGCTCCTCCTTTATATAAGGCCTCCTGCTGAGAAGCGGTTGCTTTAGCTTTTTCTAAATCTAAATCTGATTGCTGCAGTTTATACTCAGCTTGGGTAACCTCATTCGCCGCCTGGTCTACAGCCGTACGCAAATCAGCGTCATCTTGAACTGCCAATTGCTGTCCCTGGGTAACATTCAAGCCGACTTTAGCAGTTAAGGACTGCAGTACCCCATCATTTTTAAATTTGAGGTCGGCCTCCTGCAGTGGTTTTACCGTACCACTAGCCTGAACTACATCAGTTATTCTCCCTCTGGTTACCGGCATTGTCAGATAGGTAGTTTCTTTGGGGGTCAGGCTACGGTAAGCCCCATATCCTCCAGCCGCTAACACCGCTGCACATAATCCTATTGCCACCTTTTTTCGCCATGTCTTTTGGGGCGATACCGTGCTGGCCAAGGGATCACCTTTATCACGTGACATAAAACCCATACTTTTCACTCCTAGCTCTCAATCGAAGAAAATATGTATAAAATACC
>JBLNAA010000186.1:0-5074 GCA_050259135.1 Methylocystaceae bacterium | reverse complement strand
TGTTTGTTCTTGTTTTTCAAGTTACTCACCTTATACTCTCTTTTCTGACTATGAAGCAGAATAACATGAGCTGCCCCAACAATGCAAACGAGTAACAATTATTACTTCGACAAGCAGATGTTAGTTACCTGTGCACCACCTCAGGGAACATTCTGGAATTCACAAAGTTTAACCTGTATCAAATTTCATACCATTTCAGATTTCGTCATTGCCCAATAAGGCCTTAAGCAGTGTCCCAGCAGCAGCTTGCCTGTTTAACAAACTTCCAACTTAAAATCATTAATTCGTCCTTTTTTTCCAAAATAATGCGTTTAATACTAATTTCCATCTTTACGTAATCCGTTTCAGAAGTTACCTTATTAATATAAGGGGGATAAGCCTGTATGCACCGCGTTCACACACACAATTTATGCCCAGGAATGGAAGTAGCACGCAGCATTTATGACGCGGATAATAATATTCTGCTGGCGGCGGGAGTAACACTAACCCCTAAACTAATTACTAGAATAGCTAGTTTAGGGATTGGATCAGTTTATATTCAGGATGAGGCTTTAATAATCGAAGTCCCGGATATTATACTCGCGGAAACCCGTCAAGTTGCTATCCAAACCCTGCAGTACAACTATACCCGTCTCAAACAGGGCTATAAGCTGGAAATCGGCCCGATTATTGAAAAAGTAAAAGACATTATCAGTCAATGTTTAAGCAACCGCGGGGTACTAATTAACCTTACCGACATCAGGACCTATGATGAGCAGACCTTTTCCCACTCCACCAATGTTTGTGTCATGGCGGTATTAGCGGGGATCAGTATGGGCCTTGCCCAGGAAGACCTGCATAATTTAGGTATTGGAGCTTTGCTTCATGATGTGGGTAAAGTAACCATTGAAGCTGATCTGCTGAATAAACCATCCCGTCTCAGCATTGAAGAATATGCTACTGTCCGCGAACATGCTCAGACAGGCTTTAACATCCTCAGCAATCAGGAAGATGTTCCTGCTATTTGTGCCTGTATTGCTTACCAACACCATGAACGCTGGAATGGTTCCGGGTATCCGCGCGGTTTGGTCGGTGAAGAGATTAATCCCCTGGCACGAATTGTAGCAGTGGCTGATATTTATGAGGCGCTTCTGGGCGACCGCCCTTATCGTCCCAGTTATACCGTACAGGAAGCAGTTAAAACCCTGAATCAATTGTCCGGTATACATCTGGAAAAGCGCTCGATACGTTCATTATTGGAGCATATTACCATCTATCCCGTGGGAACTGTTGTCATCCTTAACACCGGTGCCCGAGGTGTTGTCATAAAAATTAATGCCAACTGTCCAACTCGTCCGGTTGTCCAGGTAGTTTTCGATGCACTTGGCCGCCGGGTAACCACCACCTATGTTATTGATCTATTTGAAACCCCGGATGTTTCTATAGTTAAAACCGCATACGAAACTTAGTTTAACCGGGCCGTTTCACCGGCTAATAAATTGGCCAGTATTTGATTACCCGCAGGAAACATGTGGGTAAGATCGGAAAATAATGAACTATCGACCTGCCAGGTGTAATCAGCAAACATTATGTTGGACGGTAATTGGGTTCTGATTAGCTTCACCTTATCAGCATAAACACTATCATCAATCAAGTTATATTGCTCATATAACGCACGGTTACGCGGTGGCAGAAAAAACAGGGCGCGGCTGTCCGAAGCTGAAAAGAGGGCTGCTTGCTGTTGATATGCCATCCACTGGGGATTATGCTTACTTGCCGCAAAGGTTCCGAGCTTTGGCTGTCCCTGCAAATATGCGAAATTCTTTTCGAACCAGGGCCGATACAGGTCGGGTGGAAACTCCGGCACCTGTGCCACTTCCCTACCCGGGGTTTTCCTGCCGCTGTTAAGATCCCGCAGTACCAAATGCTCCATTTTGGAACTCCCCAACCATCCAGGGTTAATGTCAGCAATTACCAGTTCCGGCTTACCATTCTCTAACAAGTATTTGCTAAGCTCATAGGTTGCCGGAAAACTACATCCCGGCAGACTTAAATCATAAACAGCAATGTTCGTAAAAGGATGGCGGCGGGCCAGAGCAGTGGCATAGTAGGATGCAATCGTTTGTTGGTCCTGGCGAGAAACGCTGCTGTACACCGCTGAATCACCAATAAAGACTACGCTGTAAGCAGAATCCTGTTTTATTGCAGCAACAATTTCCTTTATCTTTTGAGGGTCATCACTGGACAAACGGGGAACTTCCCGCTCGGTTACCTGCCAATAATATCTTTTCGCCAGTACCAATCCACCTATCAAAACACAACCAATTAATAGCCAAATTATCAGTTTTTTAGCCTTTACCAATTATAACACCTCAATATTAAGCCAATTATTTAATTAGAAAGCATTTCCTGCTATGATTTTCTGACTCTCCGCAAACAATATACCTGACCAGGGATTGTCATGTCTATCCAATAACCATAAATGTGAAGCTAAACAATGGAGGTGAAGGTAATAAGATGACCCGTTATCGCAATGAGCATGGAGAAGACCTGAAGCAGAAGATCAGCCTGTGGGGAGCAATGGCCATTCCCATCGCCTTTATGAATGGTCTTTATTTTGGCGGCTATATCACCAGAAAAGTACGTCAATGGGGTATCGAAAAAGGCCCTATGGATTAATTGTTGGCACCCGGCATCCTCGATCGAATAAAACCACCCGGTTACTGGCTGATAAGCCAACCAACCGGGTGGTTTTATATTACAGTTACTTTTTCTTAATACTTATTGGCCTTTTTAAGACTTTTTTGGTTACCGCTGGCTTAGCGGGGGATTTAATTGCAGTATTCAGAGCCGCAGTTACCTGCTGACGAGCAAAACTGCCCATTACATCATTGATTCGCTGAGTTTGCACGCTGGTCATATTTTGCACATCAGATAATATGATAGCCTTGTTATTATCCATCATAACTTGAGCCTGGCGGGCAACTTCTGCAATCACCTCAGCCTTGGTTGCTTCTCCGGCATCAGCTGGTATCGATTCTGCTATCGTCGATTGAACCATAGAAGTTATCTCGGCATTCATGGCGGCCATTTGGCTCACTGCCGCCTGCTGTGCTGCCTGTTGAACCTGGCTCTCTATCTGGGTGTTAATATAGGCATTTATCTGTTCGTCAATCTCAGCTTCGATCTGTGGTCTTACCTCAGCAATGATCTCCTGCCGTAATTTGGCCTCATATTGGGCTGCTGGCAGCTTCTTCAGTTCATCCGGAGCATAAGGCTTTATCCGGGTAAAAATACCTGGCATCGCTGACTCAACCATAAGATTCATCTTCGGCACCACGGTATTTATATGCGGAGCAATCAGCTTCTGGATGTCCGGAATGGCCGAATCCATTTCTGATTGGACAATCGCATTAATCTGGGGACGAAGCTGCTCCATCAATTGCCGCTGCTGCTCAGTTCCCTGGTCTATCGCCTGCTGCTGCATATCTTTGGTCATCGCATTAATTCGGCTCTGAATTGTACGGGCGGCCTGGGTACGTAAAGCTTCAATCTGCTCTGGTGACGGCGGTCCGGATGCAAAGCTGCTCATGGCCTGGGATTGTATCTGTGCGGTGACCTCACTTACAATAGCATCTATACGCGGCTGCAAATCAGCCTGCTGTTTGGTTATTTCTGCCTGCACCTGAGGCATAACTGCTGCCTTAACCTGAGCACCGATTTTTGGTGTGATATCTGCAATTTTACCCTGCACAATTTTAGCAACCTGTACTACCAGGGGCTGAATCTCATTTTGTGCCTGTTTACCGATATCCGCAGTCAGCTTGCTCAGTTCTGTTTCCAGCTTATCCTCAAAAGAACTTGATACCTGAGCATCAATACTGGCAATTTTAAGATTGCGTATTTCGATAGTTTCGGTAATACCTGTGTCATAGAGACGTGCTCCAAAGCAGAAATGACGACATGCTCCCGGTTCCAGGGGCTGAGCCAGGGCCAGGGTCACAGCTGGAAAACTGCCGGATTCATAGGTTATCTTACCATCCTTTATCGTGATAACATGCTTCACGAACTGCCCTTCGTTAACTCCGCCGTAAACTGCAGTAGGATAATCCTGAAATTTACCGCTGACAAACAAAAGCAGCCCTTTGGTACCCCCATTTTCCCAGCGGTACCAGCACTCAGGGCCAATCAGACCCGGACCAGCTGCTACATTGTGGCAGTTGCGCCGGTTCTGGGGTTCTCCGCACCAAAAAGCCGATGGTCCTACATAACCCAGCCCGGTTCCCGCTGTCGCACGGATTTCAAACTCCACACGGGTATTATCCACAGGATAGGTGGCCACAGTCTGAACAAAATCCTCAATATAGCTGTTTTCTCCAGTTGCCTGAAAATACAAGGTATTATTCTTGATACTCCAGGGCGTTTCCCCCAGAGTAGGAATCCCCCCGGTATACTTATATCCACTGCCGGAGGTCCTTACCATATACTCCTGCCAGGCGGAACCGGCATTCGCAGCATCCGGACGGCTGAAATCATCGGAGAATATAACGGTCCCGTCGGTTCCGCTACCAGGTGCAGCAGTTGTTGCCGGAAGCGGTGATTCGTCTGCTGCCCATGCTGGAATAGGTAATATTAAGGTAAACATTAACAATAGTATCACCGCTAGGCCAGGAATTCTTTTCGGCATCCTACAACCTCCCCCTTAATAAAAACTTAAAGAAAAGAACCCCCTGCCTAAATCGTTGCTGCAGAGGGTTTCTTATTCAATTAGGTTAACTTTTTATGTCAGCAGCATGAAAGGAATTAACAGCTCTGGTGCCGATGATGACTGAATGGTTGCCCATCCGGAGGAACCCATAATAAACATGTGACTCAGGCTGCTGTAAGCACCCATTAATGCATCCGCCTGGGCTTGAGTCAGACTAATTACTATACAATTATTCTCCGGGGCCTCAGGGTATTCCGCAATAAAATAGTAGTTCGCGGCTTGCAAGTCAGTTATTGCCCCTGCCTTTACACAGTTCAATAAGGTCAGGCTTACCGGTGTTATCACCTGATTATTTATTGAAGCCAATGTATTAAATGATAACTTGGA
>JBLNAA010000185.1:0-5675 GCA_050259135.1 Methylocystaceae bacterium | reverse complement strand
CACCCATGTAATGTGTAACCAACAAGCCCGGATAATTCTGGCCAATGATGGACTGGAAATACAGCATAAGGTACTGGAATTATATCGGGCTCATTTAGATGCCGGCGTAGTGTGGCCGGATCGAGGGATTAAAAGTTTTCATCATTTTTATAATCCGCTGACGGGCTGTGGTCTCCCCGGCGGTAAGCCTGTTTATAATACCTTCATAAATCATTTAAACTGCGCCCGGCGTTTTTGGTTTCGCGGTAACTATGCCCAGTCGATGTTTTACTTGGGAGCGGCAACCCATTTTCTGCAGGATTTATGTGAGCCGCACCATTCCAACTGCCAATTGCTTCAAAGGCATAACCATTACGAACACTGGGTGGAGAACAATTTATCAAAGTTTACGGTAAATACGGAAGGAACCTACCGCAGCTGGAGTCCGGACCAATGGCTGGAGCAGAGTGCTTATTTCAGTAAGGAATGGCTGCCGGCAGTAGCGGGAAACGGAAATCTGTTTAGCGAAGCTACGGGAAAATTATTGCCCTTTACCCAGCGTATTACTGCTGGTTTTTGGGATTTTTTCATGCGATCGGTAAATATCACGGAATCACCTGCTTTAATTAAAAAAGCGGTATAAAACCATCGTTTATACCGCTCACGATGTTAAGTGCTTTCATTAGGAATGGTTTATCTACCAGATTACTTCTGCGGCACGCTGATTTTACTTCCGAATAAAATGAGCAGTAAACAGGCCAGGAAGGCCATCAGACTGCCAAACCCGAAAGTAGCAGCCGGCCCTTGGATCTTCCAGAGGTAACCGGCCAAAATACTGGACGGAAGAGCGGCGATTCCCACCAGAGCATTAAATGTTCCCATCCCCATACCGCGTTTGCCTGCGGGAATTAAATCGGCAATATAGGCTCTTTGGATTCCATCAGTAGCCGCACTATACAGCCCATAAGCGATAAACAGAGTCCATATATGCCAGGGCTTGGAGGCGAATGCAAAGCCTAAATAAACCAGGCCAAAGATAAAAAAGCCAGCAATTATCAGCGGACGCCGCCCCATTTTATCCGAAAGGGCGCCCAATGGATAGGAGAAAATACTGAAAGTGATATTGAAGACGAAGTAAGCCAGGGGGACTAAAGCGGTGGCCAGTCCAATATCCTTGGCCCGCAGAATAAGAAATGCATCCGAGGAATTTCCCAGCGTAAAAATGGTAGCAATTATTGTAAAGACCATAAAACCGCTGCCCATCTCTTTGAAACCAAACTGAGGAGTTTTAGTCTTTTCCCTTTCCCGAGGGGCTTTATCCCGTATACCGAAAATGATCAGTAAAATAGCCAGGGCACCTGGTATAGCAGTCCAGTAGAACACCTGCCGGTAGTTGCCGGCAAAAAGGCTGAGGATCATAAAGGCCATCAGCGGGCCAATGGCCGAGCCCAGTTCATCAAAGGTGCGGTGCAGTCCAAAAGCCCTGCCGGTGTTCCCTTCACTGGCCGAATCAGCCAGAAGGGCATCCCGAGGTGCCGTACGCAGCCCTTTACCAACTTTATCGGTAAACTTGAGCGCAAGAACCTGCCCCCAGCCGGTGGTTAGACCAAAGAGGGGACGGATTACATTGGAAATGGTATAACCAGCTAGCATCAGAGGTTTACGTTTACCGATTTGATCAGAAAACCAGCCGGAAAAGATCTTCAGCAAACTGGCGGTTGCTTCGGCTATCCCTTCAATAAGCCCCACCATGGTTGTTGATACCCCCATGGCACCGACCAGAAAAAGCGGTAAGACCGGTTCCACCATATAACTGGCAATATCGGTAAACAAGCTGACCAGTCCGGACATAACAATATTACGCTGGCCACTGGGTTCGGTAGTTTTCTTCATTTAGTCCACTCCCCGATAGATAATTAGCAAATAAAAAAACCCTCTCTTAGAGGGGGCATTTCTGATCCCTCTTATCTTACAGGCTTAATAAAGTCTGCAGGAATTAGCACCATACCACATGGGCGGTTGCCGGGTTTCATCGGGCCAGTCCCTCCACCACTCTTGATAAGAGTCATATTTGATTTGATGCCGTAATTTTAGCACCTTTATCTTCAGATGTCACCATAAAAACAGGTTCGGGCGTGAGAGCCCGAGACGTTATATTTCGGAAAATTATCGCTATTTCTTCAGAATGCCTTTCAATACGGCCTGCATATCAGGAGTCTTCATCACTTCAACCATCACCTGGCGCATTTCGGAAGTTTTCATCACTTCCAGCATCACCTGGCGCATTTCAGGAGTTTTCATCATTTCTACCATCGACTTGCGCATTTCCGGTGTTTTCATGACTTCTACCATCGATTGCCGCATTTCAGGAGTTTTCATAGCTTCAGCCATACTGGACTGGATATCGGGAGACCTCATCATTCGCGCCATGCTGTTGTAATTGTTGGACAAAGGCTTTTTGGGGGTGGTTGAGCAGCCGGTTAGGGATGACATTATAATAAATAGAATGAGAAGTTGGCGAATCTTAGGCACTTTAGCAACCTCCTTCGATGATTATTGTTCAGATTATGGCGGAGTAATATACCAAGAATAACGAAAATGGCTCGCGGAGTTCTCTGATGATAAAAAGAAGAGCCTAACCTGGTAGGTTAGGCTCCATTAACCTGTTCGTATATATTTAAGTAATACTCTTGCTTCTCTTTTTAGAATAGTTCCTGGTAAAAATCGCCGGTATGGGCGTTCAGGGTTTCCATGTAATCGACCAGGTCCTGAT
The DNA here is from genome assembly GCA_050259135.1 of Methylocystaceae bacterium. Lineage (GTDB taxonomy): Bacteria > Bacillota > Syntrophomonadia > Syntrophomonadales > JBLNAA01 > JBLNAA01. The sequence continues at coordinate 2,923 of JBLNAA010000185.1, read as the reverse complement.
AATACTGATCGGGTTCGCCGCCATAGCCAGCATCGGCAATATAGCGTGCACATACATATTCATCGGGAGCGATGAGTTTAGTTTCGCAGGTTTCTAGATATTCCATGAGGTCTGAATATCGTGGATTGTATTCCTTATGAAAAAAATAGGCATAGCCGTGGGCATGTTTTTGGCGGCCACTAAACCTTGCCCAACCCTGGCTCCCCGTGCCGCGGCCGGAATTGCCCGATGGGTTGTTGATATTGGTGTATAACATATTGGACCAGTTTTGATTATCTTTTTGAGTTTTCCCGGTTCCCCATCCCGACTCCCCGCCCCATTGTGCCAATATCAGCCTGATGGGCAGCCCGCTGCAGTTGCTGCTGGCATATTGAGCATCGGTAATAAAACAATCCACAAAAGCCTGGATTTTTTCGTCAGTATTAATATTGGGGTTAAGTCCGACATAAGTGTCCCTGGCTCCATCGACGCAGTTAACAGATACGGTAGGGATAGGCTGCATTGCCAATCTCCTTCCCCCCTAAACTCACCGGAAGTCAATTATTTACTGCTTTGAGAATGACCATTATTTCAAATGTATGCTAAAGCAGATTAATTAATAATCAATACCCTAACCAGTGAAATTAGGCTTCTGGATATGAAAATTATATCCACCGGTCATCTGATGATTCTGATATTAGTGGACATTATTAAAAGCTCTTATAATAAGTGATAATCACCTTAGTACCTCACGAAATATGTTCGAGAATATAGGGGATAACCTCGTCAGGTGAAATGTCCAAGACTATGGCAAACTCTTGATTTATGTGCTTTTCAGCAGAGTTGAATATTTCTTCGTCGGTCTTGGTGAGTTTCCGACCGGCAGCTGATCTTGCCTCTTTCTCAAGATACAAGGTTTTAATAATCTTAATTAATTCTTCATTGTTTCCAGACCGGAGAGCAGCTTTAAAATCTTCATTTCTTTGTTTCTCATCTTGAATCCAGGTGGTTTCTATCGCCGACATTGATGCTATCAGAGATAAAATATCATCTTTGGTACTGATTGCTCTCATCGCCGTTTTGGGATTATTAACCGGAACCATAATGGTCATATTGTCACCAAAAACCGGCTTTAAAAAATAATATTCGGTTTCAACGTCAGTGCTATATTCGTCTTTTTTGATATTCACAATTTGGCATACTCCATTTGAGCCATGCACAACATAATCACTTACTTTGAACACGCTTCAGTTTCCTTTCTGTAGATATAAAACGGCACCTATCAACAGGATACTTCCATAAATGGATTATGAAAGCTCAGTTTCTTTCCCTTTAGTAACTGTTTTTATGGCTTGATATACTTTATTGATGGTTTCAATCATTATCATGCAGTCGACTTCATTAATCTTGGATAGCTCCTTATTCAGGCCTTCAAAATAAGGAAAAACATATTTATCAATATATTGCTCTCCCAGTTCGGTCGTCTGCACCATCACCACCCGTTTGTCAGAAACCGGTGTATATTTTCCTAGGATATTCAAATCAACCATCTCATTAATCACCTTGGTAGCATTGGGAAGCAATAATCCAGATACCTTACTTATATCAGATACACGTAAACCCCCGGTATCATTGCCGATTATATAAATTGCGTTCAAAACACGGAAATAAACTGGTTTCATATCCGCTGGCAGCGGTGGAAGAAGTGAAAATGCTTCCCTGGCACTTTCAAGCGCCTCCAAGATATTAGTTACCAGCCTTATATCAATCTTCTCCAAGGAACAGCACCCACCTACTTGTGTAATATAATTATATTATATAAGTAAATGACGGGGGATGTCAATGTCTGGAAGCTTCAGCTATTATTTCCTTTCGCCCCAACTCGCAGTACGAGCCACCTTTAAATTTTAAAAACTGCTTGTTCATTCGGAATGGAAAAATTAATATATAAATAGTTAAGATGTTAATTATAATTGAATCAAAACCAAGGAGAGAATTAAATTGGTTTGTTTTTGTCCCGTTTGCTTTTGGGGGATTGGTCCGGATTGCCTAATTTCGGTAAATATGTAAGGGGGAATTCTAGTATGGATATGAAGAGCTGTATTGAATTTGCTCAAAAGAACGGTTTGGCTTGGATTGCCACCGTTGGTGGCAACCAGCCCAGAGTAAGACCAATAGGATTATGGTTTGCTGATGCAAGCGGATTCTACTTTCAGACCAGCGGACAAAAAGATTTCCATCAACAGTTATTAAAAAATCCCAAGATTGAAGCAGCATTCTATGCTCCTGGTGATGGGCTGGGCACCGTACTGCGGATTAGCGGTGAGGTTGAATTTTTGGATGATCCGGCTTTGAAAAACCAGGTAATCAAGGACAGACCCTTTTTAAAGCAGTTCGGGTTAAGTGAAGATAATCCTAATTTGATTATTTTCCGGCTTGCCAGGGGAACAGCTCATTTCTGGACCATGAAAGATGACCTGGCACCGAAAAAGGTGATTGAGTTCTAGAGGGAACAATTAGACTTCATAACGAAATCACATTTATACACGAAAATCAGATGTTAAGGTTAATCAAGCTAAGGGGGTTCTTATTTAAGAACCCCCTTAGCTTGATTTGTTAGTCGAGCAGTTCTGCTTAAACATAACCTTAATTTGCTTCCTGTGCATGATCAAGTGTACTGAGGTCAATATACCCAGGGTGTAACCAAATGTTTCATGCATTTCCCCTTTGACGGCAAAAATCAAAATCAAGGCGAAAAGCATTAATACTTCTAATATCAAATTAATCAGAATTTTTCTTTTCCCGCTTATATCCATCAGCCCCCAACGGTTTTCTTTCTTAAATGCTAATGATGGCCCTTTTCACCATGATTGAACCGATGATCACCTATGCCTCGGTCATTGCTGTTTTCAACTCTGATGTCAGTGGCCTGCCCCTGCCAGTT
>JBLNAA010000184.1:0-9085 GCA_050259135.1 Methylocystaceae bacterium | reverse complement strand
AGAACGTGACAGTGAGTATGAAATTACCGGCAGTTTGCAGGTCAGCCGGGAACAAACCCAGGACGGTAGCAGCACAACCTCCAAAGTAACCAGCAGTACTGAATTAAACATTAATAAAGTGGAAACAGCAGATGCCGACGGATATAATGTACGTAACCTGATCGCCCTGACTAACGCTGATGCAGTCAAGGCCGGTTTTATAAACAACAACACCGGTATCCGCTTTAATTTTGGCAGCTTCAACATGGGAATCAGTTTTCAGGCTTAAAGTATTTAAAACGGCGGTAATACCGCCGTTTTTTTGTGCCGTTAATTAACAAGCTGTTTTCAGGAGAGATTGTCATGGAGCACGATTGGGTAAGCGATCAATACGCTAAGATGAAAAAGGCACCTGCTCACGAACTGAGCTATCACGAAGCGGGTAATAAGCTGGCGGCAGAAGGTAAGCTGGGGGCGGCCATCACCAGCTGGCGGGAATCCCTTAAGGAACTACCCAACTTCGTACCTACCCTGAATAACCTGGGAGTTGCCTGTTATCAGTTGGGTGATTACCAGACAGCCATCACCTGGTTTAATCGTATTATTCAGTTAGAGCCTTATAACAGTGGAGCCTTGCTGGGGTTGGGATTATCCCTGATGCAACTGGGTCAGGATGCTGAAGCCCTGCTTAATCTGCAAAAACTGCTGGTGCAAAACCCTGATAATCCAGAAGCCTTGAACAATATTGGCATGATTTTAGCCCGGCAGGATAACTGGGAAAAGGCAGTACCAATGTTTACCCGAGCTATAACGGTCCGCCCGGACTACTTTGATGCCTATTATAATTTAGGATCAAGCTGGTACGAGCTGGGCCGCTATGAAGAGAGTCGGCAGGCTTTACAGCAGGCCTGCCGCTTAGTACCTGACCACACACCAGCTTTGAATAACCTGGGCTTATGTGAACTGGCCAGGGGGCAATATACCGAGGGAGAAAAAAATTTGCTACGGGTAGTCAGCCTGGAGCCTGGTAATCAGGAAGCCTATTTTAATCTGGGATTGCTTTATTACCAATGGGGTAAATACGAAAAATCTCTATCTGCTTATCAAAAAGCCTATTCACTCGGTCTTAATACTGCTGCGGTTCATTATCATCTGGCGGCCGCCTTTGCCGCTCTCGGTAATATAGAAACCGCGCGCCAGCATTGGGAAACAATTATTCAGGATTACCCTGGTAATCAACTGGCTGCTGAAGCCATGCGCCAGCTTCAGGAAGCGGAAGACAATGGTGTATAAAACCTGTTACTTAAGCCTCCAGGGATAATAAACACTCCGGGACATCAATGCGAGGTGAGTTTACCAGCGGTTATACCTGGTAAGCATACAGCTTTTCCTTCGGTCTGATGATATCAAGAAGGCCCGGGCTGCCGTGCTCTGGGTCAGGCCTATTTTAAGGTTTTAATAGCAACGCTAATTTGCTGCTATACTCGTTATAAATATCTAAAGTCTAGACCTGGAGGGGAAGGGGTTGTCTGATGAACAGACAGGAACTGAAAGCCAATCTGGTAGGTAAAGCAGCTGAGTTGGGAGCTGACCTGTGCGGAGTTGCCGAAGCTGCTGCTCTGGCTGATGCACCATCCGGGCATCGCCCGGCTGATATTATGCCGCAGGCTAAATCCATAGTAGTATTGGCCAAGCGGCTCCCCCGGGAAGCAATAACCAATAACCGCCTGTTTACTATGTATTCCCGCGCCTGCACCACCTCTATGGCGATGCTGGATACCATAGCGCTGCGCTTGTCGTGTTGGTTGGAAGATCAGGGAGGACGGGCGACAGGTATAGCTGCCGATGATCCGTATACCTCCTGGGATGAAGCCAATCTGCGGGGGATGGGTGATCTCTCCCATCGACATGCGGCAGTGGCTGCCGGTTTGGGCCGATTAGGCAAAAATGCCTTGTTGGTAACACCTCAGTACGGCAATCGGGTGCATCTGGTTTCGATCTTAACCAATTTGGATATTGAACCTGACCAACCGCTCAAAGAAGAAATCTGTCCCCCCGAATGCCGCATCTGCATCGATGTCTGCCCTACCGGTGCCCTGGAGGGTGACCATCAGGTGATACAAAAACTCTGCCGCCCGCGTATTGACCATAAACTGCCGCGCGGATATTCAGTCTACGGCTGTTGGGAATGCCGGCGAGTCTGCCCGGTAGGCCGACGTTAGGGCCGGCGGTTTCTGAATTAAATTCAACATTTTTAAGTAATAAACAAAACGGCAGTTGATACCTTTTTGGAAAAGGCATCTTCTGCCGTTTTTTAAAATAAAACATTTTTTGTTTTAATCTGGTACCACCATAACTTTGATACATCCATCTTTCTTACTGGCAAACATCTCATAACCGCCAATTATATCGCTTAATCCAATCTGATGAGTAATTAGAGCACTCACATCCAGCTTGCCGACTTCAATTAATTGCATTAAGCGCTGCATTTGATTAAGCGGAACATAACCGCCCTTCAAGGTCAGGTTTTTAAAAAAGAATTCTGCCATCGGGAACTCAATTACCGGCGGTCCGATTCCCACCATTGATATAGTACCGCCCCGGCAGGTTGACTTGATAGATTGCTGCAACGTAGCGGGCAGTCCTACCGCATCTATAGCCAGGTGTGCCCCCTGTCCGCCAGTAAGCCGCCTGATTTCTTTGGCATCACCGCCTTTTTGCGGATTTAATACCTGAGTAGCTCCTAACGACAATGCAACTTCCAATCGATTTTCTTCGATATCTACGACAATCAGACGGGCAGGTGAAAAAAGATTAGCACAAGCTACTGCACACAGGCCGACCGGACCGGCGCCAAATATGACGATATCATCTCCTGGCTGTGGTGCCCCATTGATAACCGCAAAATAACCGGTGGAAAGTACATCCCCAACTAATAAAGCCGCTTTATCGCTGACCGATTCAGGTATTTTGACCAGACAGGTATCGGCAAAGAGAATACGGATTAATTCCGCCTGGGCGCCGGGTAATACTCCGGCAACCCCTCCCCCCCCAAACATACCCTTGCCGTTGGTACAGGCGTACTCTTTTCCCGCACGGCAGCTGGGACAGATGCCGCAGAAGGGGGCTGCTGGTGCTGAAACCCGGTCTCCCGGCTTGAATTTGCTTACTTTACTGCCTACCTGTTCGATTACCCCGACAAATTCATGGCCAATTATAAAGCCGGGGCGATAGGGGATATGCCCTTTCCAAAAATGAACATCGCTGCCGCAGATTGATGAAGCAGTAACCCGGACAATTACATCAGTTTCATCGATCAATACCGGAGCATCAGTTTCCTCCAGGGACAACCTTTGATTTTCCCATAAATATAAAGCTTTCAACCTATAACCCCCTGTCGGTAATAACCAGTATTAGGGCAACAGCTTCATTTTCTTAGCCTCAAAGGTCAATTGATCACGGAAATCGGGATGGGCGATACTGATCATATTTTTGACCCGTGTTCTCATATCCCAGCCTTTAAGGTGAGCTACTCCATATTCCGTAACAATGTTGTCAACTTCTGTACGGGAAGTGGTAACAAACATACCCGGCGTCAGGGTCGGAGTGATCTTGGAATGTAATACCCCGGCTTTATCAGTATAGGTGGAATACAGTGTCAAGAACGCCTGCCCGCCTTTGGAACGCCAGGCGCCCTGGATGAAGTCGAGCTGTCCGCCGGTACCAGAATACTGAACATAACCAATCGATTCCGAAGCCGATTGACCGGTGATATCCACCTCGACCGTTCCGTTTACTGAAACCAGCTTATCATTAAGACCGATAATATAGGGATCATTCACATAAGAAGTACAATGCATCTCCACCATCGGATTATTATTAATAAAGTTATATAACTTCTGAGATCCCAGAGCGAAAGAACCGATTATTTTATACCGATTGAAGTTCTTTTTAGCACAGGTTATGGCTCCACAGTTGTATAAATCAACCATTGAATCGGTGAGCATTTCGGAATGAACGCCCAGATCTTTTTTATCCTTTAAATAGTTGGCTATCGCGTTAGGCATCCCGCCAATACCAATCTGAATACAGGCGCCATCTTCAATCAAATCCGCTATATACTGCCCGATCATTTCGTCCTCTTTGGTAATCGGAATCTCCGGCAGCTCAACCAGTGGGGTGTGGTATTCCACCACGGCCGAAACCTCACTGATGTGAAAGTGGTTATTACCAAAAGTCCGCGGCATATTTTCATTGACTTCAACAATAAGATGCCGGAATTTGCCGGTCTTAGCAGAACCCCAGCCAATATCCACTGCACAGCCGGTACTAAAGAAACCATGCTCATCCATCGGCGATACCACACAGGCTACTGCTCCCCTGGTTATACCAGGCATATGCTCACTGGCAATATCAATGCTCTGTCCCAACCGGTTCGCACTATAGGTATACCACCCCTGTTGGACACCATGGCGGGATGCTGCACTTACAAATCCGCTGTCAATGGTTATCCGATCCTGGATATCCGGTGAAAAACAGTCCATCCATTTAACATCTACGCCACTAACCCAGAGAATATCCTTAAGCCCATCTTCACGAATTCTTTTTCCCAATGCATTACCGAATGCCACTGGTGCCCCATTGGCCAGCGGAACCAGTATGGCGTCGCCATCCTTTAACAGTTTTACGCAATCATCGGCGCTGCACAGCTTTTGCCGGTACATTTCTCCCCAACGGCTGTTCATTGGTTTATACCTCCTTCACTCTGTTTAACCTTCCTCTTTAATACCTGCTAAGTATTTAGCTAAATTCTTTTTGGCGTTAACATCATAAGTCCCCATAATCGCAATATCCTCCATTATGGGGGAGCCACCGCCATGAACCCCTGCCACCTGCAGGGTGGTTGCCACCTCGGAAGTCAGCAGATCACTGGCCAGATGATTGGCTCGGTAGTGGTTTTCTTCAGAAACTCCCACCCGCCGTTTGCTATACTTGCGGACAAAATCTCCCACTATGGGACTGTTATACTCAGCCGACAAAGGCAGTGTAGCCGGCATACCTCCGGCAATATCACACAGGGTGCTGTATTCCTGATAGATATGATGACCGGCATGCCTCCTGCCGACATTGGCATACACAATGTTTGGAATTTGGGTTCCTGATGGTGCTTTCATCGATTTAACACTGGCCGCCACCCCGGCAGCAAACACCAGCTCTACCACGCTCACCATCTCGGCCAGTTTATCCCTGATATGACCAGCTTTTTCTACTCCGTTGTAATCCGCCAGCAGGGCAGCAGTTCCCATTAACACGTCGCCCACCCCTGGTTTGCAGCCGCAATAGCTGTGCCGGTGATAAAGTGCGAATAACAGCGCTAATTCACCGCCGAATTCGGTTTCTCCATTAATAAATATCCTTTCATTTGGAACAAAAACGTTGTCAAACACCGTAAAGCTCTCAATATCAGAAAGATCAGTATATGGTGCTTCCATACCCGCGGCACGTTCAGGAGAAAAGACCCCGCGGCCAATCAGGTAAACACCCTCAGTGTCAGCAGGAATGGCAAAAGCAATCGCATAATCTTTTTCATTCTTACCCAGGGCTCGGGTGGGAATGACGATTAATTCATCGGCATAAGGAGCCATGGTGTTATGAAGCTTAGCTCCCCGAACTACAACCCCATCCGGCCTTCTCTCCACCACATGCAGGTACATATCAGGGTCTTCCTGTTCACTGGGCCGACGGTTGCGGTCGCCCTTGGCATCGGTCTGGGAGCAAGCCCCCACTAGATCGTTTTCCTGGTAATACTGAAGATATTTAAGCCAGCGTTCATGATAATTAGTGCCGTATTTGAGATCCGCATTCTTAGTGGCTACCGAAAGGCCGTTCATTACATCGCAGCCCATACACCTCTGGATACAGCCGCCGACCCGGTTGCAAAGGACTCTGGTCATTTCCTGCTTTAACAGCAGATCTTCAACACTTTGATGGATATGGGTAAAGCGATTAATGGGCTGGCCGGTGATATGAGATGTGGTTTTCAGCCATTTACTGTAGTATTCGTCGTTGGCCAGTTCAAAAGATAACTGAATGGCTTTGCTGGCATGAACAACTTTGGTGTGATCCCGGCCAATAACCTCTCCATCCAAATAAATATTTTTACGCATTTTTGCCAATCGGCTCAGGTATTCTGCTGATGTTCGCATTTATATATTCCTCCCGCTTCACTTATCTGCTCATCAAGCTCCTAAGTATGAAAATTACCTCGCGGCACATAATGTGCCAGCATTAGAACCATTTAGCCAGTTTTGCATCATATCAGTCGGTCAGACACAAATTGTGCCAACCTGGGTAGCGGCATCAGACCATAGCCGTCAAGCCGCCCTCAACCATGAGGCAAACCCCAGTGACATAATCCGAAGCAGCCGAACTTAAAAACACAATCGGGCCTTTCAGATCTTCATCCCCGCCCAAACGGTTCAGTGGCACCTTGGGCAGCACCAAATGCTGATTTTTTTCCAGCAGCTTACCACTCATATGGGTAGGGAAAAAACCAGGGGCAATAGCGTTGACATAGATTCCATAACGAGCCCATTTAACTGCTAAGTCTTTAGTAAGCGTAATGACGGCACCTTTACTGGCATTGTAGGCGACCGTATTTTGCGCCTCTGGTGCGGTACCACCCAGACCTGCCACCGAAGTTACGTTGACAATTTTGCCTCTTCCCTGCTCCTTCATTACTCGGGCTGCCCCCACTGACAGACGAAAAAGGCCGTTAAGGTTGGTATCAAATACCTCCTGCCATTTGTCCATGGGGTAATTCATCGCATCCGCAGCCCAGGTATACCCGGCATTGTTGACCAGAATATCCAGGCGGCCAAATTCTGATACCGCGGTCTGTATCAGTCGGTCACAATCCTCGGCATCGGCTACATTGCAAGCAGCCGGTATTGCTTTTACACCCAGCTCTTTCAGCCGACTGCAGGTTTCCTCACAGCGCTCTACCTTCCTGGCGGCAATAACCAGGTTAGCTCCGGCCTCGGCCAGGCCTTGGGACATTAAAGCCCCCAGGCCGATTGATCCGCCGGTGACTATCGCTGTTTTTCCGGTTAGATCAAACATGTCTTTAACCAGCAACGAGTATCCTCCTTTCGCTATAGAGATTACTTGATGGAATTGGTACCCCTGACCAGACATTGGAGCACCGTTGCCAAAGTGAATTGCAAGTCTCATGCCAAAATACATATTTTGTAAACAATGCCCATCTTTAGGGCCTTTAAGCTTCGCAAACCGGGTCAATCAGTTACCACAAAGCGGCACAAATTGTGCCACTTTTGTGCCATTTAACCGGCTTTTTTTAATTAATGCCATTCAACCATTGAGCAAGAGGAGATAATTATTAGAAATACTGGGGGTATTGAATAGGAGATGTAGGGTTGCCGATAATTAATAAAGTATAATTGCTTTATACAGGCTGAAAAGCAAACTCATATTAGACTATGGTTAAAGTACAGAAGGCTAATAGGGGATTAATTTCAGGGTGAGGTGGAGGTTTATAGTTATGAGTGAAGTCAGACTTATCGAGGTTAAGAGAAATATTTTATCTAATAATGACAAGCAGGCTAATGCCCTGCGCGGGCAGTTACACGGGTATAAAACGTTCTTGTTGAATTTGATGTCATCGCCGGGATCTGGAAAAACGAGTTTAATTCTGCGCACCATTGAACATCTTCGGCAAGATTTTAATATTGGGGTTATGGAGGCTGATATTGATTCCGTAGTTGATGCGGAACGAATTTTGGCCAGTGGTGTCCCAGCTGTCCAGCTGCATACCGGCGGGATGTGCCATTTGGATGCAACCATGACTGCACGTGGATTAGAAGCACTTGATCTGGCGGCACTGGATTTAGTGATATTGGAGAACGTAGGCAATCTGGTGTGTACCGCTGAATTTGATACCGGCGCGGTACGCAACGCCATGATTTTAAGCGTGCCGGAGGGAGATGATAAACCCCTGAAGTATCCGCTGATGTTCTCAACCTGTGATGCTCTGGTGGTTAATAAAATTGATTACCTGCAGTTCTCGGATTTTGACATTAATACCATGCGGGAACGGGTCTATCGCCTTAATGCCAATATTAAAATATTTGAAGTCTCGGCTAAAACGGGCGAAGGTATGGAAGCCTGGGCTGACTGGCTGCGGCAGGAGGTTAACGCCTGGAAAGCATCCTAACCCCCGGGACGAAATATTATGGTGTCATCCTTGCAAGCAGTAAAAGCCCTCCACAGGAAGTCCTCTTGGGGGAAAATACTCTTGGGGTACGCGGCAATCCGGACCTTATTTCCAGGGGAAACGGCTTGCACCACAGGCTTTTGCCCCTAAAGGGGCGGCACCGCGGTCGGCATAGCCTCCCTCGCAATTATTACCAGTATAACCATCCACGATTAACGAAAGCTGTCACTGCGAGTGGAACGTAGTGGAACGTGGCAGTCCGAGACCTTCCGATGGGATTTGATTTAAGCCTCTGGAGTTCGGATCGCCACGTCGCTGACACTCCTCGCGATGACAGATGGTTGACAACATTTAAGCCCTCCAAATAAATTTGGAGGGCTTTCATTTTATCCTAACAACTTCAGATATTTTACCCGGCTATGGCGGCCCAGGCTAAGCGAGCCATGGCAATAATCGGCGCCGGATAGATACCGGATATCAGTGTAAGCAGGAAACAGGCCCATACAGCAACCTTTTCGCCGAAAACTAACCCGATAGCCCCGCCCTGCGGTTCCCCGGTATACATTTTCAAGGCTACTGACAGATAATAATAAACTGAAACCATACTCATGATCAGGCCAATTAGAGCCAGCCAGATATAACCGCTTTGAACCGCCCCGGAGAACAGGTACCATTTGCCCACAAAACCTGCCATAGGAGGAATACCGGCTAATGACAGCAAACATACGGTCATTACAGCAGCCATCAGGGGGGACCGCTTGGACAGACCACTGAAAGCCGCAATATCGCTGCTGTTTTGCTCACTTTCAACCCGCATCAAAATGGTGAAGGCACCCAGGTTGGCAAAAACATAAATTAAGGAATAAAAGAAGA
>JBLNAA010000183.1:0-5985 GCA_050259135.1 Methylocystaceae bacterium | reverse complement strand
TAACCCGAATCAGGCCGTGACTTAAGCAAAAAACCAAAAACAGGGCTGCCAATAAGATAGCTAACCCGCCCGCCTGCTTCTTTCTCTTTTCCTGGCTAATTCTTTGCTGTCGCCGGCTGTTATCAACACTCATATCTTCTCCCTAAGCTATCCTCAAACTAAAGATAAAAGTTGACCCTTTGCCTACCTGGCTCTGTACCTCGACAGTACCGCCATGTGAATCGACTATATGCTTGACAATCGACAGGCCCAAGCCGGTACCCCCTAATTCCCTGCTTCGAGCTTTATCAACCCGGTAGAATCTTTCAAACAGGCGTCCCTGGTTCTCCTCGGGTATCCCTACCCCGGAATCAGTAACCCGGGTTACTACCATATTATCCTGCACTTTGATCCGGATGGTTATTATGCCATCCCGGGGAGTGTATTTAATCGCGTTATCGAGTAAGTTGATCAAAACCTGCCCAATTAGATCTTCGTCAGCACTGACATTTGGCAGATTAGCCGGCGAAATCAATTCCAGGCGCAGGTTTTTGTCGGCTGCCTGGGGCACCAATATGTTCATGGTGGTTTTAACCACTTCCACCAGATTAACTGGCTGCAGATTTAAAATACGTTCTTTAAACTCCAGGGAGGATAAGATAAGCAAATCGTCAATCAGGCGTGATAAACGGTCAGTTTCGTTATCGATTATGGTAAGGAATTTACGGCACAGGATCTCATCTTCCAGGGCTCCATCAATCAGTGTTTCGACGAAACCCTTAATGGAAGTCAAAGGCGTGCGGAGTTCATGTGAGACATTGGCAACAAACTCGGTGCGAATCTGATCAAACATATGGGAATCGGTTATATCATGAAATATAATTACTGCTCCGCTGATATCCACCGTATCATCAGCCAGCCGCTCTTTAATCGGTGCCACCCGGACATTGAAATAATAACGACAATCAGGAATCAATTTGGCTTCCAGCGCACCACTGTGGCCGGAGGTCAGTGCATTTTCAATAAGTTCTTTGATATCAGGCAGATCGGCAATTTCACCGAAGTTCTTCCCCAGAACAGCCTCCTGTTTTTGTTTAAATATCATTTCCGCAGCTCGGTTTACCAAAATAATCTGTCCATCCCGGTTTAAGGCCACGACTCCATCAACCAGGCTGGTTAACACCGCCTCTAAACGGCTGGTTTCGGTAAATTTACTCCAAACCATGGCAGTCCCTAATCCCTTTCCCTGAACTTATATCCTACCCCACGCACGGTTTCTATGTAACTGGGGGCGGCAGAATCATCACCCAGCTTCTGCCGCAAATGACGAACGTGCACATCCACGGTACGGGTGTCACCTGAGTATTCATAACCCCAAACCTTTTCTAGCAGAGCTTCCCGGGTAAAGACCTTCCCGCGGCTGGAAGCCATCAGACGCAGTAGCTCAAATTCCTTGGGTGTCAGGTCAAGTTTGCGTTCACCCAAATAAACCTCATACTTATCGGGCAAAACAATTAAATCCTTAAATACGAGTACTTTTTGTCCGGCTGCCAGGTCAGCCTGCAGCATCTGATGCGCCCGCAGCCTGGCTTTAACCCGGGCCACTAATTCACGCGGCGAAAAAGGTTTCTTAATATAATCATCGGCACCCATTTCCAGTCCGAGGACGGTGTCGATTTCATCACCTTTGGCTGTCAGCATTATAATGGGTAGATTATGATACCGGCCCTCCTGACGCAGGCGTTTGCATACCTCAAGCCCGTCAAGATAAGGAATCATTATATCCAGGACGACCAGATCCGGCTGCTCGTCATCTACCAACTGCAGGGCTTCTAATCCATGGTGGGCTACTACTACTTCAAAGCCCTCTTTTTCCAGGTTGAAACGGACTAACTCTACGATATGGGTTTCATCATCAACCACCAATATTTTGGCTGTCAAAACCCATCACCCCAATTCAATCAAGGCTCCCATACGGCCGCAATTTCCCCGTTCTCCCCGATATGAGTAATAGAGATCCTGACGGCAGCAGGTGCAAATACCGGTATCTTCAATGGCTGCTTCCTTGATACCGGCCTCAATCAAAGTCAATGTTACTGCCGATTTTAAATCCAGATACCATTGTCCCTTCTGGTTTTTAGGATAAAGTAATTGCCCGTGCTCTGCAAACTCTTTCCGAAATATTGCGGCTACCCCGTCATCGATCGCATAACAGCAGGGGCCGATACCGGGACCGATAATGGCCTGAATATCAGCCGGATCACTGCCATATTCATCAGCTAACATTTTCACTGCACCGGCGCTTATACGCCCCGCGGTTCCTTTCCAGCCGCTGTGTACCAGACCGATAGCTCTCCGCTTCGGGTCAAAAAGGTATACCGGCAGGCAATCGGCGTAAAAAGTCATCAGCGGTAATTTACTTTCATTGGTGATCATGCCGTCTACTCCCGGCAAAGCTTCACCATATTCCCAATACCCCCGGCCGGCAGCATCCGAAGTCACTCTCTTTATTACGGTACCATGTACCTGCTCGGCGCAGCAGGGATCAGCATGGTCAGCCAGCCTCAGCGCGGCCAGCCAATGCTGGCGATTCTTAATGACTGTATCTGCCTGATCTCCCACATGCAGTGCCAGATTGAGACTTTTATAGGGTATCGGACTTTCTCCCCCGCGGCGGGTTGAAAAAGCAGCGGTCACTCCTTGTGCCAGCCAGGTCGGTGAGTACATCCAGGTCAGCCCATTAGCCTGACGGTAAAGCATCTTTCATCCCCTCGTTAATGATTTAAACATAAGTATAGCGGCATCCTTTTCCCGGTCTGCCGCTCACCATTCTCTGAATTCTCCTGCTATTGTGTTTAAATGGGAGCAATGCGAGGCATCCAGATTCTAAAGGTTGTGCCCCGTCCGGGATAGCTGCTTACTTTAATGTTACCACCATGCTCCTCCACTATCCTTTCGACCAGATGCAAACCAAGGCCGCCGCCCTGTCCTTTGGTAGAAAAAAAAGGGGTAAAAATATGGGGTAAAATCTGTTCATCTATTCCCGATCCATTATCAATAACTTCCAGAACATAACCGTTGGCATCCTTTAAATAGGTACTGGTGATTATTACCCGCCCCCCCCTGGGCATAGCTTGAATCGCATTGCTGGTCAGGTTTAAAATAGCCTGTTTTAAATGTTTGCTGTCAGCCAGGGTGTCAGGCACCGTCGTCGGCACCGAAACACATTGTACGTCAATATCATGGATTAAGGCCTGTCCTCTTAATAAGCCGGCAATCTCACGAATCAATTCACCCGGATTGCAGTTCTCCCTTACCGGCTGACGCGGCCGGGATAAATACAGCAGTTCACCGGCGATACCATTGAGTTCCTCAATTGCTTCCAGCATAATATCTATATATTCGCGCCCGCAATCGCTTCCCTGCCATTCCAGACCCAGCATCTGTAAAAATCCTTTTAAACTGGCCAGAGGATTCCTGATGTCATGGACAATACCAGCAGCCATCTTGCCCACATTAGACCATGTGCCCAACTGCAGCAGCTGATCCAAATTAGTCGTTATATCATGATTAACCGCCGGGGCTGCATCAGCTTCCCACTGGCAAGGATCAAGAACCCCGGTAAACAAAACCCGCCGTTTACGTAATTGATCAGCAATCTGAGGACACATATGGCTGTTTAACACCGAATATCACCTCCTAAATGCCTGTTCCAGATATTCGGCATCAGTTAATTACTTTCCTTTTATTTCCAAATTACAAAATGTACCATATTTCTTTAGGGTTTGACAGGGCAACTCATTTATAAGCCGGATGTTCTACTACTTGACCACTTTCTTCGCTTAAGGCCAGATCGATGATGCGCTGATTACTTGAGCCGCGAAAAATCAGATCCAGCTCCCGATTGGCTTCTTCAAAGGGACCATCTACCAATACATCCAGCAATGGCAAAACTGGGGAGCAAAGTAAATCTTCATACTGATACCCGCTGTAACACCAGATATTTAACTGGGGGAAACGTTCTCTTATCCCTTTAACCAGTTTTAATAAAGCCTCCGCTTGTAAAAAAGGCTCCCCTCCGCTAAAGGTAATTCCCTGGTGCAAAGGGGTTATATAGCGAGCCAGCAAATCCAGGGTTTCCTGAATGGTTAACTCTTCACCGCCGTTACTATCCCAGGTGTCAGGATTATGACAACCTTTACAATGATGCGGGCATCCCTGGAAAAATATCGTAAGCCGAACTCCCGGGCCATCTACGGTACTCTCCCGCGACATACCGGCTAATCTTACTGTTGTTTTCAAAGCTGCTGCCTCCTTTGCAATTTTCAGTTCCATACTTACCCGAGGCGGGTTAAATGGTTTTAATCAGGTCATGTTTTTCAACCGCCAACAAAATGGTTGAAAAATCAACTTCAGGTTAATTTGCTTTATCCGGCTGGTTTAACATTTAGCTATGAACAACCACAACAAACTATTGACCGAAAGGGATGTGATCTTATGCAGTATCGTGAAATCGGCAAATCCGGAATAAAGGCCTCGGTAGTTGCCATCGGCACCTGGCAGATGGGAGGCTGGCGCTGGGGGGGTACCGACGAAACAGCCGCCATCAACACCATTCATGCCGCTATGGACGCGGGTATCACTTTAATTGATACGGCTCCGGCCTATGGCCAGGGATTGTCCGAGGAAGTAGTCGGGAAGGCCCTTAAGGGACGCCGCCATAAGGCAATTCTGGCCACAAAATGCGGCCTGGTCTGGCATGTTGATAAAGGTACTTTTTTCTTTCAGCAGGCCGGCGGCCCTATCTATAAATATCTGGGCCCTGAGTCGATAAGATACGAGATTGAGCAAAGCCTGAAGCGGCTGCAAACCGATTATATTGATCTTTATCAAACTCATTGGCAGGACTCGACCACCCCTATCGAAGCTACCATGGAAACCCTGCTCCAGCTGCAGGCCGAGGGCAAAATCCGTACGATCGGGGTCAGCAATGCTGCACCATCCCATATGAAGGAATATTTGAAATACGGCAATATCGCCAGTGATCAGGAATTGTACAGTATGTTTGATCGTCAGGTTGAAGCCGAAAACCAGCCTTATTGTAATGACAACCAGATATCCATTCTTTCCTATGCACCATTGGCCAAAGGACTATTATCCGGTAAAATCGGTCCCGAACGTATATTTAAGGGTGATGACCAGCGGTTAGGCAACCCTCGCTTTACCCCTGGCAATCTTCAGAGAGTACGCGATCTTTTAAAGAAATTTGATCCTATTACTGAGACACATAAGATTAACTATACACAACTGGCGATTGCCTGGAATTTCTCGCAGCCGGGAACCACCCATGTGTTAGCCGGAACTCAAAAACCAGAACAGGCTATAGATAATGCCGGTGCCGGTGACGTTCGCCTAAACCCATCCGAGATGGCAATGATCAACCAGGCTTTAGCTGAGTTTACCTGGGAATAACACAAAATGAGAAAAGGTGCCAGGCACCTTTTCTCATTTTTTATGGTTTAATTAGCGCAGCAGGTGGCTGCGGCGATCACGAAGTTCTGCCTGTTTGGCATCATTAAACCGATCAACCGTGGAGAGGTATCCGGTGATGCGACGCACCCGCTTGATTTCATCGCTCCCGCAGCGCGGGCAGGTAGCCGTCTCGATTACCCCCATATAATGGCAGCCCTCACAGAAATCAATCGGGAAGTTGATCCCGGCATATCCAATATCAGAAGCAGCCATATGTTTAACTACCATTTCCACCGCTTCGATATTATCAATCGGCGGTGCTGACATTTCCACATAGGAAATGTGCCCGGCATTGGTATATTTATGATAGGCGCCTTCCCGAGCTATTTTGGTATAGCTGTCAATATCGTAACCCACCGGCACATGGAATGAATTGGTGTAATACTCCTTATCCGTCACACCCGGGATACTGCCAAACCGTTCACGGTCCATACCGACAAAACGCCCGGAAAGACCCTCTGCCGGGGTAGCCAG
>JBLNAA010000182.1:0-6121 GCA_050259135.1 Methylocystaceae bacterium | reverse complement strand
ATTGATGTGTATACGGCTTCCTCGGAAAGCAGATTTACGGTGGGCACGGTTTTTTCGCTGCCACATCCGCTCAAAAGGAAAGCCCCCGCCAATAAAGTTACCAGGATAATTAGTTTCCGCACTTAAAAACCTCCCTTCGATTTCATAACGGATGATTTGGGTTAATCACCTCCAGCTTAGCTTTGTTAAAATCTATACGCTTGGTCGGCTAAACCATGTATTAAGATTTTGTCAAGAGTCAGTATTGGGCATTAAATGCCTGTTTTAGAGGGTAAACTGCAACAGGAAAAGATTCAGGGTTTGGGAGAAAAGGTGGATGGAAAATAGAAATTAGATCGAAAAGGGAAGTTTTAAAGGAAGAAGTGGGGGGCCGGTTATTGGCCCCCCACTTGCTTATTTAACGAAAACCACATTTATGGCTTTGACCAGGGCAGTTACCTCATCGCCTTCGACAAATCCGGCTTCCTCTAGAGATTGACGTGTCATCACGGACACGATTTCGGTGTCGCCCATTCACATGGATACCTGGGCCATTACACCGTCAGCGCGTATGTCTCAAACCTTGCCGCGCAGTTTATTTCGTACGCCAGCTTCCATAACCACACCTCACATATTGCTTTTTTACTGAGTATGGTCAGAAATCGAGTTAGCTAAACCTCTCCTTTATTTGTTAGTGAACGGGATCGATAATCTGAGGTCACGGAAATGGTCGGCTTTTGCTCCAGCCTGGCCTACAAAGTCTGCCAATTCATCAGCCAGCATTCTGATTTCACCGACAGCCGCCCGGCAGTGCCGGACAGCCAGGTATTCGATGGAGGGATCGGTCAATGCTTTCTGCCAAAACGGTATCTGCAATTTTATAGGCAGTCGCTTTATCCATTTAAACTTGCCGGGAGTTATGGGCGTTCCTGTCAGTTCAATAGCCTGCATTACTTCTCTTGTGGCTAAAATGGTCTGCTTAATAAGTTCAGGATTCCGGGCTAGTTCATAATTGTTGATGCCAGCACTATAGAGAGCGGCCGCTAACGGGATGACCCAGCTAATGTGGGTTTGCTGCCAGGCAATCATATTTGTTTCACTGGCAGCCGGCATCCCAGCCTTGGCAAAAGCTTTAACCAAAGTCCTGACCCGTGGAGTTACCGTACCGTTGATTTCACCAAGGCTGGTCTTTTGCAGGTAAGGATTAGCCAGACGATAAACTACCTCTTTACCCTCGAATCCTCCGCCCATCCCGGGAAATCCCAGCAGCATTTTTTGCTTTAAAATCGTATAGGCCTGGGCTGGCTGCAGGCTGTTAACCATAATTACTACATTGTTTATGCCCTGGTTATCAGCCATTTTGGATAAAATATCACCGATTTGGCTGGCTTGGACCGGTACCAACACATAGTCATAATAATTGGGCAGGATATTAAAATCGCTGATAACGTTAACTGGTGCCGTAATCACCTGCCTGGTAATACCGTCCCGGATAGTTATAACCGAATCAGTCAATTGTTCCAGCCGAGCCCCTTTTTCCAATACTGAAACCTGGTGGCCGGAAGCAGCTAATCGAGCGGCGATAATACTGCCGATAACTCCGGCGCCAATGATCAGTATTTGCATATCCTAACCCCTCCCCCCATCTACCCATAAAATACCATAAGAGTCCAGCCGGCAGGATTTATTTTCTATCGTTTGTTACGGTTAGAAAAATCTTTGCTGAAAATCATAATCAGGTATATTATAGTAATGTTGTGCCTGGAGAGACTATAATGTACAAGCTGGGAAGGGGATGCGACAATGGAGCGCCAGAACTATGATGTAATTATCGTCGGTGCAGGGCCGGCCGGAATATTTGCTGCCCTGGAAATACTGAAACACAAGCCTGACGCCCGGATGTTGATTCTGGAAAAGGGCCGATTGGTGGAGCGCCGCATCTGTCCCAAACGTCAGCATAAGGAATGCGTTAATTGTAATCCTTGCTCGATTACTTCCGGCTGGGGTGGAGCCGGAGCCTTTTCTGACGGCAAATTGTCATTATCTTCTGATGTCGGTGGTCAGATTGCCGACTATGTGGGTGAAGATGAGGCAGCTCGGCTGATTAAGTATGTTGATGATATATATTTATCCTACGGTGGGAAGTCCCAGGTTTTTTATGACGAAGAATTTTCCGATGAAATAGCCAGGAAGTCAGCCATATATGGATTAAAGCTGATAAAATGCCCGGTAAGGCACCTGGGGACCGAGGACAGTGCCCAGATAATGGATAAAATCTATGGGGCTATCAAGGCTCACCCCGGGGTTGATATAATGACCTCCACCTCGGCTCAGAGTTTGGAACTTGATGACGATCGGTTAGTAGGAATAAAAATAACCATAAAAGATGAAGAAAGACTGTTCACAGCACCCCATGTAATTATGGCCGTGGGCCGTGAAGGTGCCGATTGGCTCAATCTCGAAAGCCGCCGCCTGGGCCTTAAGGTTACGAATAATGCCATTGATATCGGGGTGCGGGTTGAAGTTCCGCGAGCGATTACTGATTATCTGACTGACCGTTTATATGAGTTTAAGTATATATATTATTCGGATATCTTTGAAAACAAAGTACGTACTTTCTGCGTCAACCCGGGAGGCTTTGTCAGCCAGGAGAATTACGACGACGGATTGGCATTGGTGAATGGCCATTCCTACAGCAATTTAAAATCAGAGAATACCAACTTTGCCTTGCTGGTATCCTCTAAGTTTACTCAGCCTTTTAATGATCCCATTGCCTACGGCAAGTCGATTGCCAAACTGGGTAATATGCTGACCGGTGGCAAAGTTATGGTGCAACGTCTGTTTGACCTTGACCAGGGGCGTCGCACTACTAACAGCCGTTTGGCTAAAATGGCGATGCAGCCGACACTTAAGCATGCGGTGCCGGGAGACCTGTCTTATGTGCTGCCGCACCGGCATTTAACCTCGATTGTAGAGGCCTTAAAAGCCCTGGACAACATGTGCCCGGGAATGTATGGAAAAAACACGTTACTGTATGGGGTGGAAGCGAAGTTCTACTCCTCCAAGCTGGATGTTGACACTAACATGGAAACCGCAGTCAAAGGACTGTATGCTATTGGTGATGGTGCCGGTATCACCCGGGGGCTGATTCAGGCTTCGATTACCGGGGTGGTGGCTGGCCGAAGCATCGCCGGCGCTGCTGAATGAAAAAAGTACAGCGAAACCGGTCTGCTCTTAGGAGTAGGCCGGTTTTTTATTGGAAAGTTTAATTAAGAAAATTTATGTTTTCCATTATCTGTTCTAACTATAACAAAACATCATTTCAGTTATTCCTCCTGGTTTCATACAATAAAATTGAAAATAAGTCAGAACGGGGGAATACTGGTGAACGGTGATAAATGGAAACTGGCTCTGGCAGGATTGACGGTTGGTTTAGTGGCGGTAGCGTTAGTTAAGCTTGGTAATCCGCTTAACATGGGATTTTGTGTTGCCTGTTTTGAGCGGGATATTGTAGGCGCATTGGGCCTGCACCGCACCGGGGTGGTTCAATATATGCGGCCGGAAATCCTTGGTCTGATGTTAGGAGCTTTTCTGATTGCCCTGATTAAGGGTGAGTTTCACGCCCGAGGAGGTTCATCAACCCTGGTACGGTTCTTCTTAGGGATGTTGATGATGTTGGGTGCATTGGTATTCCTGGGATGTCCTTTGCGGGATGTGCTGCGTATCTCCGGGGGTGACTTTAATGCTCTGGTTGGCCTGGTGGGTTTCATTGCCGGAGCTTTTACCGGTACCATTTTCCTGCGCCTGGGCTTTGATCTGGGTAGTGCACCGGTGGCAGAACGCCAGGCTGGTGGATATATTATGCCGGTTTTCTTTGCCCTGCTTTTAGTACTGGCTCTGGCGGGAACAGTATTTAATCCGGAAGCGGGTGGCCCCCTCTTCTTTTCCAAAGAGGGACCTGGCTCAATGCATGCCCCCCTACTGATTTCACTGGGGGCGGGATTATTAATCGGAATTATTGCTCAGCGAGCACGTCTTTGCTTATCTGGCGGATTTAGAGATTTCTTTCTGATTCGGGATACCTCTCTTCTAACGGCTTATCTATTTATTTTCATTGGTGCTTTAGGGTTAAATCTTTATTTTGGTTTCTTTAAACCTGGTTTTACCGACCAGCCGATTGCTCATACCATGCACCTGTGGAACTTTCTTGGTTTATTTCTTGTGGGCGAATGTGCAGTATTGCTGGGGGGCTGTCCTCTTCGTCAATTGATAATGAGCGGAGAAGGGGATATGGATGCGGCAGCAGTGGTATTGGGCATGATGGCTGGAGCAGCCACCAGTCATAATTTTATGTTTGCGGCCAGTGCTAAGGGGGTTACTCCCTATGGGCAAGCTGCTTGTCTGGCGGGTATTCTGATCGTTACTCTGATCGGCTGGGTTTATCGGGAGAAGATAACTGCCCGGGCCGGTAAGACAGAGATTGCTGCTTAAATGGGGGGTACAAATTGTTGGTTGATGCACGAGGTCTCAGCTGTCCGTTGCCGGTCTTGCGTACCAAGAAGGCAGTAGAGCAGGGCAGTGAGAAGATAATTGTTTTGGTAGACCGTGAAGTGGCCAGGGAGAATGTTGAAAAGTTTGCCCGGCAACAGGGTTATCAGGTCACGATAACCGCCGATAACCAGGGGTGGAAGTTAGAACTTAATAAATGAAGACGAAAAGAAGGACCGCGTAATGCGGTCCTTCTTTGGTTTATGTAGGTTAATTAGCGAATGGATTGGGTATTCCCTGTAATCCGGACTTGCTGTTATCGGTTTCATCAGGGATGGTCATGGTAGGTTCGGTTGGGGTTGTCGGCGTTTTTGGCTGGATATTAGTTTTAGAGGTTGTTGAATTAGTTTTGGTAGTAGTGGTAGTAGTCGGTTTATTGGTGCCGGAACTTATCCCATCGACCTGATTTTTAGTCGTAGTCGGACGGGTAGAGATAATTACTGCCTGCATAGATTCATTCCAGGTAACGGTAGCTCCCAAAGGCTCGGCGACAAACCGCGCCGGTACCATGGTGCGCCCATTTATCACCATGGGGGGTACATCACAGTCAACTATGTGGCCGTTGACAATGAGTTTAATCGCTGTAGCTCCGCCTGCTGGATGCCAGTTAAAAAGAGTAAGTCCCATTACCAGCCCGGCTGTCAGCCCAACGATAAATTTTTTCAAGTCAATACCCCTCCTTCTGTCTTACCCCTTATGATAACACAATATATATACGAAAATAGTGGCAAACCGGCTGGTAAAGCACCTGATTAATTAGTACCTGTCGCGGATCTTAAGACGCTGGCATAAGCTTTAGCATATATTATGGTCGGGGAGGGGAGGGCATTAATTGCGCTTAAACCGAAAAACCTGTCTTTTCCCAGGGCTGATGTTAATGGGGAGCAGCATATTTGTACTGGTGTATAATCACTGGCTGTTTGTAAACCTGGCTATGGCGTTTATTATCGTTTTTGGTTTTCTGGTCTATTTTCTGGCCGTACATACTCATACCTACTCTCACGATGCAATGCTCATTTTTTTGGGACGTGCTTATATCTGTATTGCTCTAATCACTCTGCTGCACTTATTAGGGCTGATTTCAACCAGTAATCCCCTGTTAATACCCACTGGCGGCCGCCTCATTGAAGCTCTGGCTTTATTGACCGCCCCTCTTTTTGAACGCTACCAGGCACGTTCCTGGTTCATGAAGATGGGTACCATATTGCTGGGAGCAGCGGTCTTTTTAGTCAGCTGGTCGGGTTGGCCGTTTTTACCAGCTTCACCCGGGTGTTTGTTTAATGCTCCCGGTTTGATAGATTACCTGGTTATCATTATGTTACTTATGGCCATCCCCCATATACTTAATCGAGCCAGATTGAAAGAACATCCGGCCTATTATTTGTTGTTATCAGCAGTTGGGCTGCTTGTTATGAGTGAGTTGTCATTAATTATACTGGGGAGCGAATACATAACTGGGTTGGGGACTTTTTATTGGCTGCGTCTCTTAGCTTATTACATAATGCTTTTCGTGCTGCTGACCCGGGGAATCAGGGAACCATATGAACAGTTGAACCATGCTTACCAGGAGACTCTGGATGCCTGGGGAAAAGCA
>JBLNAA010000181.1:0-6875 GCA_050259135.1 Methylocystaceae bacterium | reverse complement strand
CCGATAATACTGCCATATTGATCAATAATTACTTCATCATAACCCAGTGCCTCAAAAGCCTGCTTCAGCTTACCGACCACCACATTTTCCTCACCCGAGTAGCTGCGAGCCTGAACCAGGGCCTGGCACAATTCAATAACCTGCTGCTGTCGGTCTGCACTTAACATAGGCCAACCTCCTGTATTGCATTGCCCTTAACGGGCTGACAGTCAGCAGTAATCGCTGCTGACTGCCAATAATTTTTTCTTTATTCTTCGGTAGCAGCCACTTCGACATTCTCCTCACCAAAGGAACCAATCGGTTTCCAATAATCAGGAACTCCACCTTTACTGCTGCAAACCATTTTTACTACTGCCAGATAAGCACTAAATCCAACAACCAGACCGATAAACCAGGAATAATCATAGAGCCATTTTACTGCCGGGACAAATTCACCAATGATACATAGAACAGCACTGCCGCCCAATACCCACAAAGCTACCGGACTGAAACCGTTACTGTAACGATAACGGCCATTTACCTTGAATAATTCAGGTACGTCCAGCATTTGCTTTCTGACGAAGAAGAAGTCAGCGATGATAATACCGGTAGCCGGTCCCAGCAGAGCACCGATATTATTCAAAATGCCATAGAGTACAGCCGGGTTCTCCATCAGCTTCCAGGGCATGTAAACGAAGCCCAGAATGATGGACAAAATGGCACCAGTTTTAAAATTAAATACTTTCGGTAAAAGATTGGTCAGGTCATAAGCCGGCGATACAATGTTGGCGGGTATATTAACAGAAATGGTGGCTATTGCCAGCAAAGCGGCACCAATTACGCTCAGTATTGGATTATTAATCGCCAACAGAATGTCGCTGGGGTTCCACATAGCCTTGCCAAAAATAACGGCACAGGAAGAAACTATGATCGCCGACATGCAGTAATAAATCAGAGTGGCGATGGGCAGTCCAAACATCGTACCCCAGAACTGTTCTTTATTGGAACGGGCAAACCGGGTCAGGTCAGGAATATTTAAGCACATGGTTGCCCAACTTCCACTTATATAAATGCAGACCATAGGCAGGAAACCCTTAATCATAAATTCGCCGGTACTCTGATACTTGGATGCAGTATGGAAAACAGCTCCAAT
Source organism: Methylocystaceae bacterium (assembly GCA_050259135.1). GTDB lineage: Bacteria > Bacillota > Syntrophomonadia > Syntrophomonadales > JBLNAA01 > JBLNAA01. The sequence goes on along the minus strand of JBLNAA010000181.1, from coordinate 5,743 downwards.
ACCGTCTGCCGATTTAACTGCCCAAATCAAGAGGAACAACATAACTACAAAGACCATCGGGCCAGCCCAGTTTTCAAACTTGCGGACTGTGTCCATACCATTAGTTATTACCAGTACATTGAGTGCCCAGTATATTATCATGGCAAACATTAAATTGGTCGGAGCACCCAAAATACTGCCGGCTCCCATGGCTTTCCAGGCAGGTATTGTCAGCTCAAACAACACGTTGATAGCGGTGGCGCCCAAAAAGCTTTGTACCCCAAACCAGCCAATCGCTACGATACCACGAGCAATAGCCGGAATATTGGCCCCAAAAACGCCAAAGGCGGAACGCGACCAAACCGCAAAAGGTATACCATGGCGGGCTCCTACCCGGCCATTTAGTCCGATCAACAGGGTTTGGATAATGTTACCGGTAATCGCTATCGCCAGGGCCTGGCCTACTGACATGCCCATAACCCCGATAAGTCCACCAATCCAGGTGAAATTATATACACTGTGTACCATGCCCATCCATAAGGCCGAATAAGTCCACCAAGTCCACTTTCTATCCTCGGTCGGTGTAGGCACCAGATCAGGGTTGGTTAACTGGGGATCACCCTGCCATCCCAATCGAGACAGCGCATCTGCATTTCCTGAAAAAGACATTCCAAATACCCTCCTTTATTTGATCCGCAATCAATTTTTATATCTGTGTTTTACTAATATAAAAACCTACTTATCACCTCCGGCATAAATATAGCTACGGAATTACCATTCGTTTTGCAATAAATGTGCCAGGGTTAGAAAGCCCAAATTTTTATTCTTTTTAAACCTTAAACCATAGATTATTTATCATATTGATAGATAAATGGATCGACCTCTGGCTGCCCTGCCAAAACAGAAAACTCCCCCCAAGGAGGAGTTTTTACATATGTTTTCGACACTTTACGGAGGTTTTAACTTATTTCTCACTTTGATAGAATTATATCAATTTGATAGGAGTTCGTCCTTGGAATATTGATTCAATTTCCGATACAGGGTGGCAATACCAATGCCTAATGCCTGTGCCGCATTTTCCTTGCCCTGATAAGTGTCACCAAAATCGCAAATCGAGCGCATTATCATATCCTTCTCCAACTGATAAAGGTTATAGTTAATGTTTTTCTCATTAGAAATGGCAAGTCGGGTTTTAGCTGGCAGATGTTCCACTTCGAGAATAGTACCGGAAGTGATATTCATGGCATATTCAATAACGTTTTGTAGTTCCCGGACATTACCCGGCCAGCCGTAGTTTTTCAGTACCTCCATAAAATCAGCACTCCATCCCTCCACCTGTTTATGCAGCTGCTGATTATAATGGTTGAGAAAGTGCCAGCAGAGTTCCTGTAAATCATCTTTACGTTCCCGCAGCGGAGCAATATTGATGGGGATGACATTTATGCGGTAATAGAGGTCTTCCCTGAACTCTCCTTGTTTAATCATACCTTCCAGGTTTCGATGAGTGGCAGCAATTATTCTCACATCAACCGGTATCGGTTTTAGCCCGCCAACACGTTCAACCTGTCTATCCTGCAGCACCCGCAGCAGTTTGGCTTGCAGAAAAAGCGGCATATCACCAATTTCATCCAGGAAGAAGGTTCCCCGGTCAGCTAATTCAAACTTGCCGATTTTCCCGCCCTTTCTGGCTCCAGTGAAGGCACCTGCTTCATAACCGTATAATTCACTTTCCAGCAGCGCTTCCGGAATTGCACTGCAATTAATAGCTACAAATGGACCGTCCCGACGGGGACTGAGGTCATGGATAGCCCGGGCCAGCATCTCTTTTCCGGTACCGCTCTCTCCAGTAATCAGCACGGTTGAATTACTTTGAGCAATTACCCCGGCCCGTTCCCGGATGGAGCGCATGGATTCACTGCTGCCTAACAAATCGTTGATTGAATAACTGGCCTCCGGCGGAGCCAATCGGTTCACCATCAGGCTTAACTCCGATAGGTGGTTAAAGGTAATGACGATGCTGCGTACACCGGTTTCAGTGATAATGCTGCGTGCGCGCATAGCCAGTTGGGTGCTTAATTTATCCTGGTTAATGGTAACTTCCTTTTCCAGAGTTCCCGATTCCAGATGAACCAACTGCAAAACTTCTTGAGCCAGATCAGTTCCCAGTAATGCTTCCAGGGTCAAATCTGCCAAATTGGCCCCGTACCCGAATAGGCGATAGGCCACCTGGTTATAGTGAGTTACCCGCCCATTACTGTCAGCAGTTATCAGCCCTTCCTCCAGGCAGTTTATAATCGAAGTTAGGTAACGATTGGACGAAATCAATCGGTCAGTAAACTCCCGTTCCTGAAGCTTTAACCCAAAGGTTTCGGCCATCTTACCCAGAAAGTCTTGATATGACTTTTGGTGTTTACGCACCAATTCCATGGTTTCATCAGAAAAACAGAGCAGGCCAAAAGCACCCAGAGTCCGGTTGCCCACATTTATCGGATAAACGATTTCATATTTTTCCGGACAATTATTCCAGCGCTTACAGGGCCGGCATAGTTCATGATAGCCCGGTTTCTCAATAATCAGGGCTTTACCGCTGGTAAGTACTTCCCGATAGACAAAACCCTGGCGGTCCATGGACGACCCAATTCCCTCACGATAGATCCCGGTGCCTGCTACCCGAATCAAATTATTATCAGCTATTTCCACATCAATATTGGTAACAGTGGCAATAGCTTCCGCGATCTGCTGGGCATAATCCTGAACATCTAAAAGATCAACCATTGTAACATCTCCCCGGATCAAACGCCGATGCTGCAGCGACTGCAAATCAACTATCATGTAACGCCAGGTTGTTATACCAGCTTAACACCGATCAGCCAGGACGTCAGGCTGCAATTATTTACAATATGGTCAGCCAGGCAGGTTACGTTACACCTGCTGCGAATCAGCGTGCTATTTTAACCCGTTGTCCGTTTTTAATGGTTTGACTGCCATCACGGATGATCTGCTCGCCAGCCCTAACTCCTGATTTGATTTCCCCATATTGGTGATCAGCGATGCCAATTTTTATCGATCTTAATTCCACCCGTCCATTTTTCACCACCGCCACCTGTTTCTGCCCCTGTTCATTAGTTCGTACTGCCTCCAACGGCACGCAGAGCACACCCCTTTTTTCAGCAGTCGCAATTTCAACTCTTACCTCATAACCCGGCTGCAGATTAGCTTTATCCAAGAGACTGATAATGACCGGCACCCGCCGTTGGATAACCCCCAGGGCTGAGGTCTTTTCCCGGGCCTCCGGGTATATCTGCTTTACCTGTCCGGCAAGGATTTTCCCTCCTAATACCGGTGCCTTAATCGTTACCCGCTGACCGATATTAATTCCAGCCAGATCATCACTAAGAATGTCAGCCTTAACTTCAATTAGATCCGGATTACCGACGGCAGCCAACAGTGAAGCAGGGGCAACCACCTGCTCAACTCGAGCCGGCAAATCCAATATCACGCCGTTTAAAGGACTCTTTAAGATTAACTGTCCTTCTTTAACGCTCAAGCTGCTGTACATTTTATTGGTACTTGCTGACTGCTGCTGGAGGCTATTCAGGTTGGCCTGCTGTTCGGCCACCGTTTTCTTCAATTCGTCAACCGTCAGTCGGGCCTGATCATAATCAGCGGTTGAAACTCCACCTGCTTTAAGCAGCTCCGTGGTTCTCTGCAGATTTTTCTCGGCTTCTTTTAACTGTATAAGGCTGCGTTCCAGAGACTCGCGGGCAGATACAATACCTGCCTGGTTCTGAGCTACCTGACCGGCTACCGTCTCTTTTTCAACTATTAAATCAGGGCTTTCCATTACTACCAGCACCTGGCCTTGACTGACGGTTTGCCCGGTTTTGACTGGCACTGAGACAATACGGGCCTGCTGGGTAGCAAAAAGCTCAAACCGGTCAACCGCCTGTACATAACCAGTATCCTCCACCGTCTGGGTTACATCTCCCCGACTGACCGCCACGGTTTCAACCCGAGTACCGCCATTTAAACTGACCACAGCGATGATTATAATTAATAAACCTGCCAGTGAGCTAAGAATGATTTTATTACGCTTCATCATCCCGGTATTTCCTCCCCTAATCTCGGTTCTTAAGTACCTCAACCAGATCCAATTTCTTAATTCCCCGTACCCCCAGCAAATGCCCGACCGTAATAAAAACTCCGGTCATAACAGCAGCCCAGAGATAAGTTGACGGGTAAATTATAGCTTCAAATTGATACAAATCAGTGCTGGCCGCTTTAGCTAATCCAATCGCCATCATTCTCCCTACCGGCAAGCCAAATAAAGCACCCAGTAACCCATAAAGCAAGACTTCTTTCCGCAAGAGACCAGCTACCTCTTTCACGCTTAATCCTATTACCCGTAAGGTAGCCAATTCCCGCTGACGCTCGGCAAAGCTGATAACCGAAGAATTATATATGATGGCGAAGCCCAGCAGCAAAGCAAATCCTACCATTATGTAGAGGCTGACATCCATAGTTTCAAGGTTTTTATCAAAATTGCTCAGATCTTTTTGCCGACTGACTACCGATGTAATTCCATTAATTGATGCCAACTCCCGCTGGACCTGGTCGAGATATTGCGGATCAGTTTTTAACATCACTCCGGTAACCAAATTACGCTCCCGCAGTATCTGATTGACAGTCTGGAGGGAAGCAAAAGCGGTACTGCCAGCAATTTGTTGATTAACACCCATAACCAGAACCCGCGCTGTTCTTTTCGGGCCATAACCGAGCATCGTTTCCACGGTTACCTGGTCACCGACCTGGATATCCAATTTGTTGGCTGTCTGGTTACTGACCAGAATACCTGTCCCAGGTACCCCCAGGGGCTGCCCTTTAGTTCCTGCAATATGCCGCAGGGTCACACCTTCAGGAAGACCCTGAATTACTTCCTGCCTGGTTTTGCCACGTACTCTGATTTTTACCGGCACTTCCATCACCGGCTCACTTTTTATTACTCCCGGCAGTCGGATGATATCATAAAGAACACGTTGATCCTGAGGCTGTTTAAATCGAACCATAATATCGTAACGCTGTTCGTTAAAAAAGGCCCGCTGCCTCATATAGTCCATGGTGTCCTTAAGGAAAATTGATGTTACCAGCAAACCTGTCGAACAAATAACCCCCAGCAAGGTAACTAAAAATCGACGGCGGTTGCGTCCAATTGCCCGCAAACTCATCTTCCAGGCTGAATTAAGTTTCTGCCATAACCGGGGCCATTTTTCCAGCCAGACAGCATGACCCTGTTGGGGAGGTTCTGGCCGCAAGGCTTCTGCCGGGTTGATACGCAATACCCCTCGGGTAGAAATAATACCCGACAATGCTGCTACCGATAAGCTTAGCACCACCCCTTTGACTATGGCAGTGTAATTCACTCCCCCGATTGCCCGAGGGAAATTAAAATACTCTGCATACAGACTTGAAAATGCACCGGCCAGCCATATGCCGAAAATGCTTCCGAGAACAGCCCCGAGCACCCCAATTGCTACCGCATATCCGGTATAATGTCTTATTATTTGACTGCTGGTATAACCTAAAGCTTTCATAATACCAATCTGCATCCGTTGGGCTTTAATCATCCGTCCCAGCATTACATACTGAACAGCTGCGGCAATCAACAAAAAAATTGTTGGCAGCATGCGGGTCTGTGACTTCAGCTGTTTGAGCTCCCCGCGAACAAAAGCATCACTAAGCTGATCCTTTTGGGGGTAATCACCCA
>JBLNAA010000180.1:0-8186 GCA_050259135.1 Methylocystaceae bacterium | reverse complement strand
CTGCTGGCAGCAGCAAAAAAGCGGAAGCCATCGCCTTCAAAATCTGCCCCACCATTACCGGGGTCAGCAGACTGGGAGTACCTCCGCCCAAATATATAGTATTGACCTGTGGATGGTTAAGCTGCTCTCCGGCAATGGTTATCTCAGCTATTACCGCCTTTTGATAGCGCTCAATCTGATCCGGCCGTGCCACTACTGAGAAGAAGTCACAGTAATTGCATTTGCGGACACAAAAAGGAATATGCAGATAAACTGCCAGCGGACGCATCTACTTTTTGTCCTCATCAACATTAAGGACGGAGATAAAAGCGTCTTTGGGCACTTCTACCCTGCCGATCTGCTTCATCCGTTTTTTGCCTTCTTTTTGTTTTTCCAGCAGCTTCTTTTTACGCGTAATATCACCGCCATAGCACTTGGCCAGGACATCCTTGCGCTGAGCCACAATGGTTTCACGGGCAATTATCCGCATACCAATCGCAGCCTGAATCGCCACCTCGAACATCTGCCGGGGTATTATTTTACGCAGCTTACCCACGACTGCCCGTCCCCGATAATAAGCCTTCTCTTTGTGGACAATTGAGGACAGCGCATCAACCGGCTCGCCATTTAAAAAGACATCGAGCTTAACCAAATCAGAAGCTTGATAACCAATGATTTCATAGTCCAGTGAAGCATATCCCTTGGTCCGTGATTTTAATTCATCAAAAAAGTCATAGATGATTTCCGCCAATGGCAGCTCGTAAGTGATCATCACCCGATGGGGGGAAAGATACTCCATATTTTTATAAGTCCCCCGCCGTTCCTGGCAGAGTTCCATTATCGCTCCGATATAGGCATCAGGAACCATAATCGTGCCCTTGACATACGGTTCCTGTATCTCATTAATATATTGTTCTTTAGGCCAGCGAGCCGGGTTCTCAACCTCTTCCACCTGTCCGTTGGTCAAAACCACTCGATATATAACACTGGGGGCGGTAGCAATCAGTTCCAGATCATATTCCCTTTCCAGGCGTTCCCGCACAATTTCCAGGTGCAGAAGGCCGAGAAAGCCGCAGCGGAAACCAAAGCCCAGGGCCTCGGAAGTTTCTGGCTCATAAATCAGCGAGGAATCATTTAAACTCAATTTGTCTAAAGCGTCCCGTAATTTTTCAAATTCACTGGCTTCAATCGGGTAAATACCGCAGTAAACTACCGGTTTGATCCTCCGGTACCCGGGCAGCGGGCTGTCTGCCGGTTGACTGGCCAGAGTTATGGTATCACCCACCCGGGTATCAGCCACGTTCTTGATACTGGCGGCCAGGTAACCTACCTCACCCACACTCAGGGCATCAACCTGGGTCATATACGGATTAAAAACCCCGATTTCCGTTACTTCAAAACTCGTGCCGGTGGACATGAAGCGAATAATATCACCTTTTTTAACCTGCCCCTGGGCCACCCGGATATAGGAAATAGCTCCCCGGTAGGCATCAAAATAGGAATCAAATATCAACGCCTTCAGCGGCTCTTCCGGGTTTCCAACCGGCGGCGGCACGCGGCGGACAATCTCCTCCAGCACTTCCAAAACACCCTGACCGGTTTTGGCTGATATCGGTAATACCTCATTTTTATCCAGTCCCAGAACATCCTCAATTTCGGTCATTACCCGCTCCGGTTCAGCCGCCGGCAGGTCAATTTTATTAACCACCCCAATGATCTCCAGATCCTGATCCATGGCCATATATACATTGGCCAGGGTTTGGGCTTCAATACCCTGGGAGGCATCCACCACCAGCAGGGCCCCGTCGCAAGCAGCCAGGCTTCTGGACACTTCATAGGTAAAGTCGACATGGCCTGGTGTATCAATCAAGTTCAGAATATATTCCTCACCATTACTAGCCTTAAAGCGCAGCCGTACCGGCTGCAGCTTGATGGTAATGCCTCGTTCCCGTTCCAGGTCCATTTTGTCCAGGTATTGCTCCCGCATTTCCCTCTCGGACAGTGCACCGGTTAATTCTAACATCCGGTCAGCCAGGGTCGATTTGCCGTGGTCAATGTGAGCAATTATAGAAAAATTCCTGATCATCTGCTGTGGGGTCAACTGAGCTACCTCCAGTTTCTACCTTGTCCCTTTTAAGATATTTGGTAAATGTAAATCAAACTAGATTATACCTTATTAACAGCCCTACCTACAATCCAGCCAAATCAGAGTACTGCGGGCAGCCAAAATAGTGCCGGAAGGCTTCTGATAAATACTGATAATGTTGCTGATCAGATGTAAGCAATAATTGGCTGAAATCGTATCCAGGTTAGAACAACTAATGGGGGTGGGGGTCTTGAAAAAAGGGTGGATTTCACTGGCGGTTTTAGCCATTTGTCTGGCAGGAATAACAGTTGCCTGCATGGCTCAGAGCAAAGTCAAAATTATTATTGATGGCAAAGTCAACACTACCTTGCAGCCACAGATAGAAAAAGGACAAATATTAGTCGGTGCCGAGGCAATGGCCCGAGCTATGCAGGCCAGTACCCGGTGGGATAAAGCAGCTTCAACTCTGCATATTAACCGGGTGATACCAGTTGACGAAATACGCCTGTCCCAGCTTGAGCGAGCACTGGCTCCTGATTCGGCAGAGGCAGCAGCAAAATCCTGGGCAGAAGCTGTGGGCAGCCGCAACGGTGCCTGGCAGTATGCTTTGCTGTGCCCTGAGTTAAAGGTTAAAAGTGAAAGTGATTATAAATCATCCAATTGGGTCACCGGCTGTTCCAGTCCCTGGGTAGAGGCCTACCGGGTCACCCCCTATCACCCCGAACAGAGCAAAGCTATCCAATACCAGGTTGATTATTTTTATGTCACTTCTACTGGTTGGGCCGGACAGGGACGAGAATTGCTAACGATAGCCAACCAGGCTGCCCCGGGCTATCAACCTGAATGGGCCATAACCGCCCGTGAGGATTTGCTCCTTCCAGAGATCAAAGGTCTGAATTTTGAAAACCATGCCCGTCTGGGTGATTTTAACTTATTGGCCGGGCTGCCAGCCGGCTGGAAGTTAACACCGTCTGCCAACCAACTGCTGTTGGTGGACCAAACCGGTCATACCCGTGGTAAAATGGAGCTTCAGAGCGGCAGCTACCTGCCTGACCACAGCCAAACTTTAAAAGAAGAACCAATAGAAGGGGTATATGGTCAGGGGCGCACAGCCCTGCTGCAATTGAGCGGGTCAGCGACCAGTGGGGCGAAAACCAATTCTATGGCTGTTTATTCTCAGGTACCCTTGAAGAATGACCTTTGGCTCCAGCTTACCTTTACAACCACCAAAACTGAAGCTGAAGCTGCCTTGAATCTGGCTCGGGACATCACTCGAACGGTAATCGTTTTTCCATACAACTAGATGATGAAAAGCGCATAGTTTTAAGCGACTTTCAGGGGCAAACAAAACCGCCTCTCGGTAAAGGCGGCTAATTCCAGCTTATTTTTGTATAATGCGCTCCTGGCAGCTATTAATAAGACTCCTTAAAATACCCGTTCCGTCTTCCCAGGCCTTTTCAATCGTTAACTGATTAGAATTAAAAACAGTCGAAATCGGTAAGTTCATTTGCTGCCTGGTCATGTCCTCCAATGACCGCTGCACTACTCCCAAAGCACAAATGGTCAATCCCGATAAGAGGACATAAAAAATTAAATGCTGGCTGCTTCTAATTATCATCACTTCCTGCTGTCCTGGCTATAACCTGGGCTATGGCCAGGGCTGATGTTTTGGCTTGGCTGAGCTTGTTGCCATCGGTACCGAATTCAATCAATATTGATCGCACAGATAAATCCTGATTATATACTCCCGCCTTGGTACGTATCCCTCGTACCAACCCTGGATAATCTTTTTTCGCAGTTTCATTCAACCGGGTGGCAAACTCTAAATTTTCACGCCAGTTGGGGTGAGGCTTGCGTTGATCAGTGCCTAAAATCAGCAAAACCGGTGCCGCTTCGGTGCCATTTACTTTGGTGGTAACGGCACTGCCATCGGGAAAGGCATCCCGGTGAACATCAATTATAGCCGCTGCATCAGGGTGCAGAGCCAGATAATCCTGAACCGTAACCCGGGAATGGCCATAAGAGTTAGTGAAGTCCGGCCAATCATGTAATTCCTCACTGATCGTAACGTCAAAGCCCAGTTTTTCTAACTCATCCCCCAGTGTACGTGCTACCTCCATTATTAAACCAGGCCGTCCCTCAGTACGTTCTACTCCATCATCAGGAACATAGCTTTCGGTGCTGTGAGTACAATAAATAAGAATTGGCTTCCCGGCAGCAGCAGAGGACTGATCCGGCTCTTGTGATTCTGCTGCCGACACCGGATTACTGCCTAATAAGGACGGCAGTTCCAAAGCACATACTCCGGAAACGGCATAAATCCTGGTTAAAGTACGTAAAACCTGTAAGCCCCACCCTTCACCTAACCCGGCATAGCCGGCAGCCAGAACCCCGTTATTAAGTTGGGTTAGAGCTGGTTGTTCAGTCTGAAATTCATGAACGGTTTTACTCCCGGGGGCTAAGGTCATGTATACCAATAAGCTCATTGCGGCAAGCATTGATATAAGCCAGGAATGCCTTAAGTTTGCCTCCATTATATGAATCTCCCTGCCATGTTTTTGATCCAGGCGGACTTAAAAGATTATATCGGGAGAATGCTCTTTATATGCCTGATCAGCGCTTTTACTCCTGCCGCATATTATTGGCTCTCATAGGTTAGCCTGACTGCAATTTTCTATACACACTTCAGTTGCAAATCAAAATATTGTCTGTTATTATTATTTTTGTTGACGAAAATGATAGAGGAGGTGAAATTGTGGCTAAGAGTAAAACACCGGCCAAAAGAATACGGCAAGCGGAGAGAAGCAAGCTGCGCAACATGGCCCGGAAATCAGCCATGAAAACCGCGATTAAGAAGTTTGAAACCGCAGTGGCAAGTAAAAATGTGGATCTGGCCAGGGAGAGCTTGGTTATGGCCACCTCCATTATTGATAGAAATGCAGCCCGCGGCATAATCCACCGCAACACAGCGGCTCGGAAAAAGTCCCGGCTGGCTCGTAAGCTCAACAATATTGCTTAATAAAAAATTAAAACCCCGGTAATAACCGGGGTTTTTCGCTGTTTATTGGGGCTCAAACAATTGATATTCCTTCATTTTCTGGTGTAAAGATGTTCGATGGATACCAAGCATATCAGCCGCCCTCTGCCGATTGCCGCCACTTACTCCCAGGGCCGTCTGAATTGCCTGCTTTTCTGCCCGTTCCCTTACTTCGCGCAAATTGAATTCAGCGGCGGTCCGATCACCAACCCGCGCCTTTTTCATCTGCATAAGATTTTCCTTCTTAATCATCCCCTGCCCGGCGTCCAGGCAGGCCCGCTCAATACATATCTGCAATTCCCGGACATTTCCCGGCCAATGGTAGTTGATCAGAACATTCATCGCTTCCTTAGTTATCCCTTCAATCCGGGTACCATTCTCTTGATTCTGCTCCATAATGAAATGCTCTACCAGCAGAGGCAGGTCCTCCATCCGCTCCCTTAGCGGCGGCACCCTGATTAAATAGACATTTAAGCGATAATAAAGGTCTTCACGAAAAGCAGAACTGGCCACCAGTTTGCGCAAATCCCGATTAGTTGCCGAAATTACACGTACATCCGCATCTACTACCGTGGTACCTCCTACCCGCTCGAACTCCTTTTCCTGCAGTACCCTCAGCAACTTGGGCTGCAAATGATAGGGCAGATCACTGACCTCATCCAGAAAGATGCTTCCGCCCTTGGCCAATTCAAACTTTCCCGGCTTTCCCCCTTTACGAGCTCCGGAAAAAGCTCCCTCCTCGTAGCCGAAAAACTCCGACTCCATCAGACTCTCGGGAATACTGGCACAGTTAACCCGTACCAGGGGTCCTTCATGCCGAGAGCTCTCCTGGTGAATAGCATGGGCAAAAAGCTCCTTGCCGGTACCAGTTTCTCCGTAAATCAGCACCGGAGTATTGCTGGACGCCACCCGTCGAGCCCTTTCCTTGGCATCCAGCAGAGTATTGCTTTCTCCTCTGATCGCCGCAAAAGAATACTTGGCTCCACTGAGCTTTTTTACCGTCTCTTTATAATAAGCCAGCTCTGAATTTAACTTCGACCATTGGCTGGCAAAGCTGCGGGCCTGATCCATATACCGAAAAACACTAATACCGGCGGCTCCGATAATTCGGCCATTGGAAGTGATCGGTACCCTGGTTACGAATTGCTGTTTACCGTTCAGCTCCCACAAATCAGCCAAAATAGGTATCCCCGATTTGAGAACCTCCATCATGCGGGTATGGGGAAATACCTCGGTTACATGTTTACCGAGAACGTCCTCCCGTTTCATCCCGGATTCCTTTTCATAGTACTCGGTAAAAATCGTTATTATCCCGTTCTCATCAACAATGAGAGCACCGTCGAACCCGGAGAAAATGGTTTCTACAATTTTCCACTCCTTGTCGGTGAGTTCGGATAGTTTAACCACCATAGCCCTCCATTAATTCTTTGATACCGTTCTAAAACAACCAGCCATTTTTATGGGCAGCAAACTGAAGCTCATCACGGAAATCCGGATGGGCTAGCGATATTAGCTGCTTAACCCGCCAGGAAATGGGCTTATATGACATCCTGGCCGCCCCAAACTCAGTTACAATCCACTCCACATCGTTGCGTGAGGTGGTTACAATGGTTCCCTCGGGGAACACCGGAGTAATACGGGAAAATACCGTACCATCCTTGCGCGTTCCCGTTGAAGGCAGAGCTAAAATACTTCTTCCATTTTTGGCTTTCTGGGCACCCAGTACAAAGTTGACCTGACCTCCGGTAGCACTATATTGGAAGGTTCCAATTGATTCTGAAGCTACCTGCCCGGTCAAATCGATCATCAGGGCATTGTTTACTGAAACTATGTTATCATTCATGGCAATAATATTAGGATCATTTACATATTCAATTTCGAAACCGATGAACGTATCATTATGATCCATAAAATCCCATAACTCCTTGGTTCCTACACAGAAGGTGTAGGGTATCTTGCCGGGGTAAAACGATTTCTTGCTGCCATTTAGGGCACCGCATTTAATAAGTTCCATGATGGAGTTCGAAACTACCTCGGTATGCGCTCCCAGATCCTTTTTATCCTTAAGGAAGTGACCAATACAGTTAGCTAAACCACCCAGGCCTAGCTGAATGGTGGAGCCATCCGGCACCATTTCCGCAATCCGCCCGGCAATTTCAGTTTCAACTCCGGTTATTGGTATTTCCGGTATTTCAAATATGGGGACATCATTTTCGACAATCGCATCACATTGCGATACATGAACCTTAAACACCTCACTGTTCAGCCAGGGAGTATGGCGGTTAACCTCCACAACCAGCTTTTCTGCACGATCCACTAGTCGTTTGGTACATAAGCCGCCAAAACACGAACGGTTCATATAACCATCTTCGTCAGGAGGCGTAACTACCGCCGTCACCTTGTTGATTCCCCGATTATCCAGCCACCGACCCAGATTTCCCAGGTGATTCGGTACGAAATCAGCCGTTCCCCACTGCAGGCACATACGCTCGGCCGGTCCCATAAATATAGTTTCTACCCGAAAACTATTGCGGAACTCCGGTTTCATATAGTCATGAAAAGCTAGTGCGAAACCCTGACACAGAGTTACGTCCCGTAATTCTTCAGCCCTCCGGGCAAGTGCCGCTGCTATGGCTGGCGGTATACCAGTACCTCCCTGCATAGCAATTACATCACCGGAATTGAAGATTTTAACCGCATCATCAGCCGACATTAATTTACGGGCATATTCCTCTCTCCAACTCATCTGGCAACTCCTCCTTGCTCTATCTTTTATTTGCAGATATTGCAAGTATTGTGCCAGGGCATCAACTGCGCCACCTGACCTGTACATGTGTTAACGTTGTATGAAAATTCATACATTTTAGAGGAAAAAGTGGACATTTATATGTTGAATAATTACTACACATGTAGGGTTTTCACTACATTAAGGTTATGATTACCCATAGTTTAATTTTTACATTTCAGGTTTTGTTTTGCAATATTGCCGGTTCTGGGATAAATAAAAAAAGCAGGGAGGATTCTCTCCCTGCTGCAGCCTGTCGATAAACACCCATCTGCGTTGTACCCGCAAGGGGCAGGCCG
>JBLNAA010000179.1:0-4491 GCA_050259135.1 Methylocystaceae bacterium | reverse complement strand
CAGAAAAAGGGTATTATTCACCGGGAGTATCAGGCGGTAGTGGAAGGTGTTATGGCAGATGATCAGGGCTGTATTGATTTGCCCATTGCCAGGAAAGACCCCGAATTACGTGAAAGAATGGTTGATGATGAGGGGAAAGCTGCCCTGACCAATTATCAGGTTCTAAAAAGGTTTTCCGGTCATACCCTGGTGTCGCTCCTCCTGGGCAGCGGACGTACCCATCAGATTCGGGTTCATCTCAGCTATATTGGGCATCCGATCTGCGGGGATGAACTTTATGGCTCCCCATCTCCCTTAATTGATCGCCAGGCACTGCATGCCGGAAAACTGAACTTTATTCAGCCCCGTACCGGTCATACCCTGCAGTTTGAGGTTCCTCTGCCTGATGATATGCAGCATCTGTTATCCTATATTAGCGGAACCTAAGAGCAACATTATCGATGGAAAATAGTTTGAAATACCTGGGTTTAAAAGCTATAATAAGCCTGGCAGGCAAAATAATTATGTATTGGAGTTGAAAGGATGCGCAATTTTTCTTGCTAACACCCTAATGTGAATAAAGCTGAATTGAGCAAGCGGTTAACCGCCTGTTTAATTATGCTTTGAGCAGGAAAGTTGCGATTCTTAATCTGGCAAAACTATTGATATCCTTGGCCACCATTGGATAGGGATATTACCTAAGATTTTATGGCTGTAAGAAAGCAAATTTCTTACAGCCTTTTTCTTTTTTAGGAGGTGGATTTTATGTCACTTATAAAGATAATGAACCTTACTTTTGCCTATGACAGCAGTTATGACAACATTTTTGAGAATGTATCCTTTGAAATTGATACAGATTGGAAACTAGGGTTTACCGGCAGAAATGGCCGTGGTAAGACTACTTTCCTGCAGCTGCTCCAGGGGGAATATGAGTACAGCGGAGTAATTTCCTCATCGGCAGTTTTTGATTATTTCCCCTTTCCGATAGCTGATTTAGGCCGAATGACCCTGGAGGTGGTGGGAGAAATCTGTGGTGATTTTAAACTCTGGGAGCTAAAGCGGGAATTATCGCTCCTGGAAGTAGATAATGAGGTATTGGATCGTGCCTATCTAACGCTCAGTCCGGGAGAGCAAACCAAAGTGATGCTGGCCGCACTATTCTTAAAGGAGAACAATTTCCTGTTAATTGATGAACCTACCAACCACCTCGATATACAAGCCCGCAGACTGGTTAGTGATTATCTGAAGCAAAAAAAGGGGTTCATCCTGGTTTCCCATGATAAAGCCTTTTTGGATAATTGCATTGACCACATCCTATCGATTAATCGGACTAATATCGAGATTCAAAAAGGGAATTTTTCTTCCTGGCAGCGCAACAAGGAGTTCCATGACCATTTTGAGCAAGCTGAAAATGAACGGTTAAAGAGAGACATTGAACGTCTTTCTGAGGCGGCCCGGCGTGATACCAGCTGGTCCAATGCAGTGGAAAAGACCAAGTTTGCTAATCGGAATTCCGGGATAAAACCGGATAAAGGATATATTGGACACAAGGCCGCCAAGATGATGAAAAGGGCTAAAGTAATTGAAGCCCGGCAGCAGAAGGCGATAGAGGAAAAGGCTGATCTGCTTAAGAATATTGAAACTGCCGGCAGCCTTACCATCAGGCCACTGCGGCATCATGCGGACCGATTATTGGAAGTCGATAACCTGCAGATTGATTATGTTAATTCAATGCCTGAAAAAAGGGCCTCATTCATTGTTCATCACGGGGAAAGAATTGCTCTATGCGGCAAGAACGGATGCGGTAAGTCCAGCCTGTTAAAATTGATTATGGGTGAAGACATTCCTTATAGCGGTAACCTGTATTTAGCCAGCGGATTAAAAATATCTTACATTCCGCAGGATACCTCGCTTTTGCAGGGCAATCTCCGGCAATTTGCCAGAGATAGCAACATCGACGAGAGCCTTTTTATGACCATTCTTCGGAAACTGGATTTTAACCGGGTACAGTTTGATAAAGATATGGCGGAGTACAGCAGCGGGCAGAAGAAAAAGGTACTGATCGCCCGCAGCCTTTGTCATTCTGCTCACCTTTATATCTGGGACGAACCTTTGAATTATGTCGATATAATATCGCGCTGGCAGGTAGAACAATTATTAGTTAAATATCAGCCCACCATGGTACTGGTTGAGCATGACCGGTCTTTTATCGATTCAGTAGCGACGACTATAATTGAAGTTGGATAGTATACATGTTATAGTATATTGGTGTATATGCTGAGACAAAGGTTTATTTATATCGAGGGAGAGGGTTATGAGCGCAAAGTATTCTTATCAGACCAGGGATGCCCGGTTCGTTCTTAAAGAGTGGCTGCCGCTGGAGCAGATCTTTGCCTATCCGCGCTATGAGGGCTGGAGCAAGGATGATATCGATGGGCTGTTGGAGCAGGTTAACCGGATGATCCGGGATAAAATAGCTCCAACCAATGATGATGGTGAAAAGAACCACCCCCGGCTGGAAAATGGCAGAGTAGTCGGTCCGCCCTCCTATAAAGAAGCTTTTGCTTATTTCCAGCAGAACGGTTGGGGTACCAGCAATATCGATGAACGTGGTGAAGGTACCATGCCGGAGGTCGTTTATGCAGCGCTTACCGAGATGTGCTGTGCTGCCAGCCCGGCTTTTGTTTATTATCCGGGTCTGACGACCGGAGCCGCCAAGTGCATCCAAAGCTATGCCTCACCCGAGCTCAAGGTCAAATTTCTGCCGGGATTAATGGATGGTCGATTTCAAGGCTGCATGTGCATTACCGAGCCGGGAGCGGGTACTGATGTCGGTGATGGCATTACCCGGGCTATTCCTACTGATGAAATTGGGGTTTACCGCCTAAAGGGCAGCAAAATATTTATCAGTGTGGGGGATGGTAACCATGTCCAGAATTTTATCTACCTGACTCTGGCTCGTATCCAAGGTTCGGCATCCGGAACCAGAGGATTATCTCTATTTATTATTCCGCGTTTCTGGATTAATGAAGATGGCTCATGGTCGGACAATGATGTGGTTACCACCGGTATCGAGGATAAGTTCGGTATCCGCGGCTGTCCGACGGTCTCACTGTCTTTCGGTGACAATGGTGCCTGCCGTGGATATTTGATCGGTGAACCTCCGGGTGAAAACGGGGCTGGGCAGGGGCTCATCCAGATGTTTCAGATGATGAATGGCAAACGTCTGGAGTGCGGGACCACTTCAGCCGGTGTGGCTGCCAATGAATATTGGAATGCGGCTGCTTACAGCCGGGAGCGTATCCAGGGCCGCCTGCTTGCCAGTTCCGGGTCAGATCGAGTAGCCTTAATCAATCATGAAGACGTTAAACGGATGCTGCTCAGGAACAAAGCAACGACCGAAGTCATCCGCTCCCTGGTGATGAAGGCCTATTTTTATATGGATATCTCCGAACAGGATCCAGATAATGAGCGCCGTCACTGGGCGGCCAGCCGTCTGCAGTGTTTAACCCCTTTGTGCAAGGCTTATTCCAGTGATGAAGCCTGGAGCCTGATTGAGGAAAGTATTCAGACCTACGGAGGTTATGGTTTTACTGAGGAGTATCCAGCAGCGCGGGCGGTACGCGATACCAAGATCAACTCAATTTATGAGGGAACCAATTATATTCAGTCGATGGACCTGATTACCCGTAAATGGACCCTGCAGCAGGGTCAGGCATTTGCCGGTATGCTGAACGATATTAAGGAATTCATTAATAATGAACAGAGTAAATGGCCGGAATTAGAAGTGGAATTTGCGGGATTGAAAAGAGCGCTGGATGATTATTATTTTATTCAAGGTACCGTTGCATCCTGGTTTAAGACCGGCAAGCCCGGGCTGGCTGCTGGCTACGCCCGGCGTATTCTTACCGCCACCGGGCAGCTCTTCGGATCATATTACCTTTTGGAACAGGCGGTAATTGCTGCCGGCCATCTTCGGGAAATAGCTTCAAGTCATTATGACTATCATTTTTATTTGGGAAAGACAATATCAGCGCGTTTCTTTATTCGGCAGATATTACCCCAGGTTGGCCTGATACGCCAGTTGGTAGCTGCCGGTGATGATACCCTGGTCGATTGTCCGCCCGAAATCTTTAACTATTAACTAAAAATGGGGTCAGGCTCCTTTTAAAATTATAATTGGTTAAGCAGGGCGGTCAGGTCGGGACTGCTTAAATCAACGTTGATGGTCCAGTAGTTATCATAGATCACCATGCCGGGACGGGCCCCCCGCGGCTTCTTGACCTCATTTTTGAAGGTATAGTCCACAGCTACCTTGCCGCCTTCACGGGCTTTAGAATAATAGGCGGCCAGGAGGCCAGCTTCGGTTAATGACTGGTCAGGAACCCGGTTAATATCAGTATCATTCGAATTCAGCCGCAGGATAACATGGGTGCCGGGAATTTCCTTGGTGTGAAGCCACAAGTCACCAGCGGCTGCTTTACGCAGGGTTAAAATATCATTCTGCCGGTT
>JBLNAA010000178.1:0-5579 GCA_050259135.1 Methylocystaceae bacterium | reverse complement strand
TCCGGGCAAATGATTTGGCCACTACACAGGATACCCCGGCTGCTTTAATGGCGATGGGGGCATGTTCCCGAGAAGAGCCGCAGCCAAAATTCTTATCGGCGACAATGATATCGCCGGCCTTGACCCGGGACGGGAAGCTGGCATCAGCATCTTCCATACAATGTTTGGCCAGCTCCGCCGGGTCGGCAGTGTTCAGATACCGGGCCGGGATAATCGCATCGGTATCAATATCATTGCCAAAGCGATGCACTCTACCTTTAAACTCCATGTTTAAGCCACCTCCCAGGGGGGTGTTATACGGCCGGTTAAAGCCGAAGCCGCAGCTACTGCCGGTGAGGATAGATAGACTTCACTCTCCGGCGATCCCATCCGGCCGACAAAGTTGCGGTTGGTGGTGGCCAGGGCCTTTTCCCCTTTGGCCAGGATGCCCATATGGCCACCCAGGCAGGGCCCACAGGTGGGTGTGGACACTACTGCCCCCGCTTCCACAAAGGTTTCCACCCAGCCCCGGCGCAGTGCTTCCAGATAAATCTGCTGGGTACCGGGCAGGATAACCACCCGCAGATTGGAATTGACTTTTTTACCCTTCATAATCGAAGCGGCGATTTCCAAATCTTCAAGCCGGCCGTTGGTGCAGGAACCGATGACTACCTGGTCGAGCTGTACATGGCCAGCCTCACTCACCGAACGAGTATTTTCCGGCAGATGAGGGAAAGCCACCACCGGCTCCATCTCAGTAACATCATATTCCCTAACTTCGCTGTAAACGGCATCGGCATCTGAGGCATAAACCTTATGACTCCGTTTCAGACGCCCTTCAATATAATGCCGGGTTATCTCATCGACATGGAAAATACCATTCTTACCTCCGGCTTCAATGGCCATATTAGCCATGGTCAGGCGTCCATCCATGGAAAGGCCATCGATTACCGGCCCGGTAAATTCCATTGCCATATAACGGGCACCATCCACTCCAATGTCGCCAATGGTTCGCAGGATCAAGTCCTTACCGCTGACCCAGGCTGGCATAGTGCCATGAAAGACAAATTTTATGGTAGCCGGTACCTTAAACCAGCACTCGCCGGTGGCCATGGCTGCCGCCATATCGGTGGAACCAACCCCGGTAGCAAATGCTCCCAGGGCACCGTAGGTACAGGTATGACTGTCAGCACCGATAATCAGGTCGCCCGGGCCGACCAGCCCCTGTTCGGGTAAGAGGCAGTGTTCGATACCCATCTGCCCCACCTCGAAATAATTCTCAATATCCATACCACGGGCAAAGTCCCGCACCTGCTTGCACTGCTCCGCCGATTTAATATCCTTATTCGGGGTGAAGTGATCCGGCACGATAACCACCCGCTGGCGGTCGAAAACCTTATTCAGACCCAACCGGCTGAACTCATTGATTGCTACCGGAGTAGTGACATCATTACCTAAAACTACATCAACTCGGCAGCTGATCAGCTCGCCAGGTTCAACCTGTGTTTTCCCGGCATGGGCGGCCAGTATCTTTTCGGTAATGGTCATACCCATTGATAATTCCTCCAAACTCTCTATTCAAAAATGAGAATCGGTGCCAGGCACCTTTTCTCATTTTTTACTGGTTGTTGCTGGTGGTTTCATTCCGCTCCATATAGTAGGCTGCTTTATTAATCGCGTTCACATAGGCCCGTACGCTGCCTTCGATAATATCGGTGCTGGTACCCCGGCCTACATATTCACGGCCTTCTACCTTAACCCGTACTGATACTTCAGCCAGAGCATCTTTACCGCCGGTGACCGCACTCATTTTAAACTCCAAGAGTTCGCCATGCAGATTGGTCAGCTTATCTACCGCCCGATAGGAGGCATCAACCGGGCCATCACCAGTGGCTGCTTCCTCAAAGACTAACCCATCAATCGAGAGGCCGACCGTAGCAGTTGGAATAATGGTACTGCCTGCCATAAAGTGCAGATAATTGAGGCGATACCGCTCGGGTACCTTCCATACTTCCTCTTTGACGATTGCCTCGAGGTCTTCATCAGTGACTTCCTTCTTCTTGTCCGCCAGTGACTTAAATCGGGCAAAGGCTTTTTCTAATTCAGCTTCCTGCAGTTCAAAACCCAACTGTGTTAAACGGTCGCCAAATGCATGTCGGCCCGAGTGCTTTCCCAACACCAGACTGCTTCCGGTGGTAACCCCTACTAAATCAGGGCTCATTATTTCATAGGTAGTACGTTCTTTAAGTACGCCGTCCTGATGGATGCCTGACTCATGCGCAAAGGCATTCTTACCTACCACCGCTTTATTGGGCTGTATCATCATCCCTGACAATGAAGAGACCATTTTACTGGTCCGGAACAGTTCACGGTGATTAATCCCGGTATACTTCTGATAGATATCTTTGCGGGTGTACAATCCCATGGCAATCTCCTCTAAGGAGGCGTTGCCAGCTCGTTCACCGATACCATTAATAGTGCATTCAATCTGCCGGGCTCCAGCCCCGATAGCGGCCAGGGAATTGGCTACCGCCATTCCCAGGTCATCATGGCAGTGAACCGAGAAGATCGCCCGGTCGGAATTGGGTACCCGGGCAATAATTTCCCTGATAAAACGAGCGTACTCTTCAGGCATCGCATACCCTACCGTATCCGGGAGGTTAACCACGGTGGCCCCTGCATCAATAACTGCAGTTACCACATCTACCAGGTAATCAAAATCACTGCGGGAAGCATCCTCCGCCGAGAATTCCACATCCGAGCAATACTTTTTCGCGTGGCTGACCGCCCA
The DNA here is from genome assembly GCA_050259135.1 of Methylocystaceae bacterium. GTDB lineage: Bacteria > Bacillota > Syntrophomonadia > Syntrophomonadales > JBLNAA01 > JBLNAA01. Next base: position 2,809 of record JBLNAA010000178.1, on the reverse strand, counting down.
GGCCGCCTGTTCCAAAACCTCGGCCCGGGTTTTCTGCAGTTTATACCTTAAGTGAATATCGGAGGTCGCCAGGAAAGTGTGTATCCGGGGGCTATCCGCCTCACGAACTGCTTCCCAGGTTCGGTCGATGTCGGCTTTAACGGCCCGGCAGAGGCCGGCAATGGTAACCCCTTTCACCAGTTGGGCAATGGCCCGGACTCCCTCAAAATCGCCAGGTGAAGCGATAGGGAATCCGGCCTCAATTACATCCACCCCCAGCCGTGAGAGCTGCAGTGCGATATCCACTTTTTCTTTGTGATCCAGGCTTACCCCGGGTGACTGTTCGCCATCCCGCAGGGTAGTGTCAAAGATATATATTCGGTCTGGCACCAGAATCCCTACCCTTACTTAATTTCCTTTAACCATGGCATCATCGCCCGCAGTTCCTTACCCACGCTTTCCACCTGATGTTCCTTGCCGATCTGCTTCATGGCATTGTAACGCGGGCGGCCGACCTGGTTGTCGAGCAGCCATTCCTGGGCAAAGGTGCCGTTTTGAATCTCAGTTAATACCTGTTTCATTTCTTTCTTGGTGGTATCGGTTATAATCCGGGGTCCGGTTACATAGTCGCCAAACTCGGCAGTATCACTTACGGAATACCGCATGTTGGCAAAACCGCCTTCATAAATCAGGTCAACAATAAGTTTCATTTCATGGATGCATTCAAAATAGGCAATTTCCGGCTGATAACCGGCGGCTACCAAGGTCTCAAATCCCCCCTGCATCAAAGCGGTAACCCCGCCGCAAAGTACAGCCTGTTCGCCAAAGAGGTCAGTCTCGGTCTCTTCCCGGAAGGTGGTTTCAATAACCCCGGCACGAGTGCCGCCAATACCCTTGGCAAAAGCCATGGCTACGTCACGGGTATTTCCGGAAGCATCATTGTAAACAGCAATCAGGCAGGGAACCCCCGCACCGCGCTGATACTGGCGGCGTACCAGATGACCAGGCCCCTTGGGAGCAACCATGAAAACATCAACATACTCGGGAGGTACAATCTGCTTAAAGTGAATATTGAAGCCGTGGGAGAAACTAATCGCCATCCCCGGCTTTAAGTAAGGAGCAATCTGCTCACTGTAGACTTTGCGCTGTAATTCATCGGGAACCAGAATATGAATAATGTCCGCCTTTTGAGCGGCTTCTTCGACGGTCATAACTTCAATGCCGGCCTCTTTAACCTTGTTCCATTCAGCCGTCGTAAATTCGTCTTTCGGCGGGCGCAGAGCCACAATAACTTTAACTCCGCTTTCATGCAGGTTCTGAGCCTGAGCATGACCCTGGCTGCCAAAACCAATAACGGCAACAGTTTTGTCCTTCAGAAAATCCAAGTTTGCGTCTGCATCATAGTACATTTTTGCCATTTTAAAATTACCTCCAAAATTTTAATTATATTTGTTAATTCAATATCTACTTACTGCCGCGTACCAGTGCAATTTTACCGGTACGAACCATCTCCATAATTCCAAAGGGACGAAGCGATTCCTCAATCGCGGTTACCTTTTTCTCATCACCGGTAGCTTCGATAATCAAGCTGTTTTTACCGATGTCGACAATGCGGGCCCGAAAGATATCCACAATCTGCATGATTTCCGCCCGGCTGGCGGTATCAGCCCGAACCTTGATCAGAGCCAGCTCACGTTCAACTGCCGGCTCCTCGGTAATATCATTGATCTTGAGAACATCAATCAGCTTGTGCAGCTGTTTGGTAACCTGTTCAATAATATCTTCCTCACCCTCAACCACAATCGTGATGCGGGAAATCTCATCATTTTCAGTACGTCCTACCGCCAGGCTGTCAATGTTATAACCCCGACGCCGAAACAGGGTGACTACCCGAGCCAGAACACCGGGTTGGTTCTCAACCACTACTGACAGGGTATGTTTCATATGTCGTCACCTCCCATCATGTTCGTCAGGGAATCCCCTGGTGCCACCATGGGGAATACATTGGCCTCTGGCTCTACCAGGAAATCGATGACTACCGGGCGATCGGTGACCGTAAAGGCGGTCTTCAGGGCTTCAGCCACCTGACTCTCTTTGTTGATGCGCATTCCGACAGCACCGTAGGCTTCAGCCAATTTAACGAAATCAGGCTGACCTTTCATGTCGGTGTAGGAGTAACGGCCATTAAAGAACAGCTGCTGCCACTGGCGAACCATCCCCAGATACCCGTTGTTGAGAATACAAATAACAATGGGTAGGCGCTGCTCTACCGCAGTAGCCATCTCCTGGACATTCATCTGGAAGCTGCCATCACCGGAAATATCTATTACCAGCTTATCAGGCCGGCCAACTTTGGCGCCGATAGCAGCAGGCAACCCATAACCCATGGTCCCCAGTCCCCCGGAAGTAATAAAAGTACGGGGGTGCTTGAACTTGTAAAATTGAGCGGTCCACATCTGATGCTGTCCCACTTCAGTAGTAACAATGGCATCCCCCTGAGTTAAGTCAGAAATCTGTTCGATTACGTACTGAGGACGGATATAGCCATCCTGTTCACTGGCACTGTAAGTTAGCGGGTACTCATCCTTCCAGCGGTCAATCGTATGATGCCATTCTCCATAGCCTTCCACCGGCTGAACTCGCGTAATTAACTCTGATAGAGCTTTTTTAACATCACCGACAATCGGGATATGGGTTTTAACATTCTTGCCAATTTCGGCGGCATCGATGTCAATATGAATTATTTTGGCGTTGGGCGCGAAGGTATCCAGTTTACCGGTAACCCGGTCACTGAACCTGGCCCCGACGGCAATAATTAAATCCGCTTCAT
>JBLNAA010000177.1:0-3612 GCA_050259135.1 Methylocystaceae bacterium | reverse complement strand
GGGTGCCTTCCAGTTTGGGGAATCCTCTCAGTTCCTGCACCGCCTGCTCAAAGTACATATCTTTTTCAAAGCCCTTGGCAGCGATAATATCCCACAGCAGTTCATGAACCTGCTCACCCTGTATGGCAACCTTCATTTTCATGATTGGGTTATAAAGGAGGTATCTCTTGTCATTCTCATTGGCCACCCGCATGTAGTCGGTGGCTCGAAGGCCAAAGAGCTTCATTCCCATGATTCTCAGCCAGGCGTCGGAGAAGAGTCTCTTTACATGGGCAAAATCGGTAACCTTTTTGCCGTACAGCTCCCGGTGGGCCGCATGATTTAATGATTCATAGAAGGAATGCGTAACGATACCAGTGGCACCGGAACCGATGTTAAACTTACAGATATTGATGGTGTTGAGCATATCATCCCAGGCTTTAGGTCCACGGGTTAGAATCTCAGCCTCGGTAATCGGATAATCATGCAGGGCAAATTCAGCTACATACTGCTGATTGTAGTCAACCACGTTTTTCACACATTCATAATTGGGATGAGCCGAGTCGACCGCGAAAAATACGTAGTCACCGGTATCAGCCATCTTGCCGAATACCGTTACGGTACTGGCCACATTACCATTGCCGATATAATATTTACTGCCGTTAGCGACATACGTTCCATCACCTTTAGGGGTAAGGGTTACTTCAGAAGAATAGATGTCAGCGCCATGTTCTTTTTCAGAAAGGCCGAAAGCACAATAAGCGTTTTCTTTTAATTTGGCAGCTGCTATATGTTTTGCTTCCTCGTTGTCTCCCAATAGCACCGGGTCCAGACCAAGGGTTGATACGTGATAGCAGTACCAGTAGGCTGCTCCATAGAAGCCGCAGATTTCCGAGAACTCATACATCCGATAGGTGCTGTAATACTGATTGGGGTCGGAGCCATACCCCTTGGGCAGGAAGAGGGTCTCAAAGATGCCTTCTTCAGTTACGAATTTCTGAAAATCTTCGGCGAACTCCTTGGCGTGAAATTGTTCTTTTTCTCTAGCTAAGCCCTTATTTTCAAACCAATCAATAGTCTTTAGCATGATCTCTTTGGACCTGGCATCGGGATAATTGCGGTCCTGATAGTTCTTGGGGTTAAGCAGTAAACCCATACTCAAAACTCCTCTCACTTAAACCTTCATCGGATCCTTTTAAAAATTATAACACGAAATATACGTTACGTAATATAATATATTTAAAACTACCATATTTAAAACATTAAAATGTAAAGGAGGGATTTTATGTCCATGGTCGAGTGGAGAAAAGATGGAACGGTCGCAGTGATGACCATGACTAATGGTGAAAACAGACATAACCCTTATTGGTGTGATGAAATGCTGGCTACCTATGAGGAAATTATCGCTGATAATGAGATTAAGGGCCTGGTGCTTACTTCTAATGACCCCAAGAATTTCTGCCTCGGGGTTGATATTGCCTGGCTGGCCAAAGTTATGGGTGAGGGTGATTATGACAGTATCAGCAAATGGTTATATAAAAACGGTGAAGTATTTAAAACCATGATTATGGCTCCGATACCTACCATAGCGGCAGTTACCGGACATGCCTTCGGGAATGGAGCGATGCTGGCCGGAGCCTGCGACTTTCGATTTATGAGAGCTGACCGGGGGTACTTCTGCTTCCCGGAAATCGATATGGGAATTCAAATTGCTCCCTCCATGCTGGAGTGGATGAAACGGATAATGCCTTATCACCTGTTTACCAGGATGGTATTAACCGGTGATAAAATCGGAGCCGCCGAGCTAGAAAAATACAATGTAATCTATAAGGCCTGTGAGAATGCCGAAAAGACAGTCGAAGAGGCTATCGCCTTCGCCAGGACTTTTAATAAATCAAGAATCGCCATGGCGGAAATGAAAAACCGGCTTTACAAATCTATAGTTGATAAGATGGTAAGTGAAGATCCTCAATACTTTGATTATAAACCGGAAGCAGCGAAGGAAGGCAGAATGCCGGTCTTCATGATGACACCACTGACCTAGTAACGAAATATAAGGCTGTCCCTTTCGGGCAGCCTTATATTTTTTATCCTATCAGTTATTCGATATGACTTAGCAGTTCCCCCATCCCCTGAATCATCAAATCAGGTGCCGACGCCATAAGCTCCTGCTGATCACCATATCCATATGTCACCCCACAGGTATAAACCCCTGCCCCCTTGCCAGCTTCAATATCAGTGTGCATATCGCCCACCATTACCGCTTGGTTTCCGGCCATTCCAAAATAATCTAAAACCTTATTAATGCCTTCGGGGTCTGGTTTCATATATTTCACCGATTCTGGTCCTATCACCAAATCAAAATATTCACTGACCTTTAACCCAATTAAAATGGTACGGGTCAATTCTTCCGGCTTACTGGTAACGATCGCCGTCTTTTTATGCAGGTCATGTTTAATCACGGCCAAAGTCTCACCTACTTGCCCGTACAGCCTGGTTTTAATCACTGCATGAGCCAGGTAATACTGCCGATAAATTTTTATAGCCGCCACAATGGTCTCTTCATCCACACCGGCAAAAACATTTCTGATCATCCTTTCCACCCCATGCCCAATATGAGCCAGAATCTGGCTGCTGGTCTGCTCAGGCTGGTTTAGTAGGGCCAGAGTGTATTGAATCGCATCAACTATATCCTCACCTGAATTTACGATTACCCCATCAAAATCGAAAATAAATAAATCCCACTGATACTTCATTGGTTGGCTCCCCTCCCTTATCTTACTAATCTAGCATAAAGTACAGACCAGGGTGAATTTATCCAGGATCCTCCAAATGCACTAACCTTGCTGTCATACTGCAATAATTATCCAGAATACTTCGGAAGCACAATTCGCAAGCTGGGAATAATTAACCAAGGAAATGGAGTGATCAGCATCGATACCCGTGAGATTCAAACCGGCGAATCCTGGACGGAGATTGCGCAGCCTAATGCTCCGGAGATACCACCTCTCAATTGGCCGAGTGAATCTGAAACTAAAGTTGATCACTAAGTGTTTGATGGAGTGGGATCAATGATCGGGCTCACAATTAAGCTAGTTGCTACCCCGCTGATAATTTACTTAGTAGATTTACTGTCAAATCAGGTCAACTACGCCTCTTGGTGGCAGATAATGATGGTAAGCCTGTTTCTGGCAGCTGTAGGACAGTTTCTGGAAGCAGGACAGTTAATGAAAGGGTCGGTGGTGATCAATGCCGGGTTAAACTTAATAGTTAATACCCTCCTGCTGTATCTAAGTAATATGGTCTTGTCGCAGACCACCGTGACTATTTATGGTGCGGTTATTACCGCCCTGCTGATTGTTGTGGTCGAGTACTTTTACCACCGCTATTTGGTGACATCCGAAAGAAAGTTCCCTTTTTGAAAAAGAAGGTAAGTAACTGGCTGGATTGCCGAAAACGGACACTGCTCCTTTATCACTGCTTCCGTAAATAGATTCCAGGATATGATCTCTCGGACAGTTAACTCCCACCATTACATACCACCCTGCAATTGCCGCGATAACAAGCAGCATTTTCAGTTTTCAACAGCACCCATCTTCCTGGGCGAAATTCCTCTCAGTTTCCAGGTCATCC
>JBLNAA010000176.1:0-15734 GCA_050259135.1 Methylocystaceae bacterium | reverse complement strand
AGCAATCTTGTTGATTCTGTCCGTAGACTCAGCTAGAACGGCGCTGGTAGTCTCCATCGCCTCTGCTACCTGACTGCAGGTTACCAGCAGTTCGCTGACCATCTCTGAGAAACTGAAGTTTAAAGTTTTAATTCGATCCATATTCTGAACATGGTTGTTCCCCATCTGTACCATAAAGGCATAATCAGGAATGACCTGCCGATTTATAAAGGACAATAATGAAGAAGCATTATTGCTCAAACCCTGCACCGCGGTGGTAACCTGATAAATGACGTTTTGAATCCGTTTGGCGTTATTAGAACTTTCCTCCGCCAGCTGCCTTACTTCCTGGGCTACAATGGCAAAACCCCGCCCCTGTTCGCCAGCTCTCGCCGCTTCGATAGCTGCATTTAAAGCCAACAGGTTGGTTTGATTGGCAATACTCGAAATAGTATCTGCTACCTTGGCTATCTCCGCAACTACCTGCGCCTCTTGAATCGATCTGGTTAACTCGAGCTCAGACTGCCGATAAAGCTCCATCGCCTGGTTCGATGACTTCTCGGCTTGTCCACTCGCATCCTGTGATTTTTCCGTGACTTTATGTATCTCTTGATTGCTGGTATCAATCTGCTGCTTTACCCTCTCAGCCAGAATGCTCAAATCCGCCATGGAAGCGGTTATTTCTTGCGACGATGCTGATACTTGTTCCAGTCCCGAGTAAATCTGGTGGGTTTCATTCTTAATCAGGCTGCTGTCTTTTAATAAATCAGAGGTTTGATGGGCAACTTTCTGTGCCACCTGGGAAACTATCTCTGAACTCTCAAAAGCCTGATTGGTCTGCCGCATATCATGCCCAATAGCCACTATTCCTACCAGGTCACCCTGCTTATCACTTATTGCCGATAACAGTACCTGGACTGGTATCAGTTCCCGGTTGCGGGTCAGGTAATTGAGCTCCACTTTATTATTGCTGCCACCGACGAAAATCTGCTGGTTAATACCTTGAATGACACCAGGTTCATACAGCAGGGAATGAAAGGTCTGCCCGACTAATTCCTCTTCGGTGTAACCGAGGAGGGTCAGCGCCTGCTGATTAGCCTGCAGTATATTACCATGCGGATCAATCAGTAAAACCAGATCCTTTATACGGGATAGAATCTCCTGTGCCACGGTCGCTGTATTAAAAGACATAAATCCATACTTGCTGATGGCCAGCCACATACCTACTGCCCAAACCAGAAACAATACAGCTGGTATTTTCGGGAACTGTATTCCTAACAGCGGCAACAGTGATTCATTGAAAAATCCCAAAATGGTTCCCAGCAGGGTAACCACGACTATAATTACGGATTGCTTTTTTTCCCGCTGCAGCGATGATTTTATCCCCCATCGCCACACCGTAATAACCGTAATCGCCAGGCATAATAGATAATAGCCGGTATAAGCGAAATACCAGCCAGAGGCGCTGTTGATTGCGCTCCAGCCATAGGATTCCAGAGCCAATCGGGAACTGGTTACCCCCACCGTCATACCGCGAAGGGTAAATATTATACCGACTATATAAGCTATATAGGGTAAAAATCGTCCAACACTGAGATTACGTCGGCTCAGAACCAAGGCAAAATGGAGGATCAGCGCCGGCCCCAGGGCCCATCCAGGTGAGGACAGCCGAAACCACAGCCAGGCTTGTTGATAGGAGGGAGCACAGAGAAAAAAGGCAATCGCTATCGACCAGATGGCGCAAGCCATACACAGGGCAAAAAATAACCGGTTCAAAGCCTCCTTGCGGCCAGTCCGCAAACCATAAACCCCCATACCGACGTAAATAACAAATGCACTCAGATGAATAAGTGATATGTTATTCATGGCTCTTCCCTCCCAGCACCAGTAAATTACCGCCAACTAATTAAGCTGATGTTTTCTGGATGCTGTTACTTATCTCCTCTTTTTTGTTCTATAACTTCCATTTAGAGATGAACAATAAGGCCTGGTTAATCAAAGATGAACCAGGCCCTAAATTAATTGTTCTGATTTATTCTTTCTCTTCTGTGCATCATGGTCCCGCTCTGACTGATCGTAAATACCAGCAGCCCCGTCCAAATTAGAATGAATGACAGCAGATGGGTTGAGGTAAAAGGCTCATGATAAAGATAAATTCCTAAAATCAGCGCCAGAGTGGGGCTTATATATTGAAGAAAGCCGACAATAATGAGCGATATCCTTATCGTGCCGCTGGCGAACAATAACAGTGGTATGCCGGTAACTGCTCCTGCCCCGATCAGCAGAGCTGCGGTTACTGGTTCAGCCAGGGTCAGGGCACCTCTTCCCGCCTGTTGTATAAATGCCACATAAGAAATCGCTGGCAGAAACATGATCAAAGTTTCCAGCGTCAGCCCGGTAACTGCACCCACCCCCACGGTCTTTTTCAGTAAACCGTAAAAGCCAAAAGTAACGGCTAATAATACTGCAATCCAGGGAAAGGTGCCAGAGTGCAGGGTCAGGTTGAGAACCCCCAGCAGGGCTAATACAAATGCTATTCCCTGCCAGCGGCTTAACTTTTCCTTCAGCACCAGAATGCCTAACAAAACACTGACCAGAGGATTAATGTAATAACCCAGGCTGGTGTCTATTACATGATTATTGTTGACCGCCCAGATATAAATACCCCAGTTCATGTTCAAAAAAACCGCTGAAAATATAATCCCGATTATTTTTCTGGGCTGGGTCAGTATTCCTTTAACATCATCCCGGAAATGAGCCAACTGACCGGTAAACAAAATCAGCAGCAGCATAAAAGCTACGCACCAGATAATTCGGTGGCATAAGACTTCCCCCGCCGGTACCTGTTTTAAAAACTTCCAATAGATAGGCAAAAGTCCCCATAAAACATAAGAAGCAGCAACAAAAGCCGCCCCCTGAAGTTCGTGATTGACCGACTTAGTTCTCATCTTTAATCTACTCCACCATTAAATTAACCCTTAATACATTTGCTGGTATATTGAAAATATTTTATCTGACTTACACATTTATTACTACTGAATCGAAGAGAAAATCCTACAGCTAATACTTTAATTAAGGTATTATATAGAATAATAATAATTAAATTGCACTATATGTATCTACTAACAGGGGAGGGTTTGGTCAAATGGCCAACTGGCAGGAAGATTATAAACGCAAGGTGATATCCTTTACTGACGCAGCACGGCTAATAAAATCCGGAGACTTTATCTCCACCGCTCTAGGTGTTGGCTCCTGTTCACCTCAATTTTTTGATGCGGTTCTAGATCGGGCTGATGAATTAGAAAAGGTTTTTATTATGGACTCCCTGCAACTAAAACCATCAAGATTATACGACCCGGTCTTTATGTGCGCGCTGGAGGGGCGGATTAATTACATACCTACTTTCGGTATTGATACCATACGTAATTCATACGCCAATAATTGTGATTACCTGGTTAACACGGTTTTGGATGGGGCGGATAAGTCTGCCCATCGCAGTACAGTTTTTATTATGCAGGTGACACCGCCTGATTCCAAGGGATTTGTAAACCTCAGTCTGACCAATGATTACTCATTGGATGCAGTAAGAAAAGGACGCGCCCAGGGCAAATTGAGACTGGTAATTGGCGAGGTAAACGATCAGATGCCGATCGTATTCGGCAACAACTGGCTGCATGTCTCTGAATTTGACCATTTCATAGAAAATTCCTGCCCACCTCCTGTCTTTAAGCGCAAACCAGCCAGCAAACTGGAGGATACCATTGCATCCTATGTTCTGGAACTGATCAATGATGGTGATACTATCCAAATGGGAATTGGCGGTATTTCCGAAGCCGTAGTTGCCGGCCTTACCGGTAAACATGGTCTGGGGGTTCACAGTGAGATGTTTCCCATGGGATTGCCCCAACTGGTTGAGCAGGGTATTGTTGATAACATGAATAAGCCTTTGCATAAGGGTGTATCCATGAGCACTTTCTGTCTGGGTGACGAAAGTATGTATGCTTATGTCGCAGAAAATCCTGCCTGTGAGATTCACCCGGCGGCCTACACCAATCATCCCTCCTTAATCGCCCGTATCCCCAATATGATCGCGATTAATATGGCCTTAATGATTGACCTGTCAGGACAGATAACTGCCGAAGGTATCGGGCATCGGATGATCAGCGGCCCAGGCGGGCAATTTGATTTTGCGGTCGGAGCCACCTGGTCAGAAGGTGGCAAAGCCATTACTCTGCTGCGTTCTGCCCGGCAGCGCAAAGATGGCAGTCTCATATCCGCTGTCGTACCCGAACTGCCGGAGGGCACACCGGTTACGGTTCCCCGTATGTATGCTAACTACATCGTAACCGAGTATGGAGTTGCCGACCTGCGCTACAAATCCCGCCGCGAACGGGCTCAGGCCTTGATTGAAATCGCCCATCCCGATTTGCGCGGTGAGCTGCACCAGCAGATGAAATTCAACTTCTATCCGGGTGTTAGTATTAATTAAGAATTAAGATTAGCCAAAGGGCCGTCAGCTGACGGCCCTTTTAGTCAACTTTCAGCTGCATGCTTTCCTGCTGTGTAACCGGTTGAAAAAGCCGCTTGTAAATTGTATCCCCCGGTATAACCATCGACATCCAGCACTTCACCAGCAAAATATAACCCTTTAACCAGTTTTGATTCCATAGTTTTAGGGTTGACCTCTTTCACCACTACTCCCCCGGCAGTCACGATAGCCTCACTGATGGGCCGAGTATCAGTTACGGTTAAAGTAAAGTTCTTGAGCAGCGTAACTAGCCGGAAACGTTCGGTTCGGGTAATCTGATGGCATTCCTTTTCCGGGTCAATGCCGCTTAAATTCACCATAACCGGAATCATTTTGGCGGGCAGCAGTTCAGAGAGTGAATTTTTAAACTGTTTTCGGGAAAACTTGGCCAGATCCCGCTGCACCCGATCGTCCAGTTTTACCTCGCTGAGCGCTGGTTTCAGGTCAATCTTGAAAACTACCGGTTTTTGTTGTCGGTATAAATAAAGTCCTATATCATGGCTCATCGACAGTACAATCGGACCGGAAAGACCATAATGGGTAAACAGCATTTCTCCAAAGTCCTGATTAATCTTTTTGCCGGCTTCGGTAAATGCGGTCGCCTCCACATTTTTCAGGCTGAGGCCCTGCAATTCACCAATCCAGCTTTCGTTGACCACCAGCGGTACCAGTCCTGGCCGCGGAGGGGTAATTTTATGCCCGGCCTGGAGCGCCCATTCGTAGCCGTCACCGGTGGAACCGGTGCCGGGATAAGACATTCCTCCCGTAGTTAAAATTACCGCATCAGCAGACCACATTCCTGACTCAGTAACAACACCGGTGACACATTGATTATCAATCTGCAGGCTTTTAACCGTATTTGAAGTATGAATTTTTACCCCGGCCCGAATGGCGTTATCATATAATACTTGAACCACATCACTTGCTTTGTCAGAAACCGGAAATACTCGGTTACCGCGTTCCGTTTTGGTAGCCAAACCCCGTTCATTGAAAAATCGGATCAGGTCATAATTTGAAAGCTCATTCAGTGCACTGTAAAGAAACCTTCCATTACCCGGATAACCTTTAATCAGTTCCTCCAGATCCACATCAGCGGTTATATTACAACGGCCCTTGCCGGTAATTCTCAATTTACTGCCGACCCGGTTCTTTTTTTCCAGCAGTATTACCCTGGCCCCCTGCCGGGCGGCAGCGCCCGCTGCCATCATCCCGGCTGCCCCGGCACCAACAACTATGATTTCTTTCATTCTTAAGACCTCCCGACACCATCCCGTGCCCTAAAACTCTTCAACTCTATCGTTTCTATTGTGCACAATTCTAACCGGGATAGTAAATAAAAAGTAACCCTCCAACTCACTTGCCGAGCTGAAGGTGAAAGTACCTTTTTTCGCTGCGGGAATCATGATAATTAGGCTTAATCCCTGGTTACTCCGAAGAACGTGGCGAGCTACCCCCACTCTAAAAATTAAACAGCGGGTTGGCACGTTCCAAAAAAATTGAAGAGCTGTATGCCTGATATCAGGCAAAACAAGCCATAACTGAGCAAGGGCTCTGTTTGTAAGCAGAGCCCCTGTATATACTGGTGTTATTTTGGGCAGCATCTGGTTTTGATTATTAAGTGGTGCGGACAAATTCGCGCGGACGCACTTCCTTGAGGGTCAATGATTTTGTAGGACAAGTAGCCACACAGTAGCCGCAGCCATAACATTTATCAAAGTCAATCTCGGCCACCCGCTCTTTTACCGGAATACTTTTATCAATGGTTATGGCTTTAAACTGACAGCGTTGTACGCATTTACCGCAGCCTTTACAGGTAGAGGTTTCGAATTCTACCTGGAATCGGGATTTGGCATAAGCGTTATAGCCCAGCTTGTCGATCATGTAAAGGCCGGTACAGCAGCAGGAACAGCAGTTGCACATCAGCATGTCTTTTTTTACATTATTGCGAACCTGGTGAACCAGCCCGGCATCCTCAGCCATACCGATTCGACGCAGTGCTTCTTCATTGCTGATGCTTTCACCGACACCCCGCTCCAGGGCGTGTTGCGCAAACAGATTAATCTGCAGGCACAGGTTCACATCCTTGGGCGCTGGGCAGTCGTGCCCTTTGCCTACCTGGCGGGCCTGTACCCGGCAGGGACAGGGAGAAGCCGCAATTAATTCGGCTTCTCGCAGTATTTGGCGGGCTGAATCTATATCTAAAATCAGATTCTGGGCCGGAACAGTTTCTTCAATGGGCACCACCCGTAAAAGGGCCGGCATCTCCAGCCTCTGCCAGACCGGAACTACCTGCCGAAGGTCTTCAGTGATTAACCGTTCCCAGAGATGAGCCAGTTCTGCCGACGCCTCAGGACTGATTATGGAAGCATCACGCAATTCGATCATGGCACCAAAAAGCTTTATTTTATCCCGCGGCTCAATATAACGGCCGACTACACCGCCCCGGACCAGCCGTTCCGCCACAGCTTCTACCCGGTTCAGGGGAATACCAGTCACCGCAGCTATATCACCAAAGGTAGCCGGACGATGCAGCGATTGCGCTATCTTGCGGCTTTCCTCATCAGGAAATAATAACGCTAATATTTCCCCCATCGTCTCCGAACCGGCAAAGCCCAGGCGAGCAGCATACTCCTTTAACTCCTCAGGTATTGGCATTTTCCTCTTCTCCCCCCATTTATTACTATATCCAATTATATCATCCAGTAATAAATGCTTGAGAGATAAAATAACCAGGTACTGTATCCTATTTCAATAATTAACCGGGGCCATAAAAAATAAACCTGATACCACACTGATGGTATCAGGCGCGCTTAAGCTTTTTATGATTAATTATTATCAGATTACTTCCATGTCCTTAATATAATATTCATTGCCTGAATGCAGGTTAAAACGCTTCCCCTGGCAGGCCGGGCAGATAATCTCGGCCATCTCATCCCTGGTCACGGTCACGGTATTCCCGCAGTCATTACAGGCCAATACCACCGGGGTACGGGTTATCTTCAGCACTGCACCTTCGGCCATGGTTTCACGGCTGAAGAACTCAAAATAGCTTTGCAGCCACTCAGGCTCCAAATCACTCATTTCGCCAACCATCAAAGAAATTGATACTATCCGCTGCACCTGATTGGCTTCTGCATATTTGAGCACAATACCCAAAATACTCTCTACAACCGGCATTTCATGCATTGGTTAACCCTCATTTAAGTAGTTCTGACAAATTCACGCGGCCGAACCTCTTTCAGCTTCAGTGATTGTGACGGGCAGGTGGCTGCACAATTACCGCAGCCATAACATTTATCAAAGTTAACTGCAGCCACCCTTTCCTGGGCAGGTTTACTTTTATCAATGGATATGGCCTTAAACTGACAGCGCTTGACACATTTGCCGCATCCTTTGCAGGTTGACGGGTCAAACTCAACCTGGAACCTGGACTTGGTATTAAACTCATAGCCAAATTTATCAAGCATCCAGAGGCCGGTACAGCAGCAGGAGCAGCAGTTACACAGCAGCATGTCCCTTTTGACATTGTTCCTTACCTGATGTACCAAGCCGGCATCTTCGGCCATTTCCAGGCGCCTCAGGGCTTCCTCATTGCTGATGCGCTCAGCAAAGCCCCGCTCCAGCTGATTCTGGGCAAATTTATTTATCTGCAGGCAGAGGTTTACATCGTGCGGTGCGTGGCAATCCTTGCCTTTTCCCACCTGTTGAGCCTGGAGGCGGCAGGCACAGGGAGTAGCAGTGATTAATTCAGCATCCCGTACGATCTTCCGCGCTGAATCAATATCGACTATCAGACTCTTAGAAGGTACGGTGGTTTCGATAGGAACCACTCGCAGAGCCGGGGGGGTGGTCGATTGTTTCCACGCCGGCATGACATCGGCTATTTCCCGGGTAATCAGACGTTCCCAGAGGAAAGGCAACTCCGGTGGTGCCTGCGGATAAGGCACCGTGGCATCACGCAGTTCTATAACTGCTCCATGAAGCTTAACTTTGTCCCGAGGTTCACTATAACGGCCAACGACACCAGTCTGAGCCATCTTCACCGCTATTTCCTCAATCCGGTCATAGGGGATACCGGTAGCAGCTGAGATTTCCCCAAAGGTGGCAGGCCGAGAAAGGGCTTGTACTATTCGGCGGCTTTCATCATCGGGAAAAAGAAGGCATAATATTTCTCCCATCGTTTCTGATTTTGCAAATCCCAGGCGTGCAGCATAATCTAGTAATTCCTTTGGAACAGGCATAAATCGTTCTCCTTCCCCACACCTTGTTGTTCAGATCAATTATAGCACCGAGCAATAATATTTATGTTAAAAAGAGATGATACTTGTAATACGGAATTATCCCGTGGGGAGGAAAAATATCATGGCATGCCGCGCAGTCCGGGGTGTCCCGGTTGGGGTAGGTTATACCCCCGGGTGACTGGGACTAATAAGGCCTATTCGGCAGGTAGTCTTCACGCAGCGGTGAAAAGACTTCTATCGCCAGAGAGTCCTCCAGCGCAGTAGCGCGGTGTTCCACCCCTCCTGGGATCGACCAGCTGTCTCCGGCTTCCAGGACCAAAGTCTCACCTTCAATAGTCAGTTGCAGACACCCATAAACCAGATAACCGGTTTGTTCCTGCACATGACTGTGAGCGGGAAGTACCGCCGACTTATCCAATATAAACTCACTCATTAAGGTATGCTCCCCATAAGCCAGGGTCTTGCGCTTGATTCCTGGTAATGCCTGCAGATATCGATTACTGCTTTTTACAGCAAACATTTATAACCCTCCCCTAATTAAATTTCAAACCAGCCTATCAATAAAAGTAATCCTCAGCCTAAGCCGAGGTTTTTATGGAGCATTGGGTTTTTCCCTTTACAGCCCCTGCAATGTGCAGAGCCAGTTTCTTATATTATACTTGTTGGGCTTTTTCGTTGGCATCCCTGATATCATCAAAGGCAGATTGATGAATCTGATAATCCCAGGGGATACTGACTACCGATGCCAGAGACATGCTCATATCGGCAATAAAAAATGTGATCTCAGTTACCTGAGCCATCGCCTGCATCAAGCGTTCAAGCTCGGAATTTGTTCCCTGAACGATACTGACAAAAGAAGGTTCGGCTTCAGGATATATAAATTCAACCCGAAAACGAAGGTCCTTGTTAAGGCCATTTTCATTGGCCACCCCCAGTGCATTTACTGCTACCGATACCTTATCACCGGAATTATTTACAATCGGATCCAGCAAATAATCATCACCTAAAATCAAGAAGTAGACCCGAGGTATCTCCCCATCATTGCCGCCGATTACCACCGGATGCATCGAATTGGCATCATAATCGTCCCGTTTGGGAAAAAGTCCTTCCATCATGGCCTGATACTCACTCATCTGCATTACCAATTCCTCCTTGGGTGCTGCCTATCAGCTATAGTATTACCCAAGTAAGCTCCTATCCATATTAAACCTACCTGTTATATAAAATCTTTATCAGGTTTCATAGTACAAAATGGCCTTCAACACTAAGCGAAGGCCATTCTTATCATCTATCACATTACAACCAGCCTAATATTCCTCCAAAAACGATCAGGCAACAGATATCAAAGCCAAGTATACTACTGACAGCAATGACTTTTCTCTTAACCGTCTCCATATCGTGTACCCAGTAGGAAACCAGAAAAAAGGGCAGGTAACCGATCAAAAAGACCAGCCAGGGAGACCTGATGCTCCACCATGAGTAATCCCAGGTAAGAACTCCGGCGGCATTCAATATCATTTCAATAATTACACACAGGATTGACCCGGTTACTGCCATTACCAGACGGCTGGGCAATCCTCCAATTCTCATATTCTTATCAGCAGGCAGAATCTTGGTCATGGCCAGCCCAGCCAGAGCGAACATGAAGGTAATTTCAATATTGAGACCAATTAGAATAAGAAACGCTGTTTTCCCAGGCGCTCCCCATACCGGAGCATAATTGGTAAAATGAAAAACTAAGCCGTTCCAGATTTCATTGAACCAGTCCATCCCCCAAAAGGCCAATCCGGCAAAGAATACACTCCAATTACGCTTTTCCACTTCTACACAATAAGCATAGATAACGATCATCAACAAAGGGATAATGTACCACTGGAATTGCCCTGGATCACGAAGAATATGCAGGGCTTGTACCGCTGCTGGTGTCGGCATCACTAACTCCCCCCACTTTGAGTTTAATCAGAAACAAATATATTAGTCGTCCCCGGATAATATATCTACTTGTTGTATCGAAAGTATGCAGCACAAAAAACAGCGGGTAATATTTACCCGCTGTTATGCTGAATAATTCTACAGGTTAATTTCCTTGTCCCGGTAGCTGAAATAGGTCAGAGATATGAACCCCAGGATTAAAACCCAACTCCAGATAATGTACCCGGTATTCAGGCTGCCTTTCAAAATCAAATCTGCGGCCGGAAAATATTTAAACGGGGTTAATACCTTTAATACTTTAAGTCTGCTTTCCAAGTCGATCAGTATCGACAACATGAAAGTTCCTATAAGGATAACGGTGATCGTGGAAGCTGACTTTTCGACGCCCCGATGACTGGCGGCCAATGCAGTGCCGAGAAACAGAAATATTAACTGCAGCAGTAACATTCCGGCAGTCATACGTGTAATGCCGGCTGTTATCCCCGATTCCCCGGTTAATGTCCTGATCAAAAAAATAGACGCTCCCCAATTTACCAGGCTGTAAACCAGGATGTTGGTTAGCGCCGCCCAAAGTTTGGCGGTAATTATATTGGTACGCGAGACCGGTTTTACCAGCAGGAATTCAGCGGTTTTATCGCGTTCTTCCTTGGCA
The DNA here is from genome assembly GCA_050259135.1 of Methylocystaceae bacterium. GTDB lineage: Bacteria > Bacillota > Syntrophomonadia > Syntrophomonadales > JBLNAA01 > JBLNAA01. Next base: position 4,402 of record JBLNAA010000176.1, on the reverse strand, counting down.
ATTATCTGATCACCCAGCATCGCTGCATGAATGGCGGCCATCAGCACCAAATAAATATATAACACGCCAAAAAAACCCAAGGGGGTCGTGATATCAAAATCACCAACCCCTATAATGATGCGAAACAGCCTGGGCATATGACTAATTAAAGCACTGGCTGATTGCTCGGAGGCTGACAAGGCAGAATATTTTCCGACCCCGGTCGCAATCAGCAAAAATGCACCAATACACCAGTAAATCAGTGATTTTCGATTAGCCCTCATTTCATGGCGATAGATATTCACTCGTATCACTCCTTATGACCGATTACACAGCATAAATATCCTGGCGGATAAAGACTATGTAACTGACAATAATGGCTGCGGCAACCAGACATAGGGCCGTCCAGGTAAACGTGGTTTCATAATGCAGATGTCTGGCAATATACTGGGGGTCAAAATATTTAAAAGGGCTGAAATAGCGCAATTTCTGATCCGCTGAGGCTGAACTGACAGCTCCAATAAAGAATAACCCCAGAACCGTTGCCAGAGATATTGTGGTAACCGATTTAATCCTTTTGATCAATACCGATATAAGTAAGCCCAAAGCGGTAAACATCAACTGGATGAAAATAAGTGTCAGCGAGATCATCAAAAAGCCCCGATAGCTGAAACTGTTTGAGGAAACTAAAAGAGCCGTAATGGTGGCGGCTGCGATAAAAGCAATATTAGTAAGCAGCAGCAGGGATACAGCTGCCAGCAGCTTTTCAGTCATAATCTCTCTCCGGGATACCGGTTTAGTTAATAAAAAGTCCGCCGTCCGGCCGCGTGTTTCTTTTGATAAAACAGCCAATCCCAGGTTCATCGCCTGAAACGCACCACAGAGTGCCAGGTAGGTAAACTCAAATATATAAAAACCGTTAACCGTAAATAAAATATCCGGATTTATCCCGGAGGCACTTAAGACCTGGGGCGGGAACCCTTTTAATATAGTTCTGACCGCTGTTTCATTACTGGCATAAGCAGGATAAAGGCTGAAAAAGAACACCGTCAGGACGACCAGGCCAAGTGTCCAGGCTATGGTTGATCGGCGATTCGCCCTGAGTTCATACCGGTATATATTCATCCGTAAATCAGCCCTCCTTTTCGTAATAATGCAAAAAGATTTCTTCCAGCTCCGGTTCATTGATGTGAATATTGGTTATAGCCAGCCCAGCGATCAGTTTCATTACCACATTCAAATTGCCGCGGTAGATAAAACTGGCACTTCGATCACTTATTAACAGGTTAGATACCCCTTCAATTTGAAAATACTCCGGACTTAATGGGCCGGCGGTTTCAAGCAGGAACTTTTTATGGCTGTTTTCCCGCAGGGTGCTTATCTTTTCCAGCTTGATAATCCGGCCTTCCTTGATGATCGCCACCCGGTCACACAGACGTTCAACCTCGCTCAAAATATGTGAGGAAAAGAAGATAGTAGTTCCTTTCTGGTTTTCTTCTTCTAGCAAATCAAAAAACTTCTGCTGCATAAGCGGGTCAAGCCCGCTGGTAGGCTCATCCAGGATCAGCAGTTCCGGCTGGTGCAGCAGCCCCTGGACAATTCCCACTTTCTTTTTGTTGCCGTATGAGAGGTCATCGATCCGGCGTTTAAGGTCCAGGTCAAATAAATCAGACAACTCTTTAAGGCGCTGACTGCAGTCCTGGGGGTAAAAACTGGCCGAATATTTTAACAGGTCGATTACTCTCATGCGGTCATAGTAGAATACTTCCGCCGGCAGGTAACCGATCTTTTGAAATATCTCTGGTTCAAGATGAGCGCAATTCTGTCCGAAAATTCTGGCCTCTCCGCTGGTCGGCCTAAGCAATGATAAAAGTGTTCTGATGGTAGTTGACTTTCCCGCCCCGTTGGGGCCGATAAACCCGAATATTTCTCTGGCTTCCACCTCAAAACTGACCTCTTCAATACCTCTGGCCTTACCATAACTTTTGGTCAATTTATGTGCTTCAATAATACCCATTACGTCACCTCAAATTCTGCTTTCTGATATGATGAGGGATCCTTGGCATACTGACCACCAATGTTTAATCTATATCCTGCCCAAGTAGACGGTAAACAACCAATTTCCCTCAGCCACCTCGGCTAATCACTCAAACGCCCAATCAAATGTTAAATAAAGGTTAATTGTGTTACGTTATTGACAGGTTAGATATCCCATGCTAGGATTAAGCACATAATTGTATACAAAAACCTCTTATCGAGAGTGGCTGAGGGACTGGCCCGATGAAGCCCGGCAACCATCCGTATTTACGGAACGGTGCTAATTCCTGCAGATTGAGTCTGGGAGATAAGAGAGGCGGTTAATACCTGATTAAAAAGCCTCTTTGTCCAGCAAAGAGGCTTTATTTATTGGCTATGGCGGCTTATTTAAAGGAGCTAACAAGTATGATCAAGATTGAAAACCTGACCAAAATTTATCCCACCCCTTCCGGTCCGCTGGTAGCCTTACGTGATGTATCGCTGGCAATTAATCGCGGGGAGATCTATGGGATCATCGGGCTTTCCGGAGCGGGTAAGAGCACCCTGATCCGCTGTATTAATATGCTGGAACGTCCTAATTCAGGCCGAGTACTAGTCGATGGAGTTAACTTAAGTGCTTTAAGCGAGTCGGAATTACGGTCAGCCCGGCAAAAAATCGGGATGATATTCCAGCACTTTAACCTACTTTCGTCACGTACGGTCAGCGGCAATATTGAGTTCCCTCTGGAGATAGCGGGAATAGCTCCTGCGGTCAGGCGCAAACGCGTGGGAGAGCTGCTGGAAATCGTCGGTCTGACTGATAAAGCCAGCAACTATCCCTCACAGCTTTCGGGCGGACAAAAACAGCGGGTAGGCATCGCCCGGGCACTGGCCAACAACCCTGATATCGTACTTTGTGATGAGGCTACCTCGGCTCTCGATCCGCAAACCACCCAGTCTATCCTCGCCCTGCTGCGAGAGATTAATGAATCTCTGGGAGTTACCATCGTACTTATTACCCATGAGATGGAGGTTATTAAACAGGTCTGCGACCGGGTAGCTGTAATTGAGGAAGCCCAGATCGTCGAAACCGGAAGTGTTCTCGATATACTGGCCAATCCGCAGACTGAAACCGCCCGTACCTTTGGGCAATCGATAATGGCAACCGATCTTCCGGCCTCCGGGATAGCCTCTGATAGCGGGGGCCAGTTGATTCAGGTATCATTTATTGGCCAGCGCACCAATCAACCGATAATCTCCAGAATGATGCGACGTTATCAGATTGACGCCAATATTCTTTATGGCAAAATTGATCAGATCAAGGAAGTACCCTTTGGCCATTTGACCCTGGAACTGCTTGGTGACCCGCAGGAAGTCAAGGCCGCTATCAGCTACTTAACCGCCGAAGGTTTGCAGGTGGAGGTAATAAATCATGCATGATTTTGCTCTGGTATCCTGGTTCAGCCAACCGGACACTGTAATCTGGACTCAAAAGATCATCGTAGCAATCTGGGAGACCATCTACATGACTTTGGTTTCCGGTATTTTGGCTTATGCTATCGGTCTTCCCCTGGGTATCATCCTGGTCACCACCGCCCGGGGGCATATTAATGAAAATTTACCGCTTAACCGGAGTCTGGGTGCGGTGATTAATGCACTGCGTTCACTTCCGTTTATAATATTGATGATTTTTATTATCCCTTTCACCCGATTGTTGGTAGGAACCTCTATCGGCACCACCGCTACCATTGTACCGTTAACGGTAGCTGCCGTGCCTTTTGTCGCCCGTCTGGTGGAGACCTCTCTGAACGAGATCGCCTGGGGCCTGATTGAGGCCGCATTGGCGATGGGAGCCAGTAAGATGCAGGTTATTACCCGGGTGCTGATCCCGGAGGCTATGCCTTCATTATTGCGCGGAGTAGCCATCACTACCATTAATCTGATTGGTTATTCAGCCATGGCAGGTATTGTGGGCGGGGGTGGTCTTGGTACCCTGGCTTATTACTATGGTTACCAACGCTATATGTTCGCTATCCTGCTGATAACTGTCGTTCTGCTTATCCTGCTGGTACAGGGATTACAGGCCATCGGAGATACGGTGGCAGAAAAAGCAACTAAAAATAGGAGGTAATAAATAAATGAAAAAGAAAACCCTTGCTCTCATCTTAATTCTAGCCTTATCGGCGGTACTGATTGCCGGCTGCGGCGGAAGTAAAAAAGCCCCGACAGAAAAAACTGACAATAATCAAACCACCAAATTAGTGGTCGGCGCTACCGCCAAGCCTCATGCTGAAATTCTGGAAGTTGTTAAACCGCTTCTGGCTAAAGAAGGGATCGACCTGGAAATTAAGGTTTTCACTGATTATGTCCAGCTTAACCCGGCCCTGGCTGATGGACAAATCGACGC
>JBLNAA010000175.1:0-20179 GCA_050259135.1 Methylocystaceae bacterium | reverse complement strand
TTTACCTTTTCTTCCATCATTCGCTGCCGAGCCGACTTAACTTGTTTTTGTTCGCTAAGAACTGGCATAATTCCTGCTTCTATATCCTGTGAAAATTCATCCTTAGTGTCGGCTGGCAAATTGCCTTCAGCAATATTATGCCGGATTTCCTGCTCAATGTCATCACTCTGCTGTCCAATTATCGTATTATCTGCGGCTTGGTCGACAACTGTTTCCGATGGTACTTCAATCCCAACTTTTTCAGTAGTTTTGTCGATCATATGCTTCTCGGCTGTTGTTTCCTGGCCAATTCCCTCATTGCTATTTGTTTTCAGAATGTTATTATATTGTCCTTCTCCGGTCTCATCATCTGCTTCTGACCTATTAATTAATTTATTTTCGTTGACGATCTCTGCCTTATATTCCAACTGTGCCGCAGAAGTTTCGGTCGTTGATTCAACAAATACAGCAGAGGTAATTGCTGTTTGAATTAGACCTGTATTATCGCTTATTATCTCTTCCAACTGTACATCTAACGCATTTACTACATGTCCGCTTTTTGATAACCCATCTGTTACCAGTTCTGATACGGTGATTATTTCTTGATCCGGGTTTTCGATTTCCTCATTAGTAATAGTAAAATCACCGGCCATTTCTACCCTCTCATCCACCGCTTCAGTCCCCTCAACTTCCGATAAGCTTTCCTCTGATAGCTCGACAGCAACTTCGGCAGCTTCATCATCAGATTCTATCGTCTCTATGGAGTTATCTTCCTGCTTAGTCTCCTCGATTACCGGTGGGTTTTCATCTGACGTTTCGTCAGCCTCTTTGGTAACCTCGGTTTGCAACTCTGTATCAGTTGGTTCAACTGTGTCATCCGTCTCTTTTTCAATAACCTTGGTCGCCAGCTCTGCTTCAACCGTTGGTATTGTTTCCGCAGTATCATCTACCGTTTCTGCTTCTTCAATTATCGACAGGCTATCCTCTGACGGCTCGATCTCCGCATGTTCATCATCCGCTTCCAAAGCAATTGGTATAATTATGTCTTCCGTCGCATTCACCGTTTCGGTATCAACGGCCTCTGCCAGACTTACCTCCACCGGCCCACTAGCTTCTTCGGCAGCCTTATCCTCGGATTCAGTCATCTCTATGGAGCTATCTGCCTGCTCAGTCTCCTCCAGTGCCGGTAGGTTTTCATCTGACGTCTCGTCAGCCCCTTCGGCAGCTTCGGTTTTCAATTCTGTATCAGTTGGTTCAACTGTGTCATCTGTCTCTTCTTCAGCAACCTCTGTCTCCGGCTCTGATTCAATTGGTTCTACAATATCTATGGTGTTATCTATCAGCTCAGTCTCCTCGATGGCTGGTAAACTTTCATCCGAAATCCCAGCAACTGCTGTAAATTCAGCCTTTGACTCAACTAATTCTATGGTCTCATAAGTAGTATCAAGTACTTCCGTCAGGCTTTCTTTGGGCAGCTCGGCATGGTCTTGGGCCACATTCTCAGATACCTGCTCAGCTGGCTCAATTATATCTGCCGAATCATCCATAGCGTCTATCGCAAGGATTTCCACCGGACTTTCCTGGGGCAGCTCACCAGTAACTTCCATACCCTCAACCGCGGAATCCGTAACATCCACCGCCAACTCCGATACCAACGTATAGCTGACTTCAACAACATGTGGATGCGGCCTGGTCAGTGGCCCTAGATCAGACCATCGGCGCACACAATGATGCAATTTTCTTTTATTCTCAGGGGGCAAATCATCGCTTTCGGGTGGCTCTGATACACCTGATTCAGGGAGTAGGGCTATCGCCGAATCTGTTGATATTTCTAACTTTTCCAGTTTGTCATCCTGATCAGGATTCTTTTTTTTGCCTATCCGGGTAGAGATTACTGCCGCCGCCAGAGGAATAAGGGTGTAAACCAAGACTAGAGTGGTTGGGCCGAGGCGCTGCATTAGAATTGGTGAAGCCCATACCATCAGCAATCCCACTAAAAAGAGTAATAAATATTCACGCCGTCCAATATTCCGGCGCCAAATCCGATAAACTACTCCCATACAAGATAGATAAATTAAAGTAGCAATTATGTAATAGTCGGTTATCAAATTTACACCTGCTTTATACCTTTAAGCTTCTAGACTGCCTTCGATCGGCAGTATCACCGTAACCAGCGTTCCCAATGTTTTGGAACTGGAAATTTCCATTTTCCCCTGGTGGGCCTTAATTATGCGCTGACAGGTACTAACTCCCAAACCAGTACCACCTTTTTTAGTGGTATAAAAAACCCGACCGATATGTCTCAATTCCTGTTCGGTCATTCCTTCACCCGTGTCCTGTATACAAACTACTGCTTGATTCTGTACTCGTTTTACGGTAACAGCAATCAAGCCCGGGCCGGTTATAGCCTCAGTCGCGTTTTTTATAAGGTTAATAAATACGTGCCGCAACTGTACTCGATCTGCCTTTATTATGATATCACAGTCTAAAAACGAAGTTTGAATTGTAACCTGTTTTTCTGTAGCCTGAGCCGACATAATCCTTATGGAATCACTAACAATGTTAGTTAATACCACCTTCTCGAGCTGCAGAGGAATTGGTTTGGCTGACAACAAAATATCATTAATAATGGTTTCTATACGTTCGACCTCTTCCAGCATCAGATAGTTGTCTTCATCTGCCATTTGCGGCTGTAGACTAAGCTTGCCCTTAATATAGGTAAGAGGATTGCGAAGCTCATGGGCTACCGTAGCCGCCATTTCCCCTATAAAGGCCAGCTGCCTTTTCTTTTCCAGTTCCTTTTCCCGCTGCCGACGATTCGAATTAATTACATTACCGAAAGTAACAGCCATCATTATACCGACCAATAATGCCAGAACCAAATTATAGACTACCAAATTCACTATTACCCGAGTGTTCGGCACTACTGCCACCCACATGGGGTTAGATGTCGATAAGGGGGCAACTGAAAAGGTTTTCAGATAATCAGCAATTTGGACTACTTGATCATTGGCAATTATCTGTTGGTGAATGCTGTGCAGTTCTGCGTAATCAAGGACACCTCCAATAGTAAACAATGGTCCCCGGGAAGGTGATACCAGGGCTAATGAAGTGCTTTTACTATCTAACTGGTGATCTTTGGCGATTATCTGTTCCAAAGTTTTGATATTTACCGCAGCCGCAACCACTCCGCCGAAGTTCCCATTATCAAGATAATAAGGGGAGCTTACTAACAGTGCGTATTCGGTGAATCTTTGTCCGCGCGGAACCAGAGGACCAGTTATGGCAGTATTCCCTGACTGTGCCGATTTGAAATATGACCGGTCATTGATATAAATAACTTCGTTCGGCCTTACTTTATCGGCGGAAGCGAACAGCACCCGCCCCTCCCGGTCGCTGACATAAATAGTATGTAAAATCGGATAAAGGCCGTGCATCCGTTGGACAGTCCACTTAATACCATCAATATCCTGCGAACGAAGTTGCTTGCTCCAGGCAATTGATTGCACAATAACTCCTGTCATTTCTAATGAAAGGTTCATTTTTTCAGCAGCTACTGCCGCGGTACGTGTATACTGGGATGCCTGTCGGGAGTAACTTAAGCGAAAGGCTAATATAAATATACAGCTGGCAAAGATCAGGCTGAGAATGCATATTATGGTGACCGGCTTTTTTAGGATCAAGTCCCTCATGCTTTTACTGTCTCCTCAGCTTTATGGAGGTTTTTAAAATATTGATTGTAAAACCCAATTTCGACGTTTTTATGGTAAATCCTGCTGAATACTAAACCTTGTTGTCCTCCAAGGTTTTATTCTGTCGATGTAGTCGGAATGTATTAATTACAACTGGCAGGAAAAATTATAGAGGTAATTAAAAAAGGAGGTGAATAGAATGGCCAATTACACCATGACCAGCAAAGAACAATCTATGCTTAACGATGTTTTAAGCACTGAAAAACTGCTGATGTCAAAATACCAGGCTTATTCTAATCAACTACAGGATCCGAACTTGAAATCGCTGTTCCAACAAATGAGTACTCAGAGTCAGCAGAACACTCAAAGTATAACTCAATTATTCAGCCAGGCAGGAATCAGTCCGGCCAACCAGTAAGGGAGGTTTATCTCGTGAGCATGAGTAACAGTGGAAGCAAACTAACCGATCAGGATATAATGAAGGACATGTTAATCACCGAAAAATATGCCTGTTCGACCTGTAATACCGCAGTAACAGAATCGGCTAATCCTCAGGTTTTACAGGCCATGCAGCAAATCGAACAGAATAAACAGCAGCATGTCCATCAAATCTTTACCCAGATGCAACAGCGCGGATGGTATAAAACTACCCCTGCCCAACCTGGAAGCTAAAGTCTGCAATTGGATTTTCCTCTGACTGTTGACATATGAAACAGGGCTGAAGATATACTCCAGCCCTGTTTACCTTTACGTTTTGGTTTTTCACGGGAACAACAATTAGGCACGTTCCCAAATAGCGGCAGCGCCCTGGCCATGGCCTATACACATGGTCTCAACGATGTACTTGGCATCGGTTTCTTCAAACATATGCAGGATGTCAACCGCAATACGAGCACCAGTGCAAGCCAGTGGATGGCCAATCGAGATACCGGAACCCCAGATATTGGTTCTATCCTTCGGAAGTTTCAGGGTGTTGCAGCAATAGGCTGCCTGGGAAGCAAATGCTTCATTAATTTCCCAGAGATCGATCTGATCGATGGTCAGGCCAGCTATCTTTAATACTTTGGGAACTGCTATGGCAGGTCCAATACCCATTACATCGGGTTCCAAGCCGACAAAAGTGCAAGCCTTCATCTTCATGATCGGCTTCAAGCCTAATTTCTTGGCACCTTCAGCAGTTGCCAGAACGACACCCGCCGAAGCGTCATTGATCTGAGAGGCATTACCGGCAGTGACAGTAGCTTTCTCATCCTGCATGAAAACAGGAGCCATCTTGCCCAGGCTTTCCATAGTGGTTTCGGGGCGTACACCCTGATCTTTGGCGACAACCATCTCTTCAGTGGTGCCGTCCTTCTTGGGAACAACCGCGGTGATAGGAACTATGCGAACGAATTTGCCGTCCTGCTGAGCTTTGGTAGCCTTCAGGTGAGAATTCATGGCTAACTCATCCTGCTCTTCCCGGCTGATATTGTAGCGACGGGCCACGATCTCAGCGGTATAACCCATGTTAATGGCCTGCAGGTTCATGTAATTGCCCAGTTCCGGATGCAGGTCAGCACCAGCACCCATCGGGATATGGCTCATGTGCTGTACACCACCAGCAAACTGTACGTCTCCACCCCAACCACACATCATGGTGGAAATGGAATGCTGAATGGAATTCAGACCGGAAGCGCAGAAACGGTCAATGGTAGAAGCCGGAACATCATAGCTGCCATCGGATAAGATCCAAGCTAAGCGGCCAACATTAAGTCCCTGTTCCATAAAAGCATTAGCAGTGGTAGCCCAGGAAACATCATCAATGATTTCTGCCTGTTTGGCCTTGTCGGTGAGACCAGCTTTTTCCCGAAGTGCCTTAAAAACGGTTGCAGCCAGAGCTTCTGCTCTTACATTGGTAAACCAGCTCTGTTTACCGGCACGGGCGACGGCGGTACGAGCGCCTTCTACTACATAGACATCCTTCATTAATAAATAACCCCCTCAATCTCTTTTTACTAAAATGCAAAATAAAAGAAATACTATCAATTTCACAATTTCTACATACCGCAAATAATTCCTGCCCTCATTATGTCTAAATAAAAATTATTTGTTTCTAAATATTCTAAATTTTTGTTATATTAAGGGGCTGAGACTTAATTTACACCCTAAAAGTCAGACAACAATGGGGAGCCGTTTGGCTCCCCATTTAATACAGCTATTAATTTATTTGGTAATTACACTCTTTCCCAAATAGCGGCAGCGCCCATGCCACCACCGATACACATCGATTCAACTGCATATTTGGCATCTTTGAAATCAGGATCAGCAAACATGGCGGTCAAGTCGCAGGCAATTCGAGCACCGGTGCAGGCCAGCGGATGGCCGATGGAAATTCCGGAGCCCCACATATTTACCCGATCTTTGGGCAGGTGCAGAACCTTTTCACAGCAGTAGTAAGCCTGACTGGCGAATGCTTCGTTGACTTCCCAAATATCGATATCCTTAATGGTCATACCAGCTCTCTTTAATACCTTGGGAATAGCTAAAGCCGGGCCAATACCCATAACTTCCGGCTCACATCCGATAACTGCGTAGGAGAGTAATTTCATTTTTGGCTTCAAGCCGAGTGCCTTGCAGCCTTCATTGGTTGCCAAAACCACACCGGCGGCGGCATCATTGACCTGTGAAGCATTACCGGCGGTAACGGTAGCAGCTTCATCCTGGGCAAAAACGGTCGGCATCTTGGCGAGGCTATCTAAGGTGGTGTCACGGCGCAAGCCCTGATCCCGGAAAACAACCATTTCTACTAATTCGTCACCCTTTTCTAAAGCTTTATCAGCCAAATAGGAAGAGATCTCATAAGCTGCAGTCGGAGCTACCGCCTCAACCCGTGCGCCCTTGGCCGGTACCTTAGTTTTGATGGGGATAATTACATTCTTGGTTTTTCCCAGACCATCATTGGCGTCCTGAGCCTTGGCACATTTCAAATGTGATTCGCAGGCAAATTGATCCTGTTCAGCACGGGTTATATTATAACGGCGTGCAACCTGCTCAGCAGTCCACCCCATGTTAATCGACATCGGATTCATTTTGGCTAATTCCATGGTTCCCGGATGAGGGTCAAAACCTGCTCCCATGGGTATATGAGTCATATGCTGACCACCACCGGCAAACATTACGTCTCCACCCCAACCGGAGTTCATCTGCGCATGGGCCAGAGCAATTGCTGACAGACCGGATGCACACAGCCGATCAACTGTCATTCCCGGTATATTCTTTGAGCCACCGGATAAACACCAGGCCATGCGGCCAAAGTTACCGCCCTGTTCCAGATAAGCATTAGCACAGGTAGCCCAGATAACATCTTCAATGTATTGATCCTGTTTGGCTTCGTCTTCACCAATGCCAATTCTCTTACGCAGTTCCTTCATAACGATAGCAGACAATTCGTCAGCACGAGCATTCATGAACCATGACTGTTTACCACCACGAGCAACAGCGGTTCTAGCCGCTTCCACCACAAAGATATCCTTCATGAATTTTTACCCCCTTTTTCTTCCCGTTATCTAGCGGGTATAATATAAAGTTCTACAATATCCTACAATATCCTGCCTTCGTATATTACGATTTCTTTATTTGTTATACGTTTTGTTTTATATTATTTATTTTTTTAACATTATTTTGATATTGTTAATTCTTGCTTTGCAATATAAAAGGGACCGGATAATCACCGGTCCCTTCATGTCTATTTATGATTTCAAATTGATTAGCAGCGTTCCCAGATAGCAGCCGCGCCCTGACCATGACCGATACACATGGACTCAATAACATACTTGGCATCGGTATCTTCAAAGATATGAAGAATGTCAACGGCGATGCGAGCACCGGTGCAGGCCAGCGGATGACCGATGGATATACCGGAACCCCAGATGTTGACTCTGTCTTTTGGCAGGCCCAAAGCATCACGGCAGTACACACTCTGGGAGGCAAAGGCTTCGTTGATTTCCCAGAAATCAATCTGATCCTGAGTCAAGCCAGCAATCTTTAGCACCTTGGGAATGGCGATGGCGGGTCCAATGCCCATGATGTCTGGTTCCAGGCCGATAAAGGTGCAGGCCTTCATTTTCATAATCGGCTTCATTCCCAGTTTCTTGCAGCCCTCTTCGGTGGCAAGAATGACACCGGCGGAAGCATCATTAATCTGGGAGGCGTTACCGGCGGTAACCGTAGCCTTGTCATCCTGCATGAATACCGAAGCCATCTTGCCCAGGCTTTCCATAGTGGTTTCAGGCCGAACCCCCTGATCTTTGGCTACTACCATCTCTTCAGTGGTGCCATCTTTTTTGGGTACAACCGCGGTAATAGGTACGATGCGGACAAATTTGCCGTCCTCCTGAGCTTTAGCGGCCTTTAAATGAGATTCCATGGAGAACTGATCCTGAGCTTCCCGGCTGATATTAAAGCGGCGAGCCACGATTTCTGCGGTATAGCCCATGTTAATGGCATTTAAGTTCATGTAATTGCCCAGTTCGGGGTGCAGATCAGCACCGGCACCCATCGGAATATGGGTCATGTGCTGTACACCGCCGGCAAACTGTACATCGCCGCCCCATCCAACCATCATGGTGGAAATGGAATGCTGGATTGAGTTCAAACCAGAAGCGCAGAAACGGTCGATGGTGCAAGCCGGTACATCATAGCTGCCATCGGAAAGGATCCAGGAAAGACGACCTACATTGAGTCCCTGTTCCATAAACGCATTAGCGGTAGTCGCCCAGCAAATGTCATCGATAATTTCTGCCTGTTTGGCCTTATCGGTGAGACCAGCTTTTTCTCTCAGGGCTTTGTAAACGGTAGCGGCCAGAGCTTCGGATCTGACATTTGTGAACCAGCTCTGTTTGCCGGCACGGGCAACAGCGGTGCGTGCACCTTCAACTACATAGACATCCTTCATTCCGTGACTTCCCCCTTTTGTTATTTGTAGTCAATAACGGATCCTGATGGACCTGTATACTTTATGTTCTACACATAGCAATAAATTCCTTTTCAGGTAATATAATTTTATTCAGTTGTATATGTAACTTTATACATGTTTTTGTTATATTAAATAGCATTGGGTTGGTCCGAGATATTCAGTAAGCTACGTAACATAGTTAATTTTCTCTCCATGGCAGAATGTCATTTTATTAAACGTTTAAACATTAATTGTCGGTTTTGACTCCGTTTTCTTGTCAGATGATTGCCCAATCGGATGATGAACGATGAAGTACCGAAGCAGGCAAATAATACAGTACACATGGGAACTGGAAGGAATTTTATTACGTCAGGAACAATAATATATATTCCAGCATGCTATTACTCAACCAATCTCATTTTGTTAATGTCCGGTAAAGCTAATATTAAATTCTCTCCCATCCGTGTTATGAGAGAATATTAATGCTATATTGATGGTGTAAGTAATGAAGAAAGGAGATATTATGTATGGTTCCAGTAAGTGTATTAAGTCCTGAAATGCTGGAGGAGATTATGAAAGAATTAGGCCTGGAACATGTTGACGAGCAACAAGCCCAGGCCAGTTAGATCATTTTTTCAATCCTCTGAATTAAAACCCATTGTAACCAGTTTCCATCTCTTCTAAATCCTCTTCATCCCTTCGTCTCCACCTGAACCACCTTGTGAATAAATTCCCCCGGGTTTTAACCTCCTCCTCCAGGTGCCGACCCACTTCCTGTCTTAAGGCTGCCACCTCAGCTCTTAATTGGGCATTTTCCTGCTTGGCTCGAATATACTCATCGCGGTCACGAACATCCCGATCAGAGTTCAGTTTGGCATGCAGCCGCACCATTTCCTCATCGAGTGATGCGAGTATCTCAACCTGCATTTGTTCCATTTTATCTTCCAGGCGCAGGTTCTTTTCATCCAGTGTATCAATCAGAAGTTCCCGAAACTCATCCTTAAAATAATCAAATTCCGCCAGGGTTACTTCAGCGACTGGTACCAATTTACCCTTCGCCTCGGCTTCAGCTTCTTCCCGGGCTCCTTTGTTAACCAATTCTAAGATAGCTTTGCTGGAAAGACCGCGATCACGCAGCCGCTTGATATTTTCCAGTCGGCGTATTTCTTTGTCAGTGAAATATCGTTCATTATTCTCGGTGCGCGGGATTTTTAAATAAAAACCATATTCCTTATCCCAATACCTGATACTCGATTCATTAACCTCCAGCAGCTCTGCAACTTCTTTAATACTAAAAGCCCGGTGCAAATTGGCTACTTCCACCCTGAACCCTCCTTTAACTACCTTTAGGTTATAGTTGAGCTTTAACCTTTTAATTCCTAATTCTTCCAATATCTGTTAATTCCTTCTGGTTAATCGTATTTGTTTGTTATTTTTTTGCCCTAATTTGTCTGTCCTTTCATCACTAATCGAGGAAATATAACCGAAAAAGCCCCCTACAAATTTTTGATAAATACATTATCTCCAGCAGCTTAAACATGGACTATAAGGACATCTCCAGCCAAAGCTGCCTGTACCCCAAATAGCAGGAATGCAATAAATAAATGTTGAAATAAGGTACAATTAATAATTATCTCGTTAAAGGCGTTGGAGATTTAATAATGGTTAAGCTTTGTAACACGACCGAGATTATCGCTGAACAAACGCTGGAACAAATAGTGCTGTCTAAGATGATAGATGATGTTCCCATTACCAGTTTCTGCTTTTGCCCCCGCTGCTGGGCAGATGTGCTCTCTCTGGCACTCAACAATTTACCACCCAGGTATGTGGTTTCCGAAACCGGAGAGGTGATTACCCGGGCTCATATGACTACCGATTATCAAATGCAGGCCAATGTGTACGCAGAGGTTATGAAAGCATTGCTGCAGGTGGGAGCTCATCCTCATCACGATATCCAACTTCTTGAGTTGAATGAGGAAGTATTAAAGAATGAAGAATAATTTATTAGCCAGTCCCCTCCAGGTTGGAGAACTGGTTTTCCCCAACCGGGTGGTAGTGCCGGCCATGCATACTAATCTGGCTTCAGCTCAAGGAGAAGTCACCGATCAATTAGTGCAGCACTATATCAGAAGGGCCCAGGGTGGTGCCGGAGCAGTTGTGGTGGAAGTAGCCGCGGTACAATATCCGCTGGGACGGCAAAGCCTGACTGATTTGCAGATAGAAGATTCTTCTTGTCTTCCCGGTCTCAAACGCCTGGCAGCAGGTATTAAATCAGCAGGGGCTGTATGCTTTCTGCAGTTATTTCACGCTGGCGCCCAAACCTCTCCATCTCTTAACGAAGGCCATACTCCGGTATCACCCTCAGGGGTACCAGTTCGGGTAACTGGAATTACACCCCGAACGCTGGATTTAGAGGAAATTCTTAAGCTCACACATAGTTTTATACAAGCCGGAATATGGGCAGCTGAAGCTGGCTTTGACGGAATTGAACTTCATGCCGCCCATGGTTATTTATTGAGCGAGTTTCTATCACCCCTGACCAATCAACGCAATGACAACTATGGTGGCAGCCGCACAGGCAGATGCCGCTTCTTAGTAGATATTATCCACGGTATAAAAGAATACTGTCCTCATCTAGCGGTCAGTGTGCGAATTAACGGTAATGATTATCTCCCCGGCGGGATCGAGCCGGAGGAAGCTGCAGGGATTGCGGTTCTTATGGAGCAGGCAGGAGCTGATTTGATCAATGTATCGGCCGGGATGTATGATTCCGGTATTACCAGCGTTGAAAGCAATGCCTACCCCGAAGGCTGGCGCCTGGATCTGAGTGCAGTTGTCAAGACAGCAGTAAAAGTTCCGGTTATCGGCGGCGGAGTTGTACACCATCCCGATCTAGCTGAAGCGGCACTGAAAAGAGGATTACTGGACCTGATATATATAGGAAGAGCGAGCCTGGCTGATTTTGATTGGCCGGTTAAAGCAATGAACGGCAGAGCGGATGATATCAGGCCTTGTATCCGCTGCAATAGCTGTATTGGCGGCAGCTTTGCCGGTTACCCCCTGCGCTGCACGGTCAATCCTGAAGCGGGTGGGCCTCCGGATCAGCGGGAATCCCGGCAGGGACGCCAGGGTTATTTTTGGCTTAATTCAGGTGAAACTGCACAAATAAAGTCCGGAACCACAGTTTTAGTGGTAGGCTCGGGACCAGCCGGCCTGATGGCAGCTCTTCTGACCGCCCGTCAAGGATGTCAGGTAACCCTGGCCGAAAAGCAGGATTCTCTCGGCGGCCTGCTCAATCTGGCCGCGATACCTCCCTATAAGGGGAGGATTGCCCAGTACCGTGATTACATGCTAAGCCAATTAAAGGCTGTCGGGGTTAAAATATTTACTGGTTATGATATTAATACTAAAGATATCAGAAGGTTGGCACCAGAGATTTTGGTGGCGGCATTAGGATCCAAAGCTATAGATTTAAATCAGATAGTCCAAATAACCGGAACTCCAATAATATCCCAGGCTGAGGCTTTAATCGGAAACTATCAAGGCCAGCGCTGTCTGATAATTGGCGGTGGGGAAACTGGTTTGGAAATCGCTCAGGTATTGGCCGGATCTGGTGCCACAGTTACCCTGGTGGAAAAATCACCACAGTTGGCCGGCTCGATGGAGAAAAAGAATCGGCGTTCCTTGTTAAACAGTCTCAAAGAGATGCCGGTTACCATGTACAAAGCCAGCACCCTATTAGGAGTTCAAAATGGGATTGCTGCTATTTCTACCCCTGACGGGGAGTGTCAACTGACATTTGACTTTATAATTCCGGCATTGGGGCGACAGCCGGTTGCGATACCTGACGAATGGCTGGACTTAGGTATCCCGGTATTGGTTTTGGGAGATGCGGCAGGCGGCAGCAATATTACCAATGCCACACGTGCCGCTTACCTTGCACTAGCCTGCAACTAGGCAAAAAAGGGTATTAATTTTGCTATCCGTTTTTAGCCCCTTATTATAAGATAAAAAGCCACTCCTTACTGCGGCCAGTATTTTTAATTACCTCTTCGCCTTGGTATAAGCTCCCGCAAATGACGGAGCATGATAATGATAGCCATTACTGCCAGCCATAAGCGCGCATCATTGCCGCTGAGCTGAACCGCATAGATAGCCACCGCCACACTGCCCATCAAATTAGCCAGATCACTGTGACGAAGCCAGGGATAAATCAAAAGCCAGCCAACTGCAAAAGCAGCAATTAACCCCCATTGATGTAAATAAAGCGCTGCTCCCAGTGCCGTGGCCAGGCCCTTACCTCCTCTTCCCCCCAGCCATACTGGGTAAGCATGGCCCAGTACCGCTGCAGCGGCGGCCGAATAGGGAGATACCTGCCAATAAGCGGCAATCACGACCACGGCTATCCCTTTGGCGGTGTCCAGCAGGAATACCAACAGTGCCGGTCCCCACCCAACCGACCGGGCTGTGTTCATGGTGCCAACATTACCGCTGCCTGCCTCACGAATATCGATACCCCACAACCGGGCAATCAAAAAAGCAAAGGGAATGCTGCCTATCAGATAACTGATAATAACCCCCATCGATTGTCCTCCTGCTAAAATTGCTCAGCCCACCTGAACCTGAGGCATTTCCCCCACGCAATTTTTTATATTATGCTTCAGTAACCAGCCGATAACAACTTATCTTGATAAAAAACAGGCTCTGTTTATCCTACTTTTATTATATAATTTAAGTAATATCAAAAGGGGGGAGTTGTTAGTGATGCCAGATTTTCAGTTTTATAAATATGAAGTTAACGGTCCACTGGCCACGGTAACCATTAATAATCCCAGCAAATTTAATGTTATGGGTGAGGGTCCCTGGAGAGAAATGCAGGCGATTCAGGACTTAATTGAAGACACTGCTGATGTCAGAGTGGTTATTATTAAGGCTGCCGGGCCTCACTTTTCAGCTGGAATCAACCTCAGTGAATTACTCAGTATTGATGCTAAATTTGTCAGCAAAAATATCAGCTGGCTGCAGCGAACTTATAACCGCTGGCAGGATTTAAACGCCATTTCCATTGCTGCGGTTCAAGGCTTTTGTTATGGTTCAGCCTTTGAAATGTGTACCTGCTTCGATATCAGGGTAGCCTCCGAAGATGCCAAATTTGCTATTCCGGAAGTACGCTTCGGCCTGTCACCGGATATGGGTGCCAGTCAGCGTCTTCCCCGCCTGGTGGGACCGGGACAGGCGAAACGTTTAATTCTGGCCTGTGAGGAAATAGATGCCAAGGAAGCTAAAGAAATCGGGCTGGTAGAAATCGTGGTTCCTTTGGAAGAATTATACCCCCGGACCGAAAAGCTGGCCAAGGCGATTATCAACAAGCCACCCTGGGCGGTTCGTTTTGGCAAGAAAGCCATTAATATCTCTCAGGACTGCAGCATCGGCGGCGGGCTGCTCTTTGAACAGGTACAATCCTGCTTCTGCTGTAACACCGAAGATCAAAACGAAGCAGTTAATGCCTTCTTTGAAAAGCGCAAGCCTGTTTTCCACGAAGAATAAAAGTATGCGTAAAAGGTGTGCTCATTTCGGGCACACCTTTTTTCTAGTTTGAAGAGCTGGTGGTTAAACGAAGTACATAGATACGTCGGGGTTCCTGCGAAGGTCGGGGAATATTGACCTGGGTTTGCAGTCTGTGTACCTGAGTTGAGGCCGCCAGCGGACGCAAGCGGTTATAAGCCTGGGCGCTTACTACTGCATATATCGTTGACCGGGGATATTTTTTCCTGAGCTCCACCCAATTTATTTCACTGTATCGGCTGTTGAACTGAATAAAAGGCTGCCGGCTGAGCTTCAGCAAATAGGGCATGGGCTTGTTATCAATAGGAAGGCTTTCATCAAGCACCACCACGCTCCGGGCAGACCCAGCCTCGGCAATAATTCGCAAAACATTAAGTGCCATTCGGTTAGATTCGTTGGTGGTGGTTGAACGATCACACATACGATAAAAGGGAAAAAGCTGGAGACTGAGTAAACTTAGAACCAAACTCCAGGTTATAATTGGCTGACGGAAGCCCCCCAGCAGCCAATTGGAAACTGTGTTGATGCTGGCAGTACTGGGCGGTAAATTCAGCCATCCGGGTATCACGCTTCTTACCCGTTGGTGTACCTTCTCAAGCAGAGCCGGCATTTGATGCCCCAATTCCACCATCCCGGCTGCCAGGAAAATTTGGGCACAAATGATGGTCGGCATAATATAGCGGGTAGCCAGATAAAAAGTATACCGCTGATTCAGCCAGGGAATTACCAAAAATGATGCCAGTATCATGTAGGCCGGAAGAATTTTCCCCGATTTATAGCCTTTTAGCAAGCCAATTATTAGTACTGCCAGCACTGTTATCAACCAGGGATATGGCCACCAGATGTCCCATGAAGATGGGTTTGTATAAATTGACCCCAGGGACCTTAAGAGTTCGACCCCCATCTGAACAGTGTTGTGCATATATGAGATAAGCCCCGGGTCATTTTCCAGGGTATAAGTTTTTTTGCCGACCCACAGTAAACTGCCACCACGGCTGATTAAATTGTAAATTATCATGTTAGCATATCCGGCCAGAAAAATTGAAAGCCCGGCCAGACGCCAGGATACAGTGATCTGTTGCCGAAACTGCGGCCTGAGAACATAAAAAGCAGCTGCCAGCACATAAATGATTACCGAGGAATGAGTTTGCAGGCATGCTGCCCATAATATAGCTGATCCTACCAGCCAGATACCGCTTTTTTTCTCTTCCGCTACTAACAGGGTTAGCAGGGCCAAGGTATAGAAGAATGGGGTACTGGAATTGCTCCAGGCCATATGAGTCACCATAATATGCATTCCATTGGCAAGCAAAAGGCCCGCCGTCAGTAATCCAACCATTCGCCCAAAAAGCCGGCGTCCAAGTTCATAAACAATAACCACGGTCAGAGCAGAAGTAACTGCTATATACAGACGAGGCCAGTAGATACTCGGTCCCAATAGCTTAAAAATGCCAGCCAGGATATAGTTATGCATAGATCCGATATCATGAGCCATATTGGTAAGCGGAAATACCTTACCCTGGTAAATCAGGTAAGCCAGGTAAACCTCACTGAGCTCATCTATATAACGAGGTACTTCCCAAAGCCAGGGGATGCGGACTGCCAGAGCAGCGGCGAAGATACCGCCGGCTAATGACCAACTGAACCTTTCAGCTGGCCGAGGCAAGCCATAATAATTACGATAAAAATTCCAGCGAATGCGTAGAAGGTCAAGACCCATGTTCAAAGCTGCCTGCCAACATTTAACACTTGATCCTTCACACTCTGCCGCCTCGACATTAAGCACCTTAATGGTAAATCCCAGCCGTCTGGCCAAGGCCAATATCTCGACATCAAAAGCAAACCCGGTTAAAAATTGACGGCTGAACAGTGCCAGTGCTGCGGACCGGGAAAACCCTTTTAGCCCACATTGCGAATCAGTAATTCCTGGCAAAACCAGGGCCTGTACCAAAATATTAAACCCCCGGCCAATAACCTGCCGTAATCTGCTTTCTCCGACTAATCGGCTTCCATCCGGTCTGGTTCGACATCCAATAACAACATCATGTCCACATTGTAATTGCTGCTTTATCTGCATGAGGTGAGCTGCCGAAAAGGTACTATCTGCATCTGAAAACAAGAGATACTCGCCTCTGGCAGCTGCCATCCCGCTATTTACCGCTGCCCCTTTACCCTGATTAACCATATGGCTGATCACGCTAATCAGGCCTCTATGTTTAAGGGCAAACTCCTCCGCCCGGGCACGGGTATCATCGGTACTCCCGTCATCGACAATTACTAATTCCACTTTTTCATCCGCCAATAAGGGCTGCAGCTGTAAAAGACGGGCTGGAAGACGCGAAGCTTCATTGTAAGCAGGAATAATAATACTGGTCAGACCCGGTTCGACCGCGGTTGTAAAGGCAGGCTGAAGATGGCGGCGGCGTTCTCCGGTAAAAACCCATGTCCGATAAATAACAAAGTTCCAGGTAGATCCTAATAAAGCTCCCAAGAGCTTGCCACTGTTAAGCAGTACATAGGTTGGTATTGGAAGCCGATCCGTCAGGTAACCAACTCCGGTAACCACCAGCGTATTAATTAAAATACCGGTTATGCTGGCCAAAAGGAAGCGAAGAATCTTGGTTTCCTTGCTCGAACCACGAAAGGTCCAATGCTGATTCATTAAATAACTGTTGGTAGCCGCAGCACCTACAGATATTACATTGATTAGGCCGATCTGCCAGGGATTCACAGCTCCGCTGACAATAAGCAACAAATTAAAAAGAGAAAAATCAATACAGGTATTAATCACTCCGGTGATACTAAACTTAATCAGCTGCTGATAAATCGGCCGTAAATGTTTCTGCATATTAGCCCACCTAAGTATTATTTAAAATTAACGCCCCCCGACGGCAATTAATACATTCAGGTTTACAAATTTGTATCCATGTTCCTGATAACCTTCGATAATAGCCGGCAAAGCAAGAACCGTCTTGTCTCGGCAAAGCAACCCGTCATGAGCCAAGATAATAACTCCGGGCTGCATTTTCTGGAGCACCCGCTCCGCCATTTTCTGGGGGGTAGGACAGCGCCGGTTCTCTACTCCCACGGTCCACAATATCACCTGCATACGGCTGGCATGGGCTGCTTTGATCACATGTTGGTTATAAAGTCGTTTGGGAGGCCGAAAATAAATGGGGTAGCGGCCGGTTATACCTTCCAACACTTCCTGAGTGCCTACAATCTCCGCATCGATTGTCGCTAAAGTATCTCGGTTAAGTTCCGGGTGGGTATAACTGTGGTTTTCTATTTCATGTCCTTCTTTAATAGCCTGCCGAACTAACCCGGGGTGGGCTTCAGCATTCTCAGCAACCATAAAAAAGGTAGCCTTTACCTGGTACTGCTTCAAAATATTCAAAACTTTGGGAGTATAACGCGGATCCGGGCCATCATCAAATGTCAGCGCCACCAGCTTTTGGCCTCCGGTATTGACACGCGTGACAATATCGCCCTTTAAAACCGATGGAAACATCAAAACGGTACGCTGGAGGTTCAGGTCTTCATTAGCCCAGGCCGGATGATATATTTCCAAGGCCAGTGATAGACATATAAAGGTCAGGAATACAGCCATAAAGATCCAATAATTTCGTGGTTTGCGCATGTGATTCATCCTAATAATTTTTAAAGTTTTCATAGTATACCCTGGGTATCCTGAACTCCTTAAGGTAAATAAATCCGGTAACTGTCAGTAATTAAGCTGATCATTTTACCGGATACTAATACCAATAAAAATTTGGGAGTTGACGAGCTTTGCCGTTTAAACCACAACGCGTACTTTTTGAACGTTCCGCACTCGATTATCCACTGGGTCAGGATTTATACAGCCGCTTTTCACCACTTGCCCACCTGGAAGTAAAAATATTGCCACGTCATAACCGGGTAGGCGGTATTCCGGGGAAAACTCCACAGGAAGCATATCAGGAAGGTAAACGAACTCTGGTTGTTGGTGTACGGCGTACCCTTGAGTTCCAGACCTGCAAGCCTTCAGCTCATTACCAACTGCCCCTGGTATCAGGATGTATGGGGCAATGCGAATACTGCTATTTAAATACGCAATTTGGCAAACGACCTTACCTGCGGGTTTATGTAAATGTAGAAGAGATTCTCCGGCAGGCCCAAAATTACATAGATCAACGGCAGCCCAAGATTACAATTTTTGAAGGAGCGGCTACATCCGACCCGGTCCCGGTTGAGCCCTATACCAGTTCCCTGGGGCGTGCCATCAGTTTCTTCGCTCAGCAGCCGCTGAGCCGTTTCCGGTTTGTAACTAAATTTACCGATGTCGATAGCCTTTTAAATCTGGATCACAATGGGCATACCACCATTCGGTTCAGTATCAATGTTCAGTCAGTAATTGACGAGTACGAGCATACTACTCCCCGTCTGCTGCCGCGGATTGAAGCAGCCGGTAAAATAGCTGCTGCTGGATACCCATTGGGATTCATTATAGGTCCGGTTATACTTTTTGACGGCTGGGAGAGTAAATACGAAGAGTTGTTATCACAATTAAAGCAATCCTTGCCCAAAATATCATCGGATAATCTGCGTTTTGAGGTAATCTCTCACCGTTTTACGGCCCGAGCCAAAAATACCATACTGTCCGTTTACCCACAGACCAAGCTGCCGATGGACGAGAGTCAGCGCCAATATAAATATGGTCAATTTGGTTATGGGAAATATGTTTACCCGAGGGAAAATATGGCCCAGATTAATAACTTTTTTCCCGAACATCTCAGCAAATATTTCCCGGGTGCTCAGCTTGACTATCTTATCTAAGATCAAAATATGTTAAAATGGGAAACGTGTTTGTCCACAGAAATGTTAGGGGAGAGAGGATCGTGTCGGTGAACCCGCCTAAACTTATAGTAGGTTTTGTTTTTCTCGTGCTCTCAGCAGCACTCTATGCCACTATGCCAATTATCGGTAAAATAATGTATCATACCGGCCTATCTGCAGTGTCGGTACTCCTGCTGCGTTATTTTTTTTCGCTGACCATCCTGGTGGCATATCTGGTATTTAAAAAGGAACAGATCCTTATTTTTTCCCCATTTGCCATCATCCAGGGCATATTATTTGTTCTGGGGTCACTGCTCTATTTTAATGCGGTCAAATTTCTGCCCGCCGGGCTGACCACCTCTATTTTCTACATGTATCCGGCTATTGTATCAGCACTGGCTATTGTAATCTACCACGAAAAACTGCCTCTGCGTCAGATAACCGCACTGGTTTTGGCTCTGGGGGGTATTGTTATAATATCCGGTTTTTTAGGCGAAGCCACCAATCGTTTATCCCTGCCGGGAATCATCCTGGATATCGGCGCCAGTTTATGCTATTCCGGCTATACCCTTTTAGGGCAAAAGACAACCGATCGCTGGAGTGCCTTGCCGCTCACCACTACCCTATCTCTATGCGGCCTGGTTATGCTGTCCCTGGTTTTCCCCCACGATTTGACTGCATTAGCTGGGATTACCCTTAAACAGGCCTTTTTGGGTATGACCATGGCTGTCCTTAATACCATACTGTCGGTCTTTTTCTTCTTAAAAGGTCTGGCTATAGTCGGCGCCTCCAGGGCGGCCCTGGTCAGTACCGCCGAACCAGCCTTTACTTTGCTGTTTGCTTTTCTGGTGCTCGGTGAGGTCATATCCCCCCTGCAAGGCCTTGGTATTCTGCTGGTGCTGGTTAGCACAACCTTAGCTCTAAAACCACCAGTTAATAAATAAATCCCAGAAAAGTACAAAAAAAAGAGGGGGTTCCCCCTCTTTTAAATTGATGACTATTTGTTTGATTCAGAAATACAGCCCGTCTAGAAGCCCCCAGATGCTAGGCGCAGTGAGCATTTGCAGAGTGACGGCGACGATGTATTGCCTAATACCGCGGATAGCGACGGTGATTATGTTTCACCTAGTGTCGGCGCATAGGAAGCCTGTAAGGGCTGACCAGCCGACCAAGCGAAGCTTGCCAGCGGTGAAGG
>JBLNAA010000174.1:0-10004 GCA_050259135.1 Methylocystaceae bacterium | reverse complement strand
TCAATGCCATGGTTTTTGTCAGCAACACCGGTATCATGAAAGGTGATGGTAAGCTTTTCCGGCCTGATGATACGATAACCCGAGCTGAATTTGCGGTCGTCGTCACCCGCTGCCACCGACTTATCGAATTAAACCGGCAGTAAAACCATACCTTGGTGCCAAGCGAATGGTTACCCCTGATAATATCAAGGCCAGTGTACCTTTAGGTTACGCTGGCTTTGCTGTTTCTGGTTTTAACTAGTTCCTCGCGTCATGCATATAATATGTCAACAAATTGACCAATTTCGTATATGAATTGGTACCAAAATAAGGGGTATGGGAAATGGTTAGTAAGCTAAAACCGAAACGGAAAACGAAGGCAGGTACCAACCGGGAAAAGGGGATACCACGGTCACAAGTTTTATTTGCCAACGGTATGCGTAAACTGTGGATTGATCACGCGATATGGACCAGAAACGCTATTGTAAGCCTGGTGGCAGGGTCGCCTGATACCGAACCAACGGTAAACCGACTGCTGCGCAACCAGGATGATATCGGTAATTATTTTAAGCCGTTCTACGGAAACGAGATTGGTAATGAGCTTGCGGTTTTACTGCGGGAGCATATCACCATTGCTGCTCAGCTAGTTGAGGCTGCCAAAGCCGGTAATCAAACTGACGTTCAAAAGTACAATCAGTTATGGTTTGCCAATGCTGACAAGATAGTGGAACTATTAAGCAAGATCAATCCAAAGTATTCCACTGAGGAATTGAGATCATTGTTTTATAAGCATTTAAAACAGGTAACCGAGATTGTTATGAATCGTCTGAGTCAGAATTGGGAGGGTGAGATTAAGGCGTTTGACGCCGGAGAGAACCATATCATACTAATTGCCGATTACCTTTCGGCGGGAATCATTAAACAATTTCCTCAAAAATTTAAATGATCACCTGGTAATCATTATTTAATAGTAAAATGCGGGTCGTTAGTATAACAACCCGTGTTTTACTAATTATGGATAATAAAGAGTGAAGAACATGAAAGTTTAAATAAAAATATTCCGCTATTAGCAGGATAAGTAATTAATAAAACGAAAAATGAAAGAATAGGTTATTAATTACTCGCTGGGGGGAATGCCGATATGTATAGTTTAAATAGTTTTGTCGATACAATCGACTTTTTCCCCGATCCGGTTGTGATTATTGATAGGGAACACCGGGTAGTTGCCTGGAATAAATCTATGGTATTCCTTACCGGGGTGTCGGTTGAACAGGCTAAAGATTTTGATATTAGTAATCGCCATCATCTTTGGTTGGCTGATTTGATCGTAAATCCAGCGTTGAAACGCCAGTATTCATATAACGTGTATGAACAGGATAGGCAGTTGTATGTAACAGACTATGTTTTTACATATGATGGGGAAAACCAACAATTGTTTAATCTGCAGGCCACCCCGATTACCGATGAAAATGGTAACATCCTCGGTGCTATTGAAATAATTCGGGATAGCAGCTTCTTTATAAGCACCAATTTGGAAATCAAGGAAGCACAATATGAGTTAGAAATGGCCTATCAGCAAATTACTGCTGTGGAAGAGGAGCTGCGTCAGCAGTTTGATGAACTGCAGCATACCACGGCCATTCAAAAAGAATCAGAACGACGATTTCGCACTTTGTTGGAAGAAATACAATTTGTAGCAGTGATCCTTGACCTGGATTTAACGATAAAGTTTATTAATGATTATACTCTGGAACTTAGCGGTTGGCAGCGGGATGATGTTGTAGGCAAACCGTATGAGGATATATTTTTCCCGCCCCAATATCAGGAAATAGTCAAGAGCTGGATCAAAGATGCTATAAAAAATCCAGTGCCGGTTGGATATGGCCATATTCCCATACAAACCCGCAGTGGTGATTATAGATATATTGATTGGAACAGCGTTAAATTATTTAACGGTAATGGACAGTTAGAGGGCCTGGCATTTATCGGCAACAATGTGACCGAACGTGTATTGGCCGAGAGAGAACTGCGCAAACAGCTCGATTATACTAATACCATGATTGATAATCTAAATGAAATTTTCTACACCTTTGATATGGATATGAGGTTGACTTTCATTAATAAGAAGTCGGAGGAGGTACTTGGTTATCCTCCGGATCAATTAATAGGCACTACTTTTAATAAATCACATGTGGCTCCCGAAGATTGGGATTGGATCAGAGCCGAAACTCAGCGCCGTCTGCTGACCGGTAAGCCTGCCAGCTATGTCTTGCCCTGGCTGCATCGGGATGGACATAAAATATACTTAAAAATCAATTCTACGGCCTTACGAGAAGGTGAAAAGATCATCGGCGGAATGGTTCTGGCTGATGATATCACCGAAGATATTAAAAGCTCGGAAGCTTTACGCGCCAGTGAGCAAAACCTGCGCCGGATTACCAATAATATGCTTGATTTGATCGCCGAAATTGATATGGAGGGCCACCTTATCTACTGCAGCCCTTCCCATTTTAAGCTTTTGGGATACAGCGAAGACGAAATGCGCAGCATTAAATTTCGAGAATTGGTTCATCCTCAGGATTTGGATGGAGTATTAGAAGCGAATCTGCGGTTTATGTCGAACGGTCAACCATTTGTTAATGAACAACGCTGCCGCCGTGCTGATGGCAGTTATGTATGGACCGAAACCCTGGGTAACCCGGTAATAATCGACGGGAAGCTGAGCGGCGTAATCTTATGTACCCGGGATATAACCGCCAGAAAGAAACTGGAACAGGAGCTTCGGTACATTAACATCCACGATCTGCTTACTTCGCTTTATAATCGGACTTTTTTTGAAGAGCAAATAGCACAGCTCGAATCCGGACGCAATAAATCTGTGGGGATAATGATTTGTGATCTCGACGGCCTCAAACTGGTTAATGACACCTTGGGGCATACGGCAGGTGATTTGCTTTTAAAGAAAACCGGAGAAATATTAAGATCATGTTTTCTCATTGATGATATCATTGCACGAGTAGGCGGTGACGAATTTGCAGTATTACTGCCACAGGCCAACCCTGAAATTTTAGAACAGAGGGCTCAAGAGATACAGAAATTAATTAATCAGTATAATGAAGAAAATCTGCATCTGCCGTTAAGTATATCTATTGGCACAGCCGTATATAAAAATGCGGAAATGTCTTTAAGGGATGTTTACAAAGAAGCTGACAACAACATGTATCGGTTTAAATTAAATAACAGCAAGAGCGCCCGTAATGCTGTAGTACAAACTTTGATGAAGGCTTTGGAAGCTCGTGACTTCATTACTGAAGGACATGGGGAACGAATGCAACAGCTGGTTACCGGGTTGGGCATAGCTTTGGACCTACCCGCCAACATGATAAATACACTTAGTCTCCTGGCACAATTTCATGACATCGGTAAGGTAGGAATTCCTGATCGTATATTATTTAAACCGTCTCCCCTTAATGATGCAGAATATTTAGAAATGAAACGCCATTGTGAAATTGGGCATCGCATTGCTCTGGCATCCCAGGAACTGGCATCCCTGGCAGATCTTATTCTAAAGCATCATGAATGGTGGGATGGCGGAGGTTATCCATTAGGCCTGGCCGGTGAGCAGATTCCGATTGAATGCCGCATTTTGGCTCTTGCAGATGCTTATGATGCCATGACCAGTGACCGGCCTTATCGACAGGCTATATCCAGCTCCGAGGCTTTGAAGCAGATATGTCTGAATGCCGGGACACAATTTGATCCCTTTCTCACCCAGCAATTTGCTTCAGTAATTGAAAATCTTAGTTATAAGTAATTTTTGATGGCAGACCTTATACTAATTTAAAAGCCGTATATCTATTGGTTGTAACTATAACTATAAGATTAGCATTCAGGAGAAGTATAATATATATGTAATAATTTTGAGAGGAGATAATAGATGAAATTAAAACACAAGGCAATAATATTAGTTTGGACGGCGGCTCTAGTATTATTGCCAACACTTTCTGCCTCGGCTGCAGTTTCTTTGAACATTAATGACCGCAGCTATCAAGCGCTTAATAGCCCAATTATGCAAGACGACCGGGTATCTACAACGCTGGATGTTCTGATTGATACCATAGGTTGCGATATTTCCGTTCAGGATAAAACGATAACTTTGAAAGAGAATCAAAATACCCTGATTATGAATTTGGGCAGTAAAACAGCTCTGTATAATGGACTGGAATTGACCATGCCATTCCCTCCCCAGATGTTTGGTGACCAAATTTATGTACCAGTGCGTTTCGTTTATGAAACTCTGGGAGCCACTGTTAACTGGGAGGAAAAGACCAATACCGTAAAAATTGATTACAACGAGACTAGAAACGGCATGACAGCCGAGGATATAGTGCTTAAATCCTCCGATAAAGCTAAACAAGCCGGCAGATATAAGATGTTTACCAATGCCAAGTATGATATTAATATGACCATGCAGGAAAGTGGAAAGAATCCAGAAACGATTAAAGCCACCTCAGATAGTGAGATTACAGCCTGGTATCAGATCCAGCCCATTTTGATGTATATAAAACAGAAAGCAGTCGTTACTACTGCTGGTGTTGAAGCAGCAGGACCGGAAACAGTTGAAACTGAAACCCTTCTTAATGAAAATGGCATGTATATTAAAATGCCCGAAACAGGCTGGGTGAAGATGGATCTCCCTGGAATCAATCTACAAACATTAATGAAGCAGTCTATGAATCAAGATCCGGCAACTGCCATGCAACAGATGAAGGATACCGGAATGTCATTGGCTTTGGCTAATGATCAGGAGAAAAACGGCAGTAAGTACTGGGTTATTGACTCGAAAATGGGGAGTGAATTCTTTAAGAGTGATTATTTCAAACAAATGATGGGACAAATGAAGGGCACGGCCGGGGAAATGGACATGCAGCAGATGTTTGAGGCCATTGAAATGGATATGAGTTATTCCAGTTGGATTAATCAAGAAACCATGGATAATAATTATCTGCTGCTAAAGGCAAAGATAAAAATGCCGGTCAATATCCCCTCTACCCCTGATAATGCGGCAGGTAAAATGGATATGGACATGGGGATAATTGCCGACTATGCCATATCTGATTATGGTAAACCATTTACAGTACCCGATATAACCGGTGCAAAGTCAATGTCAGAAATTGCCCCCAAGGTCAAATAAACAAAACAATATA
The DNA here is from genome assembly GCA_050259135.1 of Methylocystaceae bacterium. GTDB lineage: Bacteria > Bacillota > Syntrophomonadia > Syntrophomonadales > JBLNAA01 > JBLNAA01. The sequence goes on along the minus strand of JBLNAA010000174.1, from coordinate 4,818 downwards.
CATCATTGTATTAGATTGAAAGCTCATTCCTTTAGTGGATGAGCTTTTTTCATGAGTATTAATTATTTCGGTAAGCTCCATATAATTAAGTGATGGCTGAACAGGAGGTAATCAATGAGCACTCCTCCTAACCTGGGTACCAATCTGGTGCTGGTTAATAAGCATTATAGTTTATCACCCGAATATGTTCCTGCTGATCTAACGGTGCCGCGAGTACGGTTTATTTTTGAAGAGGAATTGCCGCAGCGTTATCTGCAGACCCAAGCAGCAGCTGCATTGGAAAACTCATTTAATCATGCAGAACAGCAAGGCGTTATTCTTTATGCTGTATCAGGATACCGTTCTTACCAGCGGCAAGCGGAGATTTTTGCTCGCAATAATAGTAAATCACCGGATGCAAATCGCTTCAGTGCCCGCGCTGGTCAGAGTGAACATCAAACCGGCCTGGCTATGGATATAACTAATGGCACATTGGGAGAATTAAGCCAATCATTTGGCACCACTCAGGAAGGGCAATGGGTCAAAGCCAACGCTGCACGTTTTGGTTTCATTATTCGTTACCCGGAAGATAAGGAGGCTGTTACCGGTTATGCTTACGAACCATGGCATATTCGTTATGTAGGACTGAAGGCGGCCCGAGTTATAATGGATAATAACTTAACCTTAGAAGAGTATTTGGGGTTATAAAGTTCGGCATGATAATTGATGAAAAATGCAAATATGATTATGGGAAGTCTGGATATGATAGCATAAAGCAATTTAATGAAAATATAGAGGATAGGTGACGACGGTTTGCTTGATTTACATATCAGACCGGCACAAACTGATGATCTGGCAGCGATACTTAAGTTATATGCGCAGCCGGAAGTTGATGATGGAAGAGTTCTTACCGTAGAACAGGCCCGGGAAATATTCGGTAAGTTTAAGCAGTACCCCAACTACACCCTCTATGCCGCTTTAAACGGAGAACAGCTGGTTGGGACTTTTGCGCTTTTAATTATGGACAACCTGGCTCATTTGGGTGCTTTGTCAGCAGTTGTTGAAGATGTTGCCGTCGGCCCCGAGTGGCAGGGGCAGGGGATAGGAAAATTTATGATGGGCTTCGCTTTTGACATCTGCCGGCAACAAGGGTGCTATAAAATGACCCTGTCCAGCAATATGAAACGTAAAACCGCCCACGCCTTTTATGAAAGACTGGGATTTAAAAAGCATGGCTTCAGCTTTATTTTCGAATTGGAAAATGGGGAGTGAATCAGATTACTGAAAAAATAGAATGGACATTTTTTTACAATGTTTATGACCGGTATCAGGCAGAAATAATAAAATCCATTCTCAGTCAGGAAGAAATACCGGTTCTGGAGAAATCTAAAGGCAGCGGTGCTTATACAGAAATAGTTTTAGGTCGATCCAGTGTGGGCATTGACATATATGTACCCAATAATCAACTAGCTGAAGCTCAGAATATAATAAATGCATTTCAGATGCCATTTGATAATATAGAAGAGAGTGATAGTAATATTTCCGGTCAGGTAATTGAAAACCAATCTGGAAAATGGCAAAAGCGGTGGTTATTTATCATTTTGATGATTCCGGGATTGGCAGGGCTGATTTACTATATTATTGCTACGATGAGGTCCGTCTATCAGGTGCTGACTAACTGACGAACAAATAATACAAAAATGAGGTATTTCATAAATGAAGAGTAAATTTAATCTAAGTGATGAGAAAAAGAAGGCCTGTATATTGCTGATACAGGAGTATTTTTTACAGGAACGGGATGAAGACCTTGGTTATTTGGCCGCTGATTTGATTTTAAATTTCTTTTTAGATAAATTAGCGCCGGAATTTTATAACCAGGGGATAGATGATGCTTATAAGTATATGAATGACCGTATCGAAGATATCCTGTCACTTTATAAATAACGGGCATTACAACAAGAGAGGAACCAAAAGTCCCATCAGTATTTAGTACTTCTAGACAGTTGTTTATTCCCGTTATGAGCGGTAAAAAATAGATAGGAGAAAATTAATAATGGTAATAAAAGGAGGTTGCGTGATGAAAAAATCGGCGGTAGTCGGTCTTATTTTGGTTTTTGTCATTTCTATGTTAATAGGGCCTGCTTTTGCTAAATCCACCAAGGCTAACAGTACCGTTAAAGAAACAAATAAGGTTACAAGCACTACAGTGGAAAAGGCAAAAGGTTCAACAGTTAATAATAAAAATTCTGCGTTAACAAGTTCCGTTGTCAAAACCAAGTTAAAAGCATCCGCTGAACAAAAAGAAACAGTCAATAAGGCTCTGAAAGAGGTTTCTGAAATCAGTGATTACACCGATACCAAAACACACTGGGGCTCCCAATCTATAAGAAAAGCCAAGGCACTAGGGCTGCTAAAGGGGTATGAAGATGGTTCTTTTAAGCCGGATGCCACCTTAAGCAGCCTGGAAGCTACGGTTATTGCGGTTAGAGTCGCCGAAAACTTAAGTGCTGGCGACACCACCACCATCACTACTACTGATGCTGACACCGATGAAGACGCTACGGTTCCAGACTGGTCTAAACCATCGGTCGATAAGGCCAAGGCCTTAAAGATAATTAATACTAATCGGTTTCACAGTCAGGTACAGGCTAGCAGGGCTGAAGCTGCCATTATGTTAGCCAAAGCACTGAAACTTGAACCGGTTAATTTCACAGAGTTACCATTCCCTGATGTGGGATCATTGACCGCTGAAGATATCGGCTACTTATTGGCCCTGCAGCAGGCTGGCGTGATTCATGGGAGCCCGGATGGTAAATTTAACCCCAATAGCTCCCTGACTCGTGCAGAAATAGCCTCTATGCTGGCCAACATTGCTGATCAAGTAAAAACTGACCCCGGAACTGCAACCACCACCGGAGATACTATTACTGTTACTGCAAACTAATTATATCGGCAGAAAATCGGTTAGGAAAAATAATTCAGTTAGCAAAAGGCCTCCGAAGAATTCGGAGGCCTTTTTGGCAATAAACTAAACAGCCACCTTGCAATATCACATAAAATTGACTAATTATTTTTGGACATCTCTTCGGCCAGTTCATTTAAATAAACCCATCGATCCAGCAAATGAGACAACTCCATTTCTAACTGCTGTTGTTGATCCAGCAGCCCCTGCAAACGAGTATAATCACTGCTGGCCAGTTCAATTTCCTTTTTGATCATCAACAGCTCATGTTCTTTGTTGGCGATTGTACTATCGATTTGTTCAAATTCCCGCTGTTCGTTAAAGGAGAATTTTTTACGAAGAGCCGGAGAACTCTGACGTTGAACCTGTTCTCCTTTTTTTACCCGGTCGGATGACTGTGCCGGTATGGTAAACTGAGTATCCTTTATGGCTTCCAAGTAATCCGAATAATTGCCAGGGTATTCTACAATCTGGCCGCTGTCAGTGAAAGCGAATATTTTATTAGTCGTGCGGTCTAAAAAATAGCGGTCGTGGGAAGCAATGATTATTACTCCTGAATAGTCATCCAAATAATCTTCCAGGACAGTCAAAGTTTCTATATCCAAATCATTGGTAGGTTCATCCAGAATTAATACATTGGGAGCTTCCATCAAGAGGCGGGCGAGAAAAAGCCTGCGTTTTTCCCCGCCAGAGAGCTTGCTTAAGAGAACCCATTGCAATTCACCCGGAAAGAGAAAACGCTCCAACATTTGTGATGAACTTAAAGTTCGTCCATTCGCCAGAGTAAGGTATTCGGCTACTTCCTTTATATAGTCAATAGGTCGTTGCTGATCATCCATAAAGGGGGTTTCCTGAGTGAAGTAACCGATTTTGACCGTTTGCCCCCTGGTAATCAGTCCACAATCCGGTTCTATCCGACCGGCAATAAGATTAAGCAGAGTAGTTTTGCCTATACCGTTGGGACCAATAATGCCTATACGATCGTATCTTGCCAATACATAATTAAAATCCCTGATATAGTCATAGCCGGAAAAACCTTTGCTAACATGATCAAGTTCAATTATTTGTTTTCCCAGCCGGCTGGAAGCAGCTTCTAATTCCAGTTTGGCAGCGAGTGGCGCAGTAGGCATCTCCTGTAATTTATCAAATCTCTGAATTCTGGCTTTCTGTTTGGTAGTACGGGCACGAGCCCCTTTTCTAATCCACTCCAATTCCTTACGTAATAAACTCTGCCGCTTTCTTTCCGAAGCCTGCAGCTGTTCTTCACGCTCCATTTTGGCTTGTAAAAAATAACTGTAGTTACCGGTATAGCTGTATAGAATACCATGGTCCAGTTCAAATGTTTTGCGGACCACCCGATCCAGGAAGTACCGGTCATGAGTAACCATGATCAATGCACCCTGATAGTGTTCCAAGTACTGTTCCAACCAATCAATTGTATCGCTGTCCAAATGATTGGTCGGCTCATCAAGAATCAGCAGGTCAGCTGGTGTGATTAAAGAGCTGGCTAGAGCTATTCGTTTCCTTTGACCTCCGGAAAAGGAGGAGATTTGAGCGCCAAATTGGTTAATGCCCAATCGAGTCAGGACTGCTTTGGCTCCAGCCTCGACCTGCCAGGCTCCTAGGCTATCCATTTGCGAACTTAAATGGATTAACTGTTGCTGTAAATCGTTATTGTCTGGACTGACAGCAAGCTTTTGAGCAGCCTCTTGGTATTTACCAAGCACCTGCATAACCGGTGAGGTTCCTTTATACACCTGCTGTAATACGGTAGCATTTTCATCCATATTCGGATTTTGAGGCAGATATTCGATGGTAAGCAGGTTTCTGCGGGTAATGGTGCCGGTATCAGGGGTCTCCAGGCCAGCAATAACCTT
>JBLNAA010000173.1:0-10295 GCA_050259135.1 Methylocystaceae bacterium | reverse complement strand
GATATACGATACCTCTTGGCACCTTCCTGCTCACTAAGCAAAAGAATCATTTCAGTATCATCATTATTCAGCTATGGTCTATTACATGAAAAAACCCCGATACTAAAATTAGTACCGGGGCATTATCTTCACCGCTTTCAATTAAGGAGCAGTCTTCTTTAAAGAAAGCTGCCCAGCTTCTCCAAGTTGTGCTTACTAGATATTAATTTTATCGGTAATCGGATTGCCGCGCCTGTAATTTATCACAGGCATAACCCACCATGGTTAACGAAAAGCTGTCACTGCGAGCGTAACGTAGTGAAGCGCGGCAGTCCGGAACCCTGGCGACAACCGGTGGCTTGGTGTTAGAAACCGGATTGCCACGCCTGCCAAGCAGGCTCGCAATGACAGGTTTTTACTCGCTTAGACTTATAATGTAAAGCTTTTTAATTTTGCCCGGCAGCTTTTAATACACACGCCTGATGTGCAGCATCCACATGAGCCGGGCTGGGAGCCCACTGGTTACTGCCATGAGTCAAGCTGTCTTTAAAATGAATACAGAACTGACCATCGAAATTATTATTGGTGATGGTCTCGCTGCCATGCGGCATCCCATTTTGTGATGCCGCCCAGCGATATTGACCATAGGTTACAATAACTGCCCGCCGGGCCCATGACCATTCGCCGCCATAAATTTGCAGCATCTTGGCGGTATCGGCAGTTGTCGCCGGCTCGCAATCCGCGTGATTGGTACCGCCCATGCGCTTGACCCGGTAACTAATACCGGTATCCAGATCAGTAACGGTAGCATATGTACCGCGTGGCCATAGATTGGTTACCGTCCACCAGGATGTCGCCGTTCCAAAAGCAACATTACTGGTATTGGCTCCGATCTTATTGGCCAGGGCATTACGGGTATCCGGCCCTACGACACCATCAACTGCAATACCGGCCTCAGTCTGTACTTTCTCGACTGCCTGCCGGGTAGCTTCCCCGTAAACTCCGTCAATAGTTATCACCGCGATGCCAGCATCGTTTAACAATAGCTGAAGCCCCCGGACATCCTCACCGACTGAACCATCCTTAATCAGTCCCGAGCCCACATAATATATCTTGACTTTCTGTGCCATACTGTCCCATTTAACTATACATCCCAGGTTTTCCGCCACAAAACGGATAGGAACCAGCGTACGGGAATTATACAGAGTAACCGGCCAACTTATTGCCACGGTCTGGCCATTGACTACCGCATATGCCTTATCAATGGTTAGTTTAATCGAAATGTCATCTTTGACAATAGTGGCGGTACTGGTGGCCTGATCCCAGCTGACCTGGGCACCTAGATTTTCGGATATGACGCGGATGGGGACCAGAGTGTTGCCGCTCTTGATCAGCGGCGGAGTATCACTGGTGACTTCATTGCCATTGAGGTTGATGGTCGGGGTAACAGCAGCACTGACTGCGTTAGCGAAAACCATGACGATAATAACCGCTATGTAGATAGCCTTTTTTATCCCTTTCTGCACATTCTCATCTCCCAACTATGATTCTTACTGCGACAATTTGCTGTTTGGCGCTGGCATTATTTAAATTAAAAGCCAAGTCGCGAGGGACCTGGCTTACCTTTTTAGCGCCTGGTTGTTAACGGTGTTTCAGCAAGGCGGTGCAACGGAAAAGTTTATCTATTCAATTGTTTCTGTCCAAGTGGGGCTTATTAATATAATTCTAGCCCCAGCTTTGGCGCCCAGACAAAATTGAAGTATCAGCCTGACTTGGATTAAGAAGCGGTTAGCAGAAAGATGGGGAGAAAGTTAGATAAAATGTTAAGTATTTCAGTAGCATGGTAGATAATAGGAAACCCCCTTCTGCCTAGAAGGGGGTTGATTCCCGACCTATATTGGGTTTTTACTAAAACCCCAATGTTAACAATTGTAAGGATTCATTATTTATTCTTTATTGCCGCTTGTCCGGCAGCCAGGCGAGCTACCGGAATACGATACGGTGAGCAGCTGACATAGTTCAGTCCGATCTGGTGACAGAACTCCACCGAACTTGGTTCCCCGCCATGTTCACCACAGATACCGATCAACAAATCGGCTTTGGTATTCCGGCCCTTTTCTACGGCAATTTTCATCAGTCCGCCTACACCCTTGCGGTCAAGCACGGCAAACGGATTATCCTTCAATACCTTCTTATCCTGGTAAATAGGAATAAACTTGCCTTCGGCATCATCGCGGGAAAAACCATAAGTGGTCTGAGTTAAATCATTGGTTCCGAAAGAGAAGAATTCGGCTTCGGTCGCAATCTCATCAGCTACCATACAGGCACGTGGTAATTCAATCATGGTGCCGATCATGAACTCAAGCTCGATGCTGGTGTCAGCTTTAACCTGCTCATAAGCCAGGAGGACTTCTTCACGCATCAATTTAAGCTCGGTCATATCGCCGACCAATGGAATTTCAACTTCGATCCCGGTTTTGATTCCCTCTTTTTTAAGCTGGGCAGCAGCTTCAAAAATAGCCCGAGCCTGCATATGATAAACTTCCGGGTAGGTTATGCCCAATCGGCAGCCACGGTGTCCCAGCATTGGATTCATCTCGGAAAGAGATAGCACTTTTTTCAGAAGTCTTTCCTTGTCAACGATGACCTCACTAGCCGCCTTTTCATGTTTGAGCTCCGCTATTTCCAGCTGTAATTCGGTAGGATTGGGTAAAAACTCATGCAGAGGGGGGTCAAGCAGACGAATATTACACGGATACGGGCTCATTACTTTCAGAATTTCATAGAAATCACTGCGCTGCATGGGCAGCAGTTTATCAAGAGCCATCTGGCGGTCAGCCAGATTATCAGCCAAAATCATGGCTTGTACAATGGGCAGACGCTCCTGAGCCATAAACATATGCTCGGTCCGGCACAGGCCGATACCTTCTGCCCCAAACTCCCTGGATTTGCGGGCATCAACCGGAGTATCAGCATTAGCCCTGACTTCCATTTTCTTAAACTCATTGGCCCAGGCCAGCAACTGCTCAAATTCACCGGTCAAGGCCGGATCAATCATCGGTACCTGACCGAGTACCACATTGCCGGTGGAACCGTCGACCGTGATTATATCGCCTTTATTTACCTGAAGATTGCCGATGGTGAAATGGTCTTCAGAAATTTTGATCGCTTCACAGCCGCAGACACAGGGTTTTCCCATACCGCGGGCTACTACTGCCGCATGACTGGTCATGCCGCCCCGGGAGGTTAATACCCCCTGAGCCTGAACGATACCATGTATATCATCAGGAGTGGTTTCACTGCGAACCATGACTACCTTCTCTCCAGCCAGGCCCCGTTTCTCTGCCTCATCGGCATCAAAAACCACCGCTCCGCAAGCGGCACCCGGTGAAGCGGGAAGACCCTTGGCAACCACATCCAGCTTGGCCTGCGGGTCAAGCTGCCGGTGCAAAAGCTGATGCAGCTGATCAGCATCAACCCTCATCACGGCTTCTTCTTTACTAATAAGGCCTTCTGCTACCATCTCAACTGCTATTTTCACCGCAGCCCGGGCGGTACGTTTTCCGTTTCTGCACTGCAGCATGTAGAGTTTGCCCTTCTCCACGGTAAACTCTATATCCTGCATATCCCGATAATGCTGTTCAAGCAGGTTGCAGGTGTCAACAAACTGCTGATATACTCCCGGCAGTTCTTCTTGTAATTTGCTAATCGGCATCGGAGTCCTAATTCCGGCTACCACATCCTCGCCCTGGGCATTGACTAAAAACTCACCATAGAGCACCTTCTCACCGGTTGATGGGTTACGGGTAAAGGCTACCCCGGTTCCGCTGTCCGGACCCATATTGCCGAAAGCCATACACTGAACATTGACGGCGGTACCCAGCTCATATGGTATTTTGTTTAACTTGCGATATACATTAGCCCGCGGATTATCCCAGGAAGCGAACACAGCACATACTGCCAAAACCAACTGATCTCTTACATCCTGTGGAAATTCCTTGCCTTTTTCCCGCACGACAATATGCTTATACTCAGTAATTATTTCCCGCATAACCTCAGCCGGTATCTGGTAATCATACTGTACTCCCAGTTTTTTACGGAAACCATGCATAACTTCATCAAAAAGGCCATGTTCAATATCCAGTACTACATTGCTGAACATTTGAATAAAACGGCGATAGCAGTCCAGTGCAAACCGTTCATCACCGGTTAAGGCTATCATCCCATTAACGGTTTCATCATTGAGGCCCAGATTTAAAATGGTATCCATCATACCGGGCATGGAGACAGGGGCTCCTGAGCGTACCGATACCAGTAGTGGGTTTAGGGGATCCCCGAATACTTTACCCGTTGCCTCTTCCAACACCTTGAGGTAAGCATAGGAATCATCCATTACCCCGGCAGGCAGTTGCTTGCCATTCTGGTAATAGGCCATACACGTACCGGTAGTTATGGTAAACCCAGGAGGTACTGGCAGACCGATGTTAGTCATTTCCGCCAAATTTGCACCTTTACCGCCCAGCAGGTCCCGCATGCCGGCATTGCCTTCACGAAATAGATAAACGTATTTATCTGACATTGCTTATCCTCCTATAGTAAATCTCCATGATTTTACTTGCAGTTTCTTCTACTGCTTTATTTGAAACATCTATGACCGGGCAGCCTAACTTCTTCATCAGCATGTGCGCGGCATCCAGTTCCTCCAGAATACGCTCATCATTGGCATAACTGGCATCAGATTGAAGACCCAGCGTACGCAGCCGCTCGCGGCGGATATGCATCAGCTGCTCCGGATTAATGGTAAGCCCGATAACTTTGTAACGGTAAGAAAACAGTTCATCAGGGTAATTTACTTCGGGGACCAGGGGGATGTTAGCCACTTTCAGGCGCTTATGAGCCAGGTACATGGACAACGGGGTTTTCGAACTGCGGGACACCCCAATCAGGACGATATCAGCCAGTTCAATGCCCCGAGGGTCTTTGCCATCATCGTAGCGAACCGCAAACTCGATGGCCTCCACCCGTTTAAAATACATTTCATCAATTTTACGAAGGAGTCCTGGTTCCCCTTTGGCCTTGAGGCCAGTAACCCCTTCCACTGCTTTAATGGCCGGACCGATTAAATCAATTGCCAATACATTGTTCGTTTTTATCTGCTCTGCCATATGTTCAACTAATTCGGGTACCACCAGCGTATAAGCAACGATGGCATTCCGAGCTACAGCTTGTTTAATCACTTCGTCTATGGTCTCGATATGGGTCACGTTAGGTACCCTGATAATTTCCACCCGTCCAGAATCAAATTGACTGGCTACAGCCTTAACAACCATTTCAGCAGTTTCACCTATGGAATCGGAGACGATAAAAACTGCGGGAATTGTCCCCTCCATATCATCCCTCCTTGCAATCTCTGCTCAAGGAAAGGTCGAGCAAAAAGCGGGCCACATTCGTTTTCGAAAAACGGCCGACAACTTCGTGGCGTTCCTCTCCATTGTCATGTATAAATGTTTTGACTACTGGCAAGCTGTCGACCTCATGCTGAACAATTTTGCGAGTAGCATCCACCACCGATTCATCAGGGGTGGTCACAATTACATTGGGCATTCGGGTCATAATTACACTTACCGGTACCCGGTGGATGTCCGCCTGCCCGATTGTGGTTTTTAACAGATCTTTTCTGGAAATAACTCCGGCCAAAAAGTTTTCCCGATCAAGAACAAATATGCTGCCAGCATCTTCAATAAACAGTGTAACAATGGCATCATAAATGCTGCAGTTATCTTTGATCACCACCGGCAGCGAGTTCAAATCCCGCACCCGATAGTGGGAAAGCCAGCGGTTAATCGTATTGCTTTCCCTGCTCTGCCTGAAGGTGTAGCCCACCCTTGGTTTGGCCTCCAGGTAGCCAGACATCGTTAAAACTGCCAGATCCGGACGCAGGGTCGCGCGAGTAACTTCCAGCATTTCGGCAATATGATCGCCGGTTATCGGTGCATTACTTTTAACGATTTCCAGTATTCTTTCCTGCCGCTCATTGAGTTCGATAGGTCTCACCCCAATTATGTTATACTTTATGTCCTGATCTCCACTCAATTATATATACTTTATAGCAGAAAAAAATCCTTTTGGCGCGACAATTTTTATTTATGCTATCACTAATTGTTTAAAATCCGCCAACATATGACAACAGTCACTAATATTTTTCAACAATGCCAGCCGATTTGCCCGTATGGCATCATCATCAACCATGACCATAACCGCATCGAAGAAAGCGTCCAAAGCGGGACGCAGGCCCGCTAGTATAACTATAACTTCCCCGTATCTCTCCGCAGCCAGGGCGGCCATTGCTGCTGGTAAAATATTCTGTATTGCCGCGTAAAGATTTCTTTCCTCTGGAGTAACTAAGGCGGCTTCATCAATCTGCTTATGCTCAGCTTTGGCGCTCAAATTTGCACTTCGGTTAAAAACTACCATGAAATCATTAAATTCCGGGGCATTCTTAAATTCAGCTACTGCTAGTGCCCGCTGATGCAGGCCAACCAGATCATTACCTGGAGCTTTGAGTACCGCATCAACCACATCGTAGGCGATACCTTCTTCGGCAAGCAATCCCTTAACCCGCAGGCTGATAAACTCTTTAACTTCGGCTATGGTCTGCCCCTCATTAAGATCAGTTTTAACGTCCTTAAGCAGTTGGTGAGCTTTACTGATAACCTTATCCAAATTAAGCTTTAAAGCGTGTTTCCATAGAATATTTACTATACCTAGAGCTTGCCGCCTCAAAGCATAGGGATCCTGAGAACCGGTGGGCTTGATGCCAATGGAGAAACAGGCCACCAGATTATCAAATTTTTCAGCTAACGACAGGGCGATACCGGCCGGACTCGCTGGCAGTATATCACCGGCAAAGCGAGGCAGATAATGTTCAAAGATAGCCGAAGCCACCTCAGAGGTTTCGCCATTTTTCAAAGCATAATCACGGCCCATAATGCCCTGTAATTCAGTAAATTCAAATACCATCGAGGTTACCAGATCGGCTTTGCACAGATGGGCTGCCCGGCGGGCACTGGCTTCGTCACAGAAATTTAGTTCATCAGCAATAAAAGCCGCCAGCTCTTCGAGGCGATTTACTTTATCAAGAACCGAACCCAACCGCTCATGATAGGTAACCGCTCCTAAACGAGATACCCGATTTGCCAACGGCTCTTTGAGATCTTCCCGATAAAAGAAATAGGCATCTTCCAGTCTGGCTTTTAACACTCTTTCATTACCAGCCCTTACCACGGGGAGGTTTTCGTCAGCCAGGCCATTTCTAATGCCAATAAATCCCGGCATTAATCCGCCATCGGCATTAAATACCGGAAAATACCGCTGATTTTCTATCATGGTAGTGGTAAGAACCTCCACTGGCACCTCCAAATAGCTGGGAGCAAAACTGCCGTAAAATGCAGCCGGGTATTCTACCAGATAGCTGACCTCTTCCAACAAATCAGCGTTCTCCATAGCACTTCCGCCCTGAGCGGCCGCCACCTCACGTACCTGGCGCCAGATCATAGCCCGGCGTTCATTCTGATCAACAATTACATATGCTCCGGCCAGTGCTTCCAGGTATTCCTCTACACTATTAACTGCCAGAGCCTGGGGGGCTAAAAAGCGGTGACCATAAGTAACATTGCCCGCGGTCACATTTTCCAGGGTCAGATCCATTATCTGGCCGTCATAAAGAGCAACCAGCCAGCGAATTGGCCGGGGGAATCTCATTTCATAGTAACCCCAGCGCATGGACTTGGGAAAGGGAAGTGCTTTAATAAGCTCCGGCAGCAGTGAAGTTAGTACCTCCATCGTAGGCCTACCTAATTCTTCACGGACTGCATAGATGTATTCAACTCCGTTTTGTTCACGAATTTGAAGGCTTTCCGGGCTGACCTTCTGACCGCGGGCAAATCCCTCTCCGGCTTTAGTCAAACTGCCATCCTCATTGTAAGCTTTGTCCTTTCGGGGACCACGACTCTCAATAACCGCATTAGTTTGTTCTGATGCCAGGTCTTCCACTATGAGGCACAGACGGCGGGGGGTACCATAGACCTTGATCGTCGAATACTCCAGGCGGGCTTCTTTCAATCTAATACTGGCCATTTCCTCCAGGTTTTTAAGACCTTCTGGCATATAGGCAGAAGGCATTTCTTCCAGACCAATTTCTAATAGTAAATCTCGGCTCACAGCTATGCCTCCTCCTTTTGATCAATACCTAATCTTTCACGCCAGACCGGGTCCTTAAGCAGCGGGAAACCCAGTCTTTCACGTTGGGCCAAATACTGGCTTGCCGCCAATCGGGCCAGGGTACGCACTTTGAGGATATAGGACATTCTTTCGGTAACACTGATTGCTCCCCGGGCATCAAGCAGGTTAAATAAATGCGAACATTTCAGTACGTAATCATAGCCCGGCAAGACCAACCCTGCTTTCAACACCCGGTCAGCTTCCTGTTCGCACAGGCTGAACATGGTGGTCAGCATAGATACATCAGCCACTTCAAAGTTATAGGTGGAATGGTCGACCTCACCCTGATGATGAACATCTCCATAGGTTATGTCATTGACCCAGATGATATCGTACACATTTTCTTTGTTCTGGATATACATGGCCAGGCGTTCAATCCCGTAGGTAATTTCGGCACAGACCGGATTGCAGTCAAAACCCCCGCATTGCTGAAAGTAGGTAAACTGGGTAACCTCCATACCGTCCAGCCATACTTCCCAGCCCAGACCCCAGGCTCCCATAGTCGGTGATTCCCAGTTGTCTTCGACAAAGCGGACATCATGCTCCTCGGGTACTATCCCCAGGCGGCGAAGGCTGTCCAGATACAGGTCCAGCACCTTGTCCGGTGACGGTTTTAAAATTACTTGAAATTGATAATAGTGCTGAAGTCGATTGGGGTTTTCGCCATAACGTCCATCAGTCGGGCGCCGCGATGGTTCGACATAGGCTACATTGAAAGGTTCTGGTCCCAGAGCACGTAAAAAGGTGGCCGGGTTCATTGTCCCAGCGCCTTTTTCCAGATCATAGGGCTGTTGAATAATACATCCCTGCTCACTCCAATATTGCTGCAGTGTCAGGATGATTTCCTGAAAAGTCATGGTCTTTCCTCCTTAAACAATTAACTGTTTGGCTAGTATTCGGGTGATTCCACCGACTCCTCTTTACTTGCTTGGCCGGCATATCAAGATAAACGAAAAGCCCGCCCCTGTAATCAGGGACGGGCTTTATTACCCGCGGTTCCACCCTGGTTGAGTCCGGCAGTAATGCCCTACTCCACCTTATAAAAATGAGGTTTTACTCGCCGGCCTTGACTGCCGGTTTTCCTCCTCTGACTCCAAAAGCGCCATGCTGCTGAAATTACCTCGGGGCTTACACCATCTCCCGCTCGCTGATGGCAGTTTCGACCAGCACCTCTTTTTCATCGCCGTGGTTATATTATTGTTATCTGCACTTCATTATACTGATGGCTCCCGGCAGTGTGCAAGCAAAATCCCGTCATTATTTTTCCCAGCCGACAAAAAATAATGAAAAAATGGTATCTCTTAAATGTTTTTATCGGGGTGATGAATCAGCAGCAAATTTATGCAGCAAGGATTTCATTTGTAAAGGCTGTTCTAGATGATACAGCCAAAAAGCTTCCATGATGCTTTCCAATTCGTGCAGTGAATCCGGTGTAATTTTCAGGCGGCGGCAGACCTGCACCTCACCACCCAGCAGCAAGCGCATAATCCCCAGAGTTTCGCCAGAGATGGTTTGTCTCATCAGATTGATATCATTCTGGCTGCATTCAGCACAAATTATCCCCCCGAGCGCCGGAGAAAAGGCGGTCAGGTGTGAGGTTTGCCGACAGCAGGTACAATACTGCAGCTGTGGTCGATAACCCAGGCACGCCATTAGATTTAATTCAAAAAATCGAAGCAGCAAGGCTGATTCAATACCAGCGGCTATACCTTCCAGTACGGCCAGCGTTAAGCGAAATATTAGCGGAGCCGATTCATTTTCACTTAGGCCCTTATCCAGGAGTTCCATGATATACATTGCCGTAAGTGACAGGGTAAACTCATCCCGCAAAGCCGGAAAGAAATCAATAATCGCCGCCTGGGTAATAGTATCCAGCTCACGTCCCTGGACCATAAACAGCTTGGAATGGCAAAATGGCTGCAGCGGTGCCCTCAGTGCACTTTTGGCCTTTTTTACCCCCCGGGCCAGAGCCTTTTTCTTGCCGATATCAGGAGCAAAGAAAGTGATTATTTCATCACTTTCCCGATAGGGCATAG
>JBLNAA010000172.1:0-2884 GCA_050259135.1 Methylocystaceae bacterium | reverse complement strand
AGCCAGGCGGCTCAAGAGGGAATTGCGGCGGCAGGGATTAGGACCGTACAATTGTACCGGATTATCGAGGTGGTGGTTGATTATCATTTGTCCGCTCAGGTTAAATACTACCTGGAGCAGCAGCAGGTAGTTAACCTGACCGCTGAATATGGTGAAAAGGTCGTCTTTTGCGCCTGTTGTCTGCCTCAGAGCTTTGAGCTCATCGCCAATGCTGTCAATGAAATAACGGTTGGCAAATCAAGACTGCAGCACATAAACGACTGCTATCTGTAAACAGAAGAGATAACAGAAAAATGAGAAAAGGTGCCTGGCACCTTTTCTCATTTTTGGTTAATGCTATAGTTGGTGGTTATTTCTACATTGCCTTTGAGCATGGCCCAGACCGGGCAATGTTTTTCCTCGGCCAGTTGAATGGAGCGTTCCAGGTCCGGCGCCGCCGCATCGGGAGATTGCAGATCAAAATGCAGGTTAATCTGTTGGAAGGCACCGGGTGGCTCAGGTCGTTTGGTGCCGCAGGCAGTAACCTTAAAACCGTCAATCTGTTTATGTTTCTTCTGCAAAATGCTGACCACGGTAGCACCACTGCAAGAAGCTAAACTGGTAAGAAGCAGTTCCATGGGGGTATAACCCTGTCCTTCTAATATTGGTTAGAGTAGTCGACAGTAATCGGCTGATTATTACGGCAGCTCCCGGCCAATTTACCTGGTGTGATCAGATTTACTTCAACTTGTCTTATATTATCAGCCATCTAATACCCTCCATTTTTAAGCAAATATATTAATACAAGCATTCCCCTTTTGACTATATTGATTTTAGCGGGCAAAGAAAAGAGGGAGCTCGAATGCTCCCTCTGGTCAAACCTGCGATTACTTAAGCAGGATAAAGTGTTTTTTACAGATCATAATACTCAATAAACTCGGCAGGATGAGGTATCTGGTTAATTTTCTTGGCTTCGGCACGCTTCTTCTCAATCCAGATTTCAATCAGACGCTGAGAGAAGACATCACCCTGGAGCAAGAACTCATGGTCAGCTTCCAGAGCATCCAGGGCTCCCTCCAGATTGGTGGGCAGGGCTTTGATCTTAGCCTGTTCTTCTTTGGGCAGATTATATAAATTAACATCGTACGGGCCAAAGCCCATTTCCGTTGGGTTCATTTTCTTTTGTACACCGTCCAGGCCAGCCATCAACATG
Organism: Methylocystaceae bacterium; assembly: GCA_050259135.1. GTDB lineage: Bacteria > Bacillota > Syntrophomonadia > Syntrophomonadales > JBLNAA01 > JBLNAA01. Next base: position 1,692 of record JBLNAA010000172.1, on the reverse strand, counting down.
GCGGCATAAGCAAAGTAGGGATTACAAGTGGCATCGGCGCATCTGACTTCAAAGCGTTTGTCCTCCGGTGCCCGGGCATAATCAGGAACCCGGATTACCGCGCTGCGGTTAGCAGTTGCAAAGCAGAGGCTGACCGGGGCTTCGTAGCCTGGTACCAGGCGTTTGTAGGAGTTGGTGCTGGGATCGGTGAAGGCACACATGGCAGGTCCATGATGCAGGATACCCGCCAGGAAGTTCAGAGCCAGTTCACTTAAGCCCGAATAGCCATTTTCATCGTAAAACAGGGGTTCCCCATCCTTAAACAGGTGCATATGTACATGCAATCCACTGCCGGCTTCGCCGTAAAGCGGCTTGGGCATGAAGGTGACCGTCTTACCATCAGCAAAGGCAGCATTTTTGATAATATACTTGGTCAGCATGGTCTTATCTGCCATTTCCCGCATACCGCCAAATTCTACTTCGATTTCAAACTGGCCGGGGCCACCGACTTCGGGGTGATGGTATTTCACCAGTACTCCGCGTTCTTCCAGCAGCATACACATCTTACTGCGCAAATCATAGTTGACATCCAGTGGGGGAGTTACATGATAACCACCCTTGTGCGGAACCTTGTACCCCTGGTTGATGCAGGAGTTATCACCGCTGTTCCAATCGGCCTGCTCAGCATCAATGGTAAAAGCTGTACTATTAGGATTGACTTCACAGCTCATATGATCAAAAACATAATACTCGAACTCAGGGCCAATCCGCATTTCATCGGCCACACCCAATTTACTCATGTATTCTTCTGCTTTAATGGCAACTGCCCGTGGGTCCTGCTCAAAGCGACGATGAGGATTGCCTATTACAAAGACATCGCCGATCATGGAAAGAGTGGGTACTTCTACGAAGGGGTCAATTGATGCGGTGGATATATCAGGGATAAAGACCATGTCACTTTTTTCAACCGGGGCAAATCCGTAGTTGGAACCGTCAAAGCCGATACCACTGGTAAGTGTTTTGGGGGTAAAACGCCCTACTGGTATGGTTAAATGACGCCAGCGTCCCAGGAGGTCAACCATTTTAAAATCGATCATGCAAATACCCTGTGTTTGACAATAGGACATTACTTCTTGGTAGGTCTTGAACACCAAATCACCTCTTTTAAAATTTTTACTAACCGGATTATTAAGAATTAGGGACTGCCATTAGTTACATGTTTCTGAAGGGTAGACATTATATGGAAGGCGTGACTTAATAATGTATCTAGTATACATTATTCTAATACGGTTAAAAACAAGAAACAGTTAGTAAAGAATTTGACAGTTAGGTTTGGAAACTAATAAGGGGAAACAAACCGAAGATCTGCTTTGGGTTATAAGTCAGGTGTTATATTAGCCGCTGGGAAATCGGGATTGGGATGCTCCTGGCTACTAGTAAGAAGTAGCCAGGTGATTCTTAACGCATACCAGGAACAGTATTGCCGAATCCGTAAGCCAATTTTTATTACTAATAGTAAAAGATTACTTTGCCGAATATTTTTCATATGGTATACTTAATATATAACAAAGCATATATAGGGGGAGATAGTATGAAAACCAGAATTACCGAGTTGTATGGTATTGAATACCCCATTATCTGCGGGGGAATGCTGTGGCTTTGCGAATCAGAATTGTGTGCAGCTATTTCTAATGCTGGCGGTTTAGGAAACAT
>JBLNAA010000171.1:0-2773 GCA_050259135.1 Methylocystaceae bacterium | reverse complement strand
ATTTTATTTCTGGTATATAACCAGGAAAGACCAATTAAGGTATAGGAGATAATCAGCATGGAAAGCAGCATCAACCAGGTAAAATTCTGATCCAGATTTTTTACTAACATGCCGATATTAGAAGTGGCTGCCAACCCGACTATTATGGCCATGGCCAGGTGTACCCGGTGGTGCGCAGACTGAGTGTTTTTCTCCAGCAGGGACCCTTCCATATGTAACACCCTTTCGACATCCAAATTAATCATTGTTCTTTGGATACAATTCGCTAAAACCACAAGATCCCCTGCTTTACGATTAGTAAAAACTGAGTTTCCCTGAGACGTAAAACCGCTTTTCTTCGGATTGAAGAAAAGCGGCTGCAGAACCAAGTATTAAAAATTACCTTCTTCTTCTGGCCTTGTTTTTGGCTTTGGTTTTAACCTTGGATTTACTGCCCATTCGTGGGGTTTCTTCGAGGGTGTAAAGAAAATAATTGGCTTCACGGACGACATGGTCGGCCAATAAGGGGCTGAGCACAGATTTTACCTTGCATTCCAAAATCAGCTCTTCGCCGGTAAATTTGAAGTCGCGGACTTCGGTAACGGACTTAATCTCTTCAACCACCAACTGGTTAAGCTCAGAGTTATTCCGATTATACATTAAGTCGGTAGCCCGCTTATCCAGATCCATCATCATCGCTGCCAGTTTATTGGCCTTCTTGATCAAGGCCATTTCGGATGGATCCAGGTAATGAGCAATTACCAGCAAATGCTCGGCCATATCCTTATCCCAGAAAACCTTCTCATCAACAATGCCAACCAGGGGGTCCATAACATTACCGGTATCCAGTTGCTCTAAATGTTGCTGAAAATTATCAGCTTCATGGATCATATGTTCGAATATACCCGGAAAGTTCCAATTGAATAACTGGCAGGCCGATATGTCAGCCAATAATGCCTTCTTGAAATCCGCAAAAGATCGGGTCAAAGCCAGAACCCGCTGATTTAAGGACCTGACTGCTTCTTCCATTGAAGCGTCACCGGTACCAGCAGTTAAATTCATTTCCGCGGCTGTCAGATCAGTATCAATTGGTATTCCTGAAAGCTCCTGGGTCTTCTTTTCTGCATCCATGGTACGATTAGTAAAAAATTGTCCGCTGTTAAGAGATGATTGGCTGATATGGCCATTGGCCAGACCAACAGTTTCTGCCAAAAGAGTACCAAAATCGGCTTTAAACCGGTCAGAACGGTCCATATAGGACTTGTCCTTGGCGGGGAATCCTGCTTCGAGAAAGATAGCATGTTCTTTCATTATGCGCAGGAAAAACAGGTTAAGCTCCAGGGAACGGGAAACGAATTCCTCGGGGCTTAAATTCGTGATCAAAACGTTCACTCTCCTCATATACCAGGTTTGTTTATAATATGGTGATTAAATAGATTGAGTGCCAGAGAGGAGTGAAAAACTTAGTAAAATGGGAAGAAGATGATTTCCGGCCGGGTGAGTGCGGGCAAGTATAGATGAATATATAAAGCTGTCTCCTGATAGAGACAACTTTATATATTCTGAGTTACAGATGGCTGGTTCGGCCGGTCAATTCCTGTATCGATTTTACATAAGTCTCAAAGCGGGGAGCTATGGCGTAATCCAGAACTAGTAATTCCTGTACACCGTGATCCCGTATCATTTTCCCCAGATCATCTTTATAATAGCGGGGGTCAATCACCAGGATCTCCTGATAATGCGGCAGTAAAAAGGGGATAAAAGCATTGCCGTAGGAGTCCTTGATAATGGCTAATTTCTTACCATTTTTCACATCAGTGGTGATGATCCCCAGGGGATGATCTCCACCTAAAAATACGCTGTATTTATATTGAGTATTTAAATTCTCCAGGTTCAGGACCTGCAGATTCTTGGTTCCTTCCGGCCGGTATACAGTGAATTGGCTGTTTACCAGCGGCTGATAATAAACCAGGGTATCCGGATTTTTGGTTAAGGCTTTATTCAAAGTAAGGTTGTAGAATGAACCTTCAAATCCTGACTTTTGCTGTTGTTTATATCGGTTTAAGGGTATGGGGTCGGCACCGGCAGCCCGAATGAACTCGCAATAAGCATAATAAGCCCCCAGAGCTGTCCAGTGATGATCAGTCCGGAAAAAGATATACTCAGAGGTATGCTGCTGCAGAGCCTTATAAGCATCGATTGGCACCACGGTAGGTGTCAGGCGGCGGTTAACATAGTTGATAACCTTTTGCTCAGAGTATGACAGTTCCCGGTATTTGGGAGCGGAAAACTCAATTTGGGTTGGTGCCAGCAGCGAATATATCCGGGTATTGCCCAGCCGTTCCTGTAATTGATTAATCGCCTCGGCATAGTCATTGGTAGTCTGGGGGTTAAATTTATTAACTTCCATGGCCCGGTCACTCAAAATCAGGACAGTTCCCAGGAGCTGCCCGCCATTATTGTTATCACCATTGGTTTGGGCTGAAGGTTTTTCCTGACCGCCAATACCGGCATTATGGTTAACAAAAATGTCAGCCTGATCGCCCACTTTTACCCCTTTAAGCTCTCGTACTCCGGCTCCGGCACGGGCCATACCTTCCCGGAAAGCGAAGGTATCCGAAAAGTGGGCTTCAAATCCACGGAAGTAACTGCCGGAAAACAGCGCTTTCGCGGTAAAGGAGGGCATTGGTGCCAAAACCCTTTTTTCAGTGGCAGACACAGTAGGTTTGTTAGGGCTGCCCAAATTAATAGCAGTAAGGACAAATATTATTATTAAAAACAATATGGTATTGAA
>JBLNAA010000170.1:0-3340 GCA_050259135.1 Methylocystaceae bacterium | reverse complement strand
CGATGACAATTTGCCCGTAATCTCCGCGCAGTACGGCACAGGGGCCGATAAAGCAATTGTCACCGATAATCACATCACCAATCACCACCGCCTCCGGATGGACATAAGTATTCTGGTCGCTGATCACCGGAACTTTTCTCTCAAACTCGTATAAAGCCATATTCTCCTCCCCCTAAATAATAAAGATTAATAATCGTAACCTCGCCGAGCCGGATAACCACTGGTGTAAGGATGTTTCACCTCCTTCATCTCCGTTATCAGGTCGGCTGCCTTAAATATTTCGGTATTAGAACCCCGCCCCGTTACCACCAGATCTACCGCCTTGTCCCGGGCCAGATTAAATAAATGGATTACCCTTTCTTGAGTAATAATCTTAAAGTCAACTGCCACCATTAGTTCATCTAATACCAGCAGGTTAAGATCACCCTTTTTAAGCCATTCTTCCGCCAGAGCCAGCGCGGCGAGACTCTCTTCCACAATCGTTTGTTGGCGGGCAGCGGGTAAATCAGAAAAAAAGCCTTTGAACCCCGGACTGGCAGTTTTAATCGTCAGCCCTGGTATTTGCTGAAGTACTGCCATCTCTGATGAAGTCTCATCTTTTAACCAGCGGATAAGCCCAACCCGCCACCCGGCACCACAGACGCGGATAATCTGCCCAACCGCAGCGGTAGTTTTACCTTTTCCGTTCCCGGTATAGATCGCAATGATTGATTTAGTTTGGTCCACTTCTTATCACCTTCTCATTACCAGGTCATAAAACAGCTTTCTAACTTGACGTAGTGCTTGTATAAGGGCGGAGTACCTAAGGTGGCTGTTTTCAAGGCTTCGAGAAACAATCCGCGAAACCGACGACCCGAACTGGGGCGAGCTGCACGAAGCAGCGAGAGCGCCATCAGCGCATGGAGGCGCTGTTGGTGCGGTACCCGATAAGGCAGGAGGTAAGCGGCAATTGTTCCCGAAGCTGCAGGGTGCCACCGTGGTAATCCGCCCTTCCAAATACGAAAGTTGAGGTCATAAAAAACAGCGAGGAAGCCCTTACTGCTTCCTCGCTGCGTGCATAGTGTTTCTAGTGATACATCCTTTGAGCTTGAATAAAAGATTTTCCTGCTTTTTCACCCTGTTCCTTGACTCGGAACCCATTCTCCCCCAATACCTGCAGAATAGGCCACATTTCCTCATCTTCTGCTTTCTCCAGCGTTATTGTCACTTCATCCCCCGGCCTCATATCAGTAATGAGGGCCCCCAAACGGTTAACTGCTGCCTGATCCACACCGTGCTGCCATCCAATCAACAATTTATCCATATATGCTACCTCCAAGTGTGTGGTGAGACTAGCTAACTTAACTCATGAATGAACAAACCACTGCGTAACTTGGGCTCAAACCAGGTCGATTTGGGAGGCATAACCTCCCCGGCATCTGCAATATTCATCAGGTCTTCAATGGTGGTCGGGTACATGGAAAATGCTACCCGCATTCCACTTTTAACCCGTTTCTCCAGTTCGCCGAGTCCGCGAATACCACCGATAAAATCTATGCGCTTGTCGGTACGGGGATCGCTAATCCCTAAAATAGGCTGCAGCAGATTGTTCTGCAGAATTGAAACATCCAGACGTTCCACCGGATCGTCAGCGGCAAAACTGCCATCTTTAGCTGTTAATTCATACCATTCGCCATCCAGATACATACCAAAGGTATGTTTTCGCTGCGGTCTGAAAGATTCAGTTCCTGCTGCCGGTTTAATAATAAATTTATCCGATACCTGCCGAATAAATTCCTCACGGTCATAACCATTAAGATCCTGAACTACCCGATTGTAGTCCATAATATATAGATCCTGATCAGGAAATATCACCGACAGGAAATAGTTAAATTCTTCGTTACCGGTAAAAACCGTTTTTTGCTCCCGACGCATCTGGCCAACCTTAACTGCTGAAGCGCAGCGGTGGTGCCCATCAGCTATATACAAACATTCAACGCCGGCGAACAGCTGACGCAGCTGATTGATATCCTGCTCGTTGTTGATAGCCCAAACCATATGGGTTACTCCATCTTCAGCCGTAAAGTTGTATAAAGGATCGGTCCGGGTCCACTTGTCCACCAGCAGGTTAATCTCCTTCTGCGCCCGGTAGGTCAAAAATATTGGCCCGGTGTTGGCATTGCAGATATTAACATGTCTGATACGGTCTTGTTCTTTGTCAGCCCGGGTGTGTTCATGTTTTTTTATCGCATTTTGAAGATAGTCATCAATTGAAGTACATCCTACTACTCCGGTCTGACTCCGTCCCTGCATAATCAAGCGATAAATATAAAGCCGAGGTTCCGCATCTTTAATCAATACACCGTCTGCCTGCAGTTTTTCCAGGTTGGAACGGGCTTGTGCATAAACCTGAGAATCATAAAGGTTAACCGCCGGATCGAGATCAATCTCAGCCTTATCGACATGTAAAAAGGAATAGGGGTTGTCCTTTACCATCTCACGGGCTTCCTCTGAGCTCATCACATCGTAAGGCAGCGCTGCTACCTGGTCTGCCATATCCGCTTGCGGTCTTATCGCCTGAAAAGGCCTAACAACTGCCAAAATTGTTCCCTCCAAAAAATATGCTTTCCCGCTATTGAAGCTGGGGTGCATGCTCCATAATTAGATTTACCACTTCCCGGCCGATACGCTGCTGCGCTTCCACGGTACTGGCTCCGATATGGGGTGTTACCGATACCCGGGGATGTTTGACCAGGGCTTCATTAGGAGTCGGCTCTTCTTCAAACGTGTCCACACAGGCACCAGCCAGTTTACCTTTTTCCAAAGCATCGAGGAGATCACCCTCGTTGACCAGACCTCCGCGTGCGCAGTTAACCAGATAAGCACCATCTTTCATCAGCGCAAATTCACGGCTGGTAATAACTGCACCTTTTTCTTTGTCATACGGAATATGCAGTGAAACAAAATCCGAACGTTTTAAGAGCTCATCAAGTTCGCAGTATTCATACAGATCATTATTCATCGGCCGAATATCGGTATAAATTACCCGCATCCCCAGGGCTTCAGCCCGTTTGGCTACTTCACGGGCAATCCTTCCAAAACCGATTAACCCCAGGGTCTTACCCGATAGTTCAACCCCTTCATATTTTTTCTTTTCCCATTTACCTTCCCGCATACTAACATTGGAACACTCTAAAAAGCGGGCTACCGCGAACATATGAGCAATTGTCAGTTCGGCTACCGAGGCGCTGCTGGCACCTGGTGTATTCATAACCTTAATACCATTTTCCATCGCATATTTGACGTCAATGTTATCAACACCAACGCCGCCGCGAATGATAAATTTGAGGCGGCCGCCGGC
>JBLNAA010000169.1:0-8235 GCA_050259135.1 Methylocystaceae bacterium | reverse complement strand
AAAAAAAGCGGGTTTTAAACCCGCTTTTTGCTATAGCTGCCTTGGTTCTAATGAACGAGCCAAATTGTCCATTTCTTCAGGTTTGAGCTGAATATTGGTACTGATAAGGTAGGTATAGCCTGAGTAATCTCCCTGCACCTGATTACTAGCAGTCAAAGAAGTAATGGCTGACACCTGCTGACTTTCGGTTTTAGATGTTTTGCTTTCGTCTTCAACCAGCGCTTTTTTAGTTTTCTGCTTATCAGTTTGGGCAATGATACTGATTATCAGCGGAGCAGCAGATTGGTCAGTGGCTGCCAGATAACTGACAGTAACCTGGTTGTCAGTATTTACCTCGATCTTATCCAAAGTATAACCCGATGGTATATAGGTAGGAACTACCGTGGGAGGTTTTGCTGCCTTATCTGCAGCCTCCATATTCATGGTCCTGAGGGTACCAGCAGCGACTTGGGGTAATACAGCCTCATTGCTGCCAGTCAGGCTCTTGGACTGGGTGGACCGGGAGGGCCCTTCCGTGTTATTGATGGTTGGAGCCTCTTTTCGATAACCGTATTCACCAGGTATAGCTATTGGGTTTATATCAGGCTTGGCAATAGGATTTACTTCTGAGGCATAAGGCACATTCTGGCTTCGATCAACAGCAGCCATCTTTTGAACTACCGGCAGTTTTGAGGAGGTAAGTTCTTTATGGCCGTCTGTTTGGCCGATTAGGGGGAAGATAAAGAGTAAAATTACAGCAGCAGCACCCAATAGGGTTGGATACCGCCTGGTCCATTCTACCCAGATGGGAACCAGAGGCGGTAATGATTGGCGCGGTGCTGCAGTAATCCGAGCCATTACCATCTCAGTAAAGTTAGCAGATAGGGTGGGAATATCAGTGTCCCCCTGGAGGCACAACCTTTCTTTTTTTACCAGTTGCCGCTTCACTTGACAGCTAGCGCAGTTTTGCAAATGGGCTTCAAGTTGCGTGGAAATCTGATGAGGAAGCTCTCCTTCATCGAAGCGTTCAAGCATTTTATTTACTTGCTGGCAATTCATAAGACCATCCTCCCCGGGTCGGCGATACCAGTACTTTACGCAGTGCCTTTCGAGCTCTATGTATTCGGACTTCAACATTTTCCCGGGTTATACCCAACATGCTGGCTATTTCCTGGTTAGTCAGATCCAGTTGATAGCGTAGAATTAATACCATGCGGTATGACTCAGGAAGTTCCATCAGCGCTTGTTGAATAATCTCTTTTTGCTCCAGCCGTTCCAGAGCCAATTCTGGATTATCCCAGTGATCGGAAGCGATATCTGGTTCAGTATAGATACCATCATCAAAGTTTACGAAAACTACTTTGCGATTCTTACGCAGGCGACTCAGGCAGCAATTGACAGCAATTCGATATAGCCAGGGGGCAAAAGTCCTCTTAAGATCGAAATAATTTAGCTTTTCATAAACGGTGAGGAATACCTCCTGAGCCAGGTCTTCAGCATCTTCCTTTTGGCCCAGCATGCGATAGCAGACTGCATAAACCTGACGCTGATAGCGCATGACCAATTCCTCAAAGGAATTTACATTTCCCTCCAGGGCTCTGGCTACCAGCACCTCGTCCGCTACAGGCATTCCATTCGCCCTCCTCACTCTTGGCTCGCTAATAATACGCCATGTAATATTATAAGCTTACATCATATACCTTCCTACTTGAACTGTTTCTCACAAAACAATGTACCTGGGGTCAATTCTTTCGGTATACTGATGCAAAGGAGGTATAAATAATGGCCTACCATGGACTGGGTGATTTTATTGCCGCATTGGATAAAGCTGGCGAGTTGGTAAGAGTAAAAACCGAAGTAGATACCTATTTAGAAATAACGGAAATAACTGACCGGGTAAGTAAGGCATATGGACCGGCATTGCTGTTTGAAAATGTTAAGGGCAGCGAGATGCCGGTATTGATAAATAGTATGGGCAGCTACCAGCGTATGGGTATGGCGCTGGAAGTAGAGAACTTTGATGACATTGGTGAACAGTTAATGGCTTTTATGGACATGGCCGGAGGGATGCCCCCGTCATTGATGGGGAAACTGCGCATGGTTCCGCAGCTAACCCAGATATCCAAATTTTTTCCCCGAACAGTCAAAAACGGTCCCTGTCAGGAGGTTGTGGAGCAGGAGGTGGATCTCACTAAATTGCCGGTCCTGCAGTGCTGGCCTGAAGATGGCGGACGCTTTATCACCCTGCCGCTGGTGTTCACTAAAAACCCGGAGACGGGAAGGCGTAATATGGGAATGTATCGCCTGCAGGTTTATGATCGTGAAACCACGGGTATGCACTGGCACCTGCATCATGATGGGGCAGAAAATTATCGCCTCTATGCCGCCCGGGGAGAGGACATGCCGGTAGCAGTAGCGATTGGTGCTGATCCAGCAGTAGTGTACTCAGCAACCGCTCCGATGCCGCGCGACATTGATGAACTGCTGTTGGCGGGATTCCTGCGTAAAGAACCCGTGGAAATGGTAAAATGCAAGACCTTAGACCTGGAAGTACCTGCCCAGGCTGAAATAATTCTGGAAGGTTATGTGCGGCCCGGTGAGCTGAGAAGGGAAGGTCCGTTTGGTGATCATACCGGCTATTATTCCCTGGCCGATGATTACCCGGTATTTCATGTCACCTGTATAACTCGGCGTCGTCGGCCGGTATATATGACCACCATTGTCGGCCGTCCTCCCATGGAGGATTGTTACCTGGGTAAGGCTACTGAACGGATTTTCCTGACTCTGTTAAAGTTAATGGCCCCGGAAGTAGTTGATATGAACATGCCCTTAGAGGGAGTTTTTCATGGCTGCGTTATCATCTCCATTAAAAAGAATTATCCCGGTCAGGCCAAGAAATTGATGAATATGGTGTGGGGCATGGGGCAAATGATGTTCACCAAGTTTGTAATTATCATCGATGAGACCATTGATCCCCATGATCTTTCGGCGGTAATGTGGAAGGTTTTCAATAATGTTGATGCCCGGCGCGATCTGTTGGTAGTGGAAGGACCGGTTGATGCTCTTGACCATGCTTCACCGATGGCTCACCTGGGTAATAAATTAGGGATTGATGCTACCCGTAAAGGACCGCTTGACGGCCACTATCGAGAATGGCCGGATGATATTGTCATGGCAGGAGAAATGAAAGATTTAGTTAATAAACGCTGGAAAGAATACGGTATAAAATTATAGGTTATCAATTCTGAAACATAAAATTTGTTGATAGCCCGAAAAAGGAGGCAGCTTAAAGCGGCCTCCTTTTTTGGATATTGGAAGAAATTTTCGCTTAATGTCCTAGGACAAATGATCTATAATTAATATACTTGGCTTATTGTGACCAAAAACAGGTTGAAAACCAATTGTGTCGAATTCGTGTATTTACTGCTGGGTATATGGTTAGCGGCAATGGCATATGGGGTTACGGTATGGATAATGACCGTGAAAACATGAATATGGACAATAATGAAACATTGACCATGACCCTTCGGCTCATGGGGTTTCTTAATGCCAGCCATTATGCGGTATTTAATGGTAAAAGGGGCCAGACTCACAGCCATTCCTGGCAACTGCAATTTGAAGTTGAAGTACCAGTTAACGGCAAAGGGTTAGTGCGCTTTGAAGACCTGGAAAAACTGATTAACTCGGTTCTAAAACCCTATCAAAGAACCGTGCTTAATGATATGGAACCATTCGACAGGTTTCAGCCCTTTACTGAAAACATCGCTGCCCATTTCTTTAACTTGTTAGCTGATTTGCTGGCTGATCGCGGTTCCCATCTGACCAAATTGGTCGCCTGGGAAAATCCAACTAAAGGGGTGGAGGTAACCCAGCGTATACCCTATCATTTGCTGGCTGGACAGGAGCCAGGGCTTCAGTTTATACCCTCGGCAACAGTACCGCCAACGGTGTTAAACGATACTGATTTACCTCCTGCAGTGATGGTTAACAATGAAGTACTGGCTGAGTTAGCGGCATCATATGATGCGCTTGATAACGAAACTGCAGAAGATGAACTGGTTCAGGTTGAGGAGAGAGAAACCGAGCCAGTGATAGTGGCAGAGGATGAAAATCCGCGCCCGCAGATCACCTGGTGGAAACTGGCGATAATAATTATCGTATTGACCGCAGCAGCAATAGCAGCTTACTACCCAGTTTTAGCCGCTGTCCAACCTAATAGTTACCCCTGGGGCTCAGATGCTTGGGGACATCTATATAAAGCTGAATTCCTTACTGAACAAATTAAGCAGGGTAATTATTTCCCGCAGTTTTGGGCTACCTGGTACAATGGCTGCCAGCCATTTCGGTATTGGGCTCCCTTGCCCTACTACAGTCTGGCTGGATTAAATTTTTTAACCGGTAACATATTTAAAGCCAGCTATTATTACATTTTTCTTTGTGCCCTGATTGGAGCATTCGGTTGGCTGATGTGGCGCAAAAGGATACCTCTGGGAATCTGTATGATTCTGGCGGTTATATGGTTGATATGGCCGGATAATGTCAGAGTCGCCTTTTCTGAAGGCAACTTTCCCCGAGTATTGTCTACCGCCTTGCTGCCTATATTGGTAGCTTGTTACCTAAATGTTCTAGAAAAGAAGAAGTCCTGGGGTTATTTTGTTGCAACTGTTATTCTGGTTCAGCTTGCAGTTTTATGTCATGCCATGATGGGCGCAGTTGATTGTGTTGCCTTATTTCTTGCGACGGTATTTCACTGGTTGTATGGGGGCAGTTCATTGAAGCAGGCTGGACGCGCAATAGGCGCTCTGATTTTGGGTGTACTTTTGTCCGCATGGTGGTTACTCCCCGCTTTAAGTGGAGGAATAGTTGGCATGGGGTCGGCTGCCAGCGGCGGAGTGTTTTACTTGTCCTTTATAGATGCATTTAATCCGCTTAAATTCAGGGTTGATAGGGAATTCCCTTATTTGGGAATAAGCCTGCTGCCTTTGATGATATTAATGATAGTAACCTGGAAACAAAGACCGGTCTGGAGTCGTACATTATTTACTGTAGGAATGTTACTTATTATAATATCTTTTCCTTCTTTTTCCTGGTTACATCGGTTAATGCCTTTGTCGGATATGTTATGGCCTTTTAGATTTCGTAGTATAGCCAGTTTGATGTTACTGTCATCCATGGCTGCTGTTATTGCTTATCCTCGGATTAAGACCCCCAAACCGGTCTTACAGATAATCATTATTGGTCTATTGCTTCTGGTAATTACTGATTCGGCATATGCAGCCAGCAAACTTATTTATCCAGGACAAATGCCTGCTCAAGTCTTAGACGTCAGCAAAAAATTAAAAGCTGCCCCTGGATGGCGGGTAGCCACTCTAGATATTAGTACACTAGGTTCAGCACCATCATTGCTTTTTTCGGTTGCAGGCCATCGCGAACAGGTATTTGGTTGGGCCTGGCAAGGGGCAACAACCGCGAATAATATTATGCTTCTTAATACGGCAATGGAACATAAGCTATATCCCTTTGCTATTAAACAACTATATTTTCTTGGAGCAACAGATGTTGTCGCTAATCCGTATGGTATAAAAAGCTCCAAAACTATGAATAAATTAATGAAGAGATACGGGTATCAAAAAGTTGAACTTACTGAGTCTAAATTAAGTTATTGGCATGGTTTAAATTACCCATACTTTTTAGTTGCCAGACCACAGGGGCTGGCGATTGGCAAATTTGCAAGTATGTATGCTATGCAGTTCCCATCATTACAAATAGGGAATTCTCCAAATATTGACGACTATCATTTAAGCGAATTAAAGTCATACCCTCTGCTAATATTATCAGGGTCTAGCTGGAGGTCACGTACAGCAGCAGAACAGTTGGTAATCGAGTATGCCCGACAGGGAGGGAGGGTTGTAGTTGATCTTAGTGGATTCCCGGTTGACGTATTTTCAAAACAGCCAAAATTCTTAAATGTATACGGACAATCGGTTTCTCTGCGTGGTGAACTGAATATTGAATCGGATAAAGGAGAAAAAGTAACCTGGCAGCCATTTGATTCGAATAGTTTACCATGGCTTACTATCGTTCCCTTGCCTTTAGATAAAGTAGTATGGAATTTTAATTATATGAATAGTCCAGCCATAGTTTTTGGTTATAAAAAGGTGGCAGGTATCCAAATAGGATTTGTAGGTGCTAACCCGATTTATCACAGCTTTTTAACTGGAGATCCTATGGCCAGGAAAATGCTGATTCAATGGTTAGGAATCAGTGAAGATTTTGAGATACCTGGTGTTATTACAGTTAACAACTACCAAATTAATAAAAACGGGTACACCTTCTCTTATACTTTACCAAGCAAACAGAGAGTAGTCGTCCCGGTTGCTTTGATAGATGGGTTGCAGGCTTATATTGATGGTCAAAAGGTTCCGTTGCAAGGTTATGAAAGCCTGGTTTCTGTAGAACTGCCTGCCGGTTCACATATATTGGAGCTTTGCAGAACTGTGACGCCAATATATTGGTTCGGTTGGATGACTGCCGGTATGGCTCTGTTGATCATAGTAATTCTTACTTTTAAGAATCGAAAGGAGGCAATGAATTGATATCCTCCTTAGTTAAAAAACAATCTATTAATTGTTAATACAGGATCAGGGAATATGGAAGGTGCATAGTATGATCAATATTTCTGAGACCAATACCATATACATACCAGATTGTACCTTGGCGATAGTTATTCCGATTTATAATGAAGCCAAAACTCTCCAATACAACATCAGTACGATTAAGCAGACGCTAGAAAACGATGGAATAACAGCTAGTATTATTTTGATTGATGACGGATCGGAAGATGCTACCTGGCTTGAGATAGGCCGAATTATAGAAAGCATGGACAATGTATACAGCTTAAGGTTTTCAAGGAACTTTGGAAAAGAAGCTGCTATTTTTGCTGGGTTAGCTAACGTAAATGCAAATTATTATCTGATAATGGATTCGGACTTGCAGCATCCTCCGCGATATATTAAAGAGATGTTAACCCTGGCATTAACTGAGCAGGCAGACATTGTTGAAGCGGTTAAAACAAATCGAGGAAAGGAAAGCCTTTTCTATCGATTTATGGCTAAAGGTTTTTATAAACTTTTGACTGGGGTTTCGGGGCTGGAGCTTGATAACTCGTCCGACTTTAAGCTATTGACCCGTCAAGTTGTTGATGCGATCAGAACCTTCAATGAAGGAAATGTCTTCTTTCGGGGCCTTGTTGATTGGGCTGGGTTTAACAAAGCCAGGTTATTATTTGAGGTTGATGAAAGAGAAGGAGATACCAGCCGTTTCTCTAATGCAAGGCTGATATTGATGGCATTAAACGCTACATTGGCATACTCAAGCAAACCATTGTACTTGACTGTATTTTCTGGTGTGGTATTTTTTATTATCTCAATAATTTTGACCATACAGACCATCTATAATTATGTTATAGGTTTTTCATTAAGCGGTTTTTCTACCGTAATTATTCTGATTCTGTTTACTGGATCGATGACGATGTTGTCTTTAGGTATAATCGGTGCTTATATATCCAGGATTTATAATGAAGTAAAAGCCAGACCACGTTATATTATTTCGGAAGCGATAGAAGGTACCGAGAAAAGCAAGGAAAAAGGTAATTGATAAGTGTTGTTTAATAAAGGTAACAGTAGTGTGGCGAGTCTGGGGCATTATATACGCTATATATTTGTAGGTTTCTTAACCACACTAATTAACTTTTTAATCTTTTGGTCTTTTCATTATTTAATTGGTTTTGAAATAAATAGTGCCAATACTTTATCGGTCATTGGTGCAGTATTATTTGCCTATTTTGCTAATAAAACTTTGGTGTTTATGACACCATTCTGTTCTATTAGGATTTTTGTTAAAGAAATTCTTTCTTTTTTCTTATCAAGATTGACCACTATGGCCATTGAAGTAGTTGGGGTTAATCTTATCTATATTTATGTATATTCTAATGCAGCAGTCTCTAAAATTGCTGTCATTGTCATTGTTTTGCTACTTAATTATTTACTTTCTCAATACTTCGTATTTACCAAAAGGTAGAAGGTAATTCCTTATGATGGGGAGGCGAGGTTATATGAAAAAAACCAGTATGGCGTTACTGGTGGTTGTGGTGTCAATGTTTTGTTTGGTTTTTGCCTCACCTGCCTGGGCAGACATTGTAATGGATGGAGAGTTTGCGGACTGGGATGAGCAGGCCCATATCACTGATCCCCAGGG